>JBGPJK010000017.1:0-29737 GCA_041485425.1 Terriglobia bacterium | reverse complement strand
CTTCTTCAATTTTGCCCCGGGACCGCAGGACCCGTTCCACAACAATCAGTTCGGCGGCTCCCTCGGCGGGCCCATCATCAAGGACAAGACCTTCTTCTACGTCAATTACGAAGGGCAGCGCGAGTCGGGAGCGCAAGCGGGGCTGAGCTGCGTGCCCGAGCCGGGTCAGATCATCTTCGATGGAGGCGCCGCCAATGCCGTGGCCGCCGCGCTGCTGGCGCGCCGTCCCTGGCCGACGCCGAACATCAACGTGGGCTTCGTTCCCGGCGCGGCGTTTGACACCGGCTGTCCCAACGGCCCGAACCTCGCGACTTCCACCCGCTTCAAGAACCGCGTGGACAGCATGATCGCCAAGGTGGACCACAACTTCAATGCCAACAACCTGTTCAGCGCCCGCTATTACTTCGGGGACAGCGACCAGAGCTTCCCCTTCGCGCAGCTGGCGGGAGGCCTGCTGCCCGGCTTCAACACGGTGACGCCCACGCGGGTGCAGCTGGTTTCCCTCTCCTACGTGAAGGTGATCAGCCCGACCAAGGTGAACGAGACGCGCCTGGGGTGGAACCGGTTCGTGGAGGGCTTCTTCCCGGAGGACAGCAGCTTCAATCCCACGACGATCGGGCTGAACACGGGTGTCACTTCACCGTTCGACTTCGGTCTGCCGAAGATCTCGGTAGGGGGCTTTTCCGTGATTGGCGCGACCAATTCGATTCCACGGTCGCGGGTGGATTCCAACTGGCACTTCATTGACAACTATTCGTGGAAGTTCGGTCGCCACGACGTAAAGTTCGGATACGAGTTCCGGCGGACTACGATCCAGTTGATCCAGGATAATACGTTCCGCGGGAAGCTCAGCTTCGGCAGCATTCCCGACCCGAATAATTCGGAAAATCCGGACTTGACGCCGCTGGAGGCTTTTCTGGAAGGAATACCCAGCAGCGGCAAGCAGGTACAGGGGAACAGCCTGCGTCATTCTTTCGAAAACAACCACGGATTTTATGTTCAAGACAGCTTCCGCATGAGTGCGCGACTGACACTCAATTTCGGTGTCCGTTGGGACTACTTCGGTGTGGTGGGAGAGAAGAACAACCTCTTCTACCGCCTGGATCCGACGGCTCCTTTAGACGTAACTCCCACGAACCAGCTCTATGACAAGGATTACAACAACTTCGCCCCACGTTTCGGCTTCGCCTATGACGTGACCGGCAAGGGGCGGACGGTGGTCCGCGGCGGCTGGGGCCTGTTCTACGATGCGTTTGCGCAGGACATCTTCCTGGGCCACGTGCCCTACAACTGCGCGTTTTGTCCCGGGCCCGCATACACCGGGGTTGGCCCGGCTGCGATCGGGTCGGCCGGACTCTTCGGCGGCGCGCTCGACCCGAATACGCCGGTGTTCTCGGGGTTCTCTCAACTGAGTGACTTCTTCGCGGCGGACCCGCACATCCGCACGCCCTACACCCAGAACTTCAACCTGAACATTCAGCAGCAACTCAGTAGCAAGGCCGTCTTCCAGGTAGGCTATGTCGGAGCGAGGGGAACCAAACTGTTCCGCTTCCGTGACATCAACCAGCCGACCCAGGCACAGATCACCGCCTACGATACGTCGAGCGCCCAGTGCAATGGGGCTGTCCTACCGAACTGTCCGATCGCCGGCTTCGATGGCCCAGATGGCGTGAATTTCAATGTACCGCGAACCGTTTTCCCCGCTCTCTTCTACGTCAACCAGGCAGAATCCACGGCGAGTTCCACATACCACGCGTTGCAGACAAGTCTGCGGGTGAATAGCTTTCACGGGCTCAACTCGGCTGTGAACTTCGTGTGGTCGCACTCGATTGACAATGCCAGTGACAGCGAAGACTTCATTCCCAATGCGGCGCAGCCCAACAACAGCTTCTTCCCGAACCTGGAGCGGGGCAACTCCAACTTCGACATTCGGCGCCGCTTCACCTGGAATTTCGGGTATGAATTTCCCAAGCTTGGCGGGGATTGGAGCAGGCTGAAAAACGGCTGGGGTGTCGACGGCGTATTGAACCTGCAGGACGGCCAACCCTTCCAGCTTAATTACAACTTCGAAGGTGATTACTCGGGATCGGGCGAAGGCTTTGACCGGCCCGATGTGGTGGGTCCGATCCGTTACGGCAGTGGCGCCTCGAGCGTTGATCTTTCGTCTTTCCAGGTACCTTGTACGTTAGGCAACACGTTCGTAGCTCCCGGAACGACGGGCGACAGCGGATGTTTGTCTGGCACTCGTCACTTCGGCAACCTGGGGCGCAACTCCCTCAAGGGGCCCAGCTTCAAAGAATTTAACTTCTCCGTCTCCAAGAACACAGCCATCACCGAGCGTGTGAACCTGCAGCTCCGCGCTGAGTTCTTCAACTTGTTTAATCACCCCAACTTCGCCAATCCGAATCTGCCGAACTTCATTACTGATGCGGCAAACAACGGACTCGCCAGCAACGGTCGCGGCGTTGGCTTCCTGCCCCTCACCGCCACCGGCGACGTGGGCATCGGCAACCCATTCCTGGGTGGAGGCGGGCCGCGCGGGGTTCAGTTCGCGGTAAAGATTACTTTCTAGCGATCGAGCACGAGCACTCCTCCTGGCTCCTCCTGCGCAGGCAGGAGGAGCTTTTTTCGTGCGGGTCTCGGGTTCCAGGTCTCAGGTCTCAGGTGTGACTTCGTCACGAACCCGCAACCTGTCGCCTGAGGCTTGAGACCTGCTCGCCGGCACCAGTCGTACCCCTTCCGTCACTTGGGCCGACGCTTGACCCGTGCTAGATTCCGCTGCAGAAGCGAAAATCCACATTAGAGAGATTCCTGATGCGCCGCGTTGCCTGCATCTTGCTGCTCGTCTGCTTCGGGTGGGTTGTGCCGTCCTATGCCCACCACATCAAGCCCGGTGCAACCAAAACCATGCCGGTGACCACCTCGTCGCCCAAGGCGCGCGATTTGTATGAGCGGGCCATGGCGGACTACGAGAACCTGTACCTGGAGCGAGCCAATATCGGCTGGCGAGCGGCGGCGGAAGCCGATCCGAACTTCGCGCTGGCGTACTTATGGGTGGCCTTCAACAGCCGCAATCCGGCGGAAGCCAGTGCGGCGCGGGAGAAGGCCAAGGGGCTAGCGTCGAAGGTGACGCCGGGCGAGCGGTTGATGATCGAGTGGATCACCAACGTGCAGGAGAACAATTTCATCGCCGGCATTGCCGCCATGAACGACATGCTGGAAATGTATCCCAAGGACAAGCGGGTCCTGTATATGGCGGGGAACTGGCTGATGGGAGAGAACGAATACGGGCCTTCGCAGAAGATGTTGGAGCGGGCGCTGGCCATCGACAAGAACTATCCCGCTGCGTTGAATGACCTGGGATATGCCTACGCGCGGAACCGTGAGTTCGACAAGGCATTCGCGGCCATGGAGCGATACATCGCGGTGCTGCCCAAGGAACCCAACCCGCAGGATTCTTATGCCGAGATTCTGCGCATGGCAGGAAAGTTTGACGCGGCGCTGGAGCATTACCGGGCGGCGTTGAAAATCGATCCGGATTTCGCTTCGTCTCAGCTTGGTCTGGGAGACACCTACGCTTTGATGGGGGATGAGGCGCGGGCCCGGGTGGAGTACGACAAGGCGATCCGGGGGGTGCACACCGATGCCGACCGGCTGGACTACGGTCTGCAGAAAGCCATGAGTTGGGTGCGGGAAGATAATTTCGCCGAAGCCGATAAGGCTTTCAGCGCAGTTGCAGAGAACGCCCATGCTGAGGGACTCCATCTGGAGGAAGCGCAGGCTCATCGCATGATGGGCATGTACCAGAGTGAGGATGCCGCGGGGCTGAAGCATCTGGACGCTGCCGAAGACGCACTGAGCCACCAGGCGAATATTGCGCAGTCGGACCGGGAACAGGAGCGGGCGCGCATCCTGCGCTATCGAGCCGTGCGTGCCGCGCACGCCGGAAATCAGGAACTCGCGGACAAGACCCTCCACCAACTGGAAAGCATGGCTGGCAACAGCCGCAATAATGTCATCCAGACTTCCTACCATGGCGCCGCCGGAGCCCTGCTGATGGCCAAGCAGAAATTCGCGGACGCCATTCCTCACCTGGAAGAGGATCGGGAGAATCCGTGTTCCATGGAATTGCTTTCCCGGGCCTACGCGGAGACCGGGGCCACCGACAAAATGCACGAAGTTGAAGCTACCCTGCGGGGGACGAACGTCGCCACCATGGAACAGGCTTTGGTGGTGCCGGCGGCTCGGGGCAAGCGGCCGGAATACCCGTAGAGAAATTGTTGATTTGTCTGCTTCGCTACCGAATCGGAACTAATCTTCCCAGAAGTGAATCTGCCTGTCGCGGAAAGACTGCTGCAGGGTCTTCCATCAAAAGTCAACCATCCACCTTGCCCGTGTGGTACTCTCGCCTCGCCCATGCCCCCTCCGAAGGCCGAGCGTCGCTCCCGAAATCGCATCCCGGTGCGGCTGCCGGTTACCGTCAAGTCTAAGGAAGGAAAGGTCCAGACTACGGGGTACACCCGCGACTTGAGCACCAGCGGGATCTTCCTCTACACCGATTCCCACATCAGCGAAGGGACCGATTTGGAGATGGTGTTGATTCTGCCGCCAGAACTGACCAACGGCGAGAAACGCTGGGTGTGCTGCCAAGCCTCGGTGGTGCGGGTGGAAAATACCGGGGAGGGAGGTAATTTTGGGCTGGCGGCCAACATCCGCAACATAGAGATTTTGCCCGAGATCCCGGGATAATGGGCGATTGCCTGCTTTTGCTGTACTTCTGGCCTGGGGCCCCCGCCTGTAAGAAACAATAAAATTTTAATTTTAGGATACCCATGCATCAAGATTGGTGCAATAATGCTGGCCCTTGAATTGCTCTGGTTCAAGGACATATCGAAAACGCAGTCGCTTAGGGTAGGTCCGGTCATGTGGATGGAAAAATTGTCGGGTGGTGTGCTGCGTGTGCTTACGCCTTTTGGGCCACGTTACATCCTGCCGACATTTCGGCAACGCATTTACCTGCTATGGATTTTCCGCAACTTTCAGACATTGCCGCTCCAGGTGCTGCGGCCGTGGCAACAGAGGCTGATTGACGGCCTGTGTGCGGAGCAACGGTTCGCGAGCCTGGCGCTGGTGGACGGTTGGGAGGATGCCCCCATCATCGGGACGTTGGAACGGCGTCCACCCGTCGAGGTGGAAACGCTGCCAGCACGGCGGGCCAGCCGCGGGGTTCGCGACGCAGTGGCCCGCTCCTAGGGAACTTCAGAAGCGCGCTCTGGAGCGAGCGTTGGCCCAACTCGCATGGCAATGAATTCCCGCGAGGAAAGTGGTGAAACCCTGGTCGCGGGAAATGTTGAGTACGGTCTTTACTTCTTGGTGAGAATCTCCTGGATGAGCACGCGCCTACTGCTGCTCTGACTCTGACTCCGATTGAAATGGTCTGGCGCCATGGCCGCCGCCGGCCCGCTCGCCGCATGGGCTTTCGCCGCCATGCCCGCCCTTTCCGCCGCGTGCACCGCCCTCGCCTCGACCTTCACCCCGTTGCTGCCGGCAGGATCTCAGCGCCTGCTCCTGCTGCGGGTTCACCAAAGCTTGTAGCTGGCTGCGCACCTGTTCCCGCAGCTGATGGATCTTCTGCTGCTTCTGTTGTGCGCTCAGCGAGGAGTCGCTGCACACTGACTCCATCTGGTTGCGGGAATTGGCTTCGATCTGTTTGCGCTGCTGCACCGCCGACTGGGAGATGCCCACCTGCTGCCAACACGGCTGCTGACCTCCGCGCCGCCCGCCCGGAGTGGTAGAGGCCGCCCCGGTTGTTCCCTGGGATGCGGTGGACGTTGGGGGCTGCGTCCGGGTCTGCGCCAGCAGGGGCCATGCTGAGAGCAGAACCAGCAGCGCCAGTGGACAAAGAATGGGCCTGAATCGTTTCATGGAGGAACCTCCGTGTTACGTGAAACCCGGTTTTCGCGGAAATGTTGCAGGTGGCGGTGCGAAGGAAGGATTACGGAAGGACAGTGTGCTTGTGGCCAGTGTGGACAAGAACCGCCGGCTGTAGTCCCCCCCCCGCAGTCTGCGGGCCTGGGAATTCGTGGCGTTGAAGCGCACCCAGGGGTTCGTGTTACACTCAATTCGTCGCACGTCTCCGACTGCTACTTGCTGCGGCTTTGCGAACGTCTTCGGCAGCAACATCCGCATGTGATTTCCGGGCGCGTAGCTCAATTGGCAGAGCAACTGACTCTTAATCAGTAGGTTGTAGGTTCGATTCCTACCGCGCTCACCATCCTTATCAGCAAATTGCCCACTGCCAGGCCCGCACGGAAGCGCTCTGCTGAAGCATCGAAAAAGTCCGTATTGGCGCATAGTGGATCGAGGCGTACGGCACACTTACGGCACACCCGCACGGCACACATGGGCGTCGAAACAGAATTTGCTGCATTCCGGCGCAGAAGGCGTTACAAAGCCCCTAAGACATTGTTGATCTGCTCGAAGTCGGCATACGAGGTGTCACACCCGTTTCCAAAGATGCTCTTCATGCGGTCTCGAAATTCCCGATGCCGGTTCTGCGGATTTACGACCCAAACCTTTGCATCCTTCGTGTACCTTAATGCGTAGCGGAAGAGCCAAGCTGCGTAAAAATCGGATGGTTGGAACGAGAATCCTATGACCACTATCCTCGACGCGTTCGCAAGCAGCGCGAATGCATTGCCCCAGATGTTCCGAAGCTGAGGATTGTTCATTACAGGTTTCTGCACCAGCGGAGGAACCAGGAACGGAATTAGTTCGCTGTGGCAATAATTACATTGGAAATCAATGCCGAGCACCGAGCTACCAAGGCACTGCGTCACTGATGGCACGACAACGAAGCTCTTTGATCGAGGGCAAGTGCTGTTTGGGCATACGAACCAATTCAGAGATCCGTGGAGTTTCACGTACAGACCACATGGGAGACCCGAGGGCCCTTTGCTTGTACCCGGCGCTACTGGCTCCGTGAGCGTTTCGCGAATCTCTCGATAGCTGTCTCCGACATCGAGAATATCCGTACCCAAAAGCTTCGCGCAGAAGTTCTGGTACTGTAAGGGGGTGCTTCCGTTGTTTAGCAACTCCTGATCCATAAGAAGATCGTAGTTGAAACTGATGACGGAGTCCTCGGGCTTGAGGTGCTGCGCCAAATATCGTGTGTGAGTGCCAAACCTGAAGAGGGTGCTCAGACCAATACTTCTGCGGACGTATCGATGGAGATCGTTCAAAAGTAGTTGAGAAAGGGCCTTTTCGTTTGTACCTGCCGGCGAGAAATCGTTCAGAAGAGCCAGAGAAGTAAAGACCTCTTCAATGCTCAACGATGCCCAGGAAGGACCGCCAAGAGGTCCATGTATGCCCCAATGATTCCTTATGTGAGCCACGAGGTGGGAATAGTCCTTCTCGACCTCCTCGGATTGCCCATACAGATAATTGGCGTCGAAGAACTGATTCGTGAGAGGAGGATTAGGTGGAGGCGCAGAGGTCCCGTCAGGATATCCGGGGTGGAATTGTAGCGTATCGCCGTAAGAAGCACCGGCTCCAAGCACGAAAACTGTCCCGCCCATTAAAACCACATTTATCAATCCAACAATTCTTTTATTCGCACATCGGAAGAACCAGAGTCATGTCCAGCCATGGCCGGGCAAAGCCTCTAGGAAAACCGGACCCCGTCTCGTACGGTAACACAATGGGAGTTGGATGCAGTGAAACTTTCCTCGTTATCACCGCAGCGCAGGGTTGGCGGCAAAATCGCATCTGGACAATTACCACAATCGTCAATTCGTGCTAAAGTTTTCACATGGTAGTCACGATCAACATCCCTGATGAACTCGCAGCAGCGGCCAAGGCGCGCGGCTTGTCTCTCGAAGCCTATGTCCAAGCGATTTTGGCGCAACAGTTGGCGCGTCCTCCGGAGACTAGGCAGCCCCGCACGCCTAAGGAAATTCGGGCTTGGCTCGACTCGCTGGCCCAATTCTCGGACAAGATTCCGCCTTTGCCCGAGACCATTTCCCGCGAGTGGCTTTACCAGGATCACGACTAAATGGCTATTGCGTCGTGTCTCGTTGATACCAACATCCTGCTACGGATGACACGGCGCTCCGATCCTCAGCACCAGCTCGTGGACACAGCGCTCGCGCGGCTCGCCTCCCAAGGCACGATTCTTCACTATACACACCAAAACATTGCTGAACTTTGGAACGTGATGACGCGCCCTCTTGTCCGCAATGGTCTCGGCTTGACGGTGGCCGAAGCCGAGAGTGAGGTGCGTGCAATCGAGGCTGGCATGAGTTTCTTGCCAGACAGTGAAGCCGTTTATCGAGAGTGGCGCAGGATTGTTGTGCAACACGGGGTCTTGGGTGTCCAGGTACACGATGCGCGGTTACCCGCCGCCATGTACGTGCACCGGGTAAGCCACATACTCACGTTGAACGTGGCAGATTTGAACCGTTTCAGTGGTCTCACTGCAGTGCATCCAAGCAGCCTTTAGGATTTCGAAAGGCAAAGAGTTTCGCCGCATCGAGCGTCGGCTCATCCGTCCTCACCCCGAGAGTGAATGTAATTCCGATAGATTCCCTTTATCTTGCCTACGACAACGACATATTCGGCCCCGTCGAATTGAGGGAACATCTTTATCTTCACAACGAGCTCATCTCCGGAAATGATTCTAAAGCCGACAGAGACATTGCCCTGCCTCACTGGAAATTCGCGACGATCAGAGCATCCAACCCACCGCCCGATGTCGTCGGACTCCCCAAGAATTGCGGGCAGCACATAGACTTTCTCAAAGGCTTGAAGTCCGTACCTCTCAACGGCGTATCCGTATGCCATTTTTGCGATGAACCGCGCGAAGTCTTCCAGGCGGTATTGGCGGGGAATCACTCTGTCCGCTGCGTGCCTGGTGGCAATTTCACTTCCTCGTTCGCTAAGCTCGAATACGTCCATCGAGGTGCATTCGATCCGGCCCGCTGGAACGGGACCAATCTTGCAATGCCGGGGAGACTACATGACGGTCTCCGCATACCTGCGGTACCGCTGGTTCCTCCGTGCCCGGCATAGCACCGTTTCCGTAACCTCATCGTCTCTCTGTGAGGAGTGTAACCCGGCGAGCGAATCACTAGCTCGTTTTGTCTTAGCGCTGTATTCTGTGATTCATGAAGCCGCACCTGATTGCAGCGATTCTCCTGTTTCTAAGCTGTGATGCTTTTGCCACTGATAGTTCTCCGGTGATTCTCGGCAAGACGCTGGCAGCGGTGGAACTCGCCCACCGTATCCACACCGAAGCGACGCAGCAATGCAACGTCAAGCGTCTCGATAAACATGAGCTGCTCAATTGGAGCCACATTGAACAGGAAATGCGCGACTTGGCCAACGCGCAGTCGGAGCCTGTAGTAACTCGGATGCTTGAAGTTGGGCGTGTGTTAGGACTCGTGCACGATGTCTTGCGGGAGGATTTGGTATTTTGCACCTTACCGTTAGATCGGTCTGCAATGGTGGCGTCAGTGGAGAAGGCACTGTCTTCAGTTGATGATGCCGCGACGGATGTGGAAAGTAGCATCTTTGACCGGGTAGCGACCTTGGAATGGATTGCGAAGCAATACAAAAAGAGCCCTTGCAGTCAATAGAAGCTGAAATTTCCAAAACAGGAGAAGAGAAGATAAGCTCCGGGCGCTGTTAATCTCGGTTTTCGACGAGCAAAGATGGTACTTTGGGAAGCCCTTCCGGGCAGCCATACCCTGCACAGATGCACACTCCCTCCGTTTGGCATAGATTTTCGAGATCGGGGATCACCCGGGCGACAAACCGGAGCCACTGCCCTTCGCTTTCGCAGCCGTCAAGGACAAGCCTGCTGCGCGGCTCCCTTCGGTCGCCCTTGACTGCTGCTTCGCTACGGGCTCGATCCAACTATGAGAGGCAATGAGCCTCTCTGCGCTCAAGATCTGCGGCAGCTCTTGATTTTTCTTGGGTTCATCTTGGGTTCAAGTACGCCCAAAACCGCCCTCTCCCGCCCCAACCCGCCGCCGGTTGCCCGCCCAAGCTCAATAGTTTAGGGGTTTGCGAGACCCCAGGCTCTAATCAGTAGGTTGTAGGTTCGATTCCTCCCGCGCTCACCATTTAATCTTTGTTCTTCGTGGGGCTTAAGGGTTGCGATTCCAGGCCCATTCTAAGTCGGGATCTTCCAGGCGAATCGGCGGGACCGGCGGCGGCGCGGCGACCAGGGTCCGCAACAGGTTGCCTGTGTGTAGCCACCAGCCCTGGAAGATTTGACCGTTGGTGTAACCAACCTGCAGCGGACGCCAGCCATTGGGACTGTATGACGGCCCCAAGGTGAGAGCTGGATTTTCCATATACCCGTCTCCGTCTCGGCGCGGTGGCGCATCGACGGGGCTGACTATCACACAGCGGGTGTCGAGTCGAAGCCCGGTACGCAGCGCTTTGAGCGCGCTCTCTTTTCCGCTCCAAAGCAGAGCCAAAAGCCGAGGCCGGTCCGCCGCGCACGCCCGCGCCACCAACGCTTGCTCTTCGGACGAGAAATAATCAGCGATAAAGCCGTCGCTACGCGGTTCGATCATTTCCAGGTCACAACCCAGCGCCACGCCAGACAGCGCGACGGCGCAAACCGCTCTACCGGCGCGGTGGCTGAGCGAAATCGTAACGGCCGCTGCTTGGTTGGCGACGAAGACCTCGGGCGCACCGGACGGCGCCGGGCGTATTTCTATGCCGGTAAGAGCCTGGGGATGACCGGGCAGCTTCAGGTAAACGGCGAGGGCGCGTTTCGCGGTCCAGCGTCCCAGCCGCCAGTCAGCGCGGCGCTTGGCAAAGCGCATACCGCTCAGGCGAACCGCTTCGCTCGCGCTTAGCCAATCATTCTCCGCTGGCACATCCGCTTCGGTTTGTTCCAGCCAATACACGTCCGTCATACTTGCTCGGTCCCAGAAGCCCAGAACCCGGCGAAAGCGTCGACCTCCGTGGACAATCTGGCCAAGGCTCGGCCCAACTAGGCAGCGGCCTCTATGGAGTCGGCCTTCTGGGTTTCTGGCTTCTCGAATCTTGATGCCTCCTCCTTTCCCACCGCGCGTTCGACCGCATGGATGAGATAAGGGCGAAGCGTGGCGGGCGGAATAATCTCATGGAGCGCGCCCACTTTGAGGGCTCGCTGCACGCTATGTATGCGGTCAAACTCGTCGGCCACTTCGCCCAGCTTCTCGGAGTGTACGACTTTGAAGAGTTCGTCCCACTGGGTGCGCAAGCGGCCTTTCTCCACTCCGTCGGCTTGGGCGATGGCCTGGCTCAGGGTGACAAGCCGCGCATCTTTACGAGCCCGGGCTTCGACTTCGCCGGCAAAGACAACCGCCGCCGCCGGGGCGCCCCCTATGACTGAGGCGTAGGTTCCTTCCAGGGCCACCACTTTGAGGTCTTTGTTCAGCGCCCGCGAGAAAACCACGTAAGCGCCCCCGTGATAGCGGGAGATCACGCAAAAGATCATGGGGCCTTTGAAGTTGACGACGGCCCGCCCGATCTCGGCGCCGTACTCCAACTGCAGCTTGCGCATGGACTCCGGGGAGCCATCGAAGCCCGAGAGATTAGCCAGAACCACCACCGGCCGGTTGTTGCTGGCACCATTGATGGCGCGAGCCACTTTCTTTGAGGAAAGCGGAAACAGCGTCCCGGCACACCATTGATCCGGCCCGTCAGCCGGGACAAACCCTAGCCGGGGAACCGGCCGGGATTCGATGCCGATGAGGCACACGGGATAGCCGCCCAGATGAGCATCCCAGACCACCGCGGTCTCGGCCGCCCGCATCCCAGGCCAGCGCTCCAGTGGCGGATGGTCCTGGTCCACGACGGCCATCATCACTCTGCGAATATCGAAGGACTTCTTGCGCCCGGGGTTGGTCTCGTTGGAGAAGATGTCGCCGGCCCGCGTGAAGCCTTCCTCGCCGTTTTTACTGTGAGGATAGGCCTGCACGTCGCGGTCGATGGGATCGGTGGTAGTGGCCCGCCGCGGGAAGCGCTCGCCGGCCGCTATGTAGGTGTGCTCATAATGGCGCATGAGGATGTGGCAGGCTTCATCGATGTCCCGGGCCCAATACTGCGCCTGCCCGTTGAGGCCCATGATGCGATCGTAGCCGCCGATGCCTAGATTGTCCTCGGCCGAGACTCCACCCGAGTAGTCAAGGGCACGCTTGCCGGTGAGCACCATCGCAGCTTTAGGGGTCATGACCAGAATGCCCCGGGTGTGCATGAGCATGGTAGCTTCGGCGTTCCAGTAGGGCTGTGCCCCAACATTGATCCCGTTGATCAGCAGATTCACTTCACCGCCGGCTTGCGTGAACTCGACCAGGCGGCGCAGGACGCGGGCAATCCAGTCCATGTTCTCCACCCCGCTGTCCATCGAGATCTTGGCCCCAGCCGAGATGGGGAACCACTCCAGCGGCACGCCCATTTCTTCGGCTAGATTCACAGCGGCGCTGATGCGCCGGCATTCGGGTTCGGCAAGGGCGCCCAGGTCCCTGCCCGGATCTCCCAGCAGCAGGACTCGTGCCATGCCTTCGGGATACCTGGCGGTAAAGTTGCGGATGACGCCCGCGATGATGTTGCACTTGTTTTGGCCATAGGGCCGATCGACGGGAATAAGCCGGTCGTCCGGGCCCAGATCGTGCTCCACAAAATCGCCGGGAGGAAATTCCGCCCGCGTGTCTTGCGGAGCCGGGGTAAGCATATTGATGATTTCGTATGGATAGATGAGTCCGCGCTGGCGCATGCGGACGACTTTCTGCTCGTATTCGCTCAATGGCCGAATCGGTTGCAGTTTGTTGGCGGGGCGGAAGGTGACGAGCAAGCCGCTGCCACCCGGGCTGGAGATGCGCACCACCATATCGCGCAACTCACCGGTCTCCGGGCTAGGAATGCGGGCGCGCACCACCACCTGTTCCAACCCCAGGCCTTCGGTCGCTGGGACCAGCTTGTGCACGATGTCATTCAGTTCATCCGGCTTGAGATTAAGCGGTGGCCACACGTAAAGCAGGATCCGATTCCAATAGAGACGCTCGTGGGGCTTCCGTCGCGACTGGAAGAGCCGGATGGCGGCCAGCGCTTCCGCGAACACGCGCTCCAGATGTGGCAGTTGCACAACGCGACCAGTCTCATCGCGCACCGGGGTGAGATCGCGCACTTCCGCACAAACGAACAGGCGTTCATCCTTCGGATTGTCGCGAGCGACGCCACGGAGGAGGTAAACATCTTCGACCGAGGGCAGGCGCTCAACGTTGAAATTGTTGAGCCGCCAGAGATGAAGCCGTTTGCCCATCATGGGGTGCAGTCCGCGATAGAGTTTCTCCTCTTCATAGGTGTCATTGCACGGACGATAAGTGAAATGCTGCATGCCGCCCATGCCCTGGCCGCGACCCGGGCCGCCGACGGCGACCACGACGCGCCGGATGGGGCGAGGGAAGCCGGCCTGGTGGAGCATGAGGCGAACTTCCTGCTGTGTAGTCTCCGGATCGCTCAACAAGCCGGGATGCCAGACGTAGAAATCGATGACGATGTCATGGTCGGCGGGTACTTCTGCGATCAGAGGAAACAGTTTCCTTGCCGTGTCGGGGAGCCGGGCATAGTCGGCATGGGTGGTGAAAACGTGGATGCGCTTGCCCTCATGGTCGTATTCGGCCGAGGCATAGCAATGCCCGTCTACCGCTTGAGAGCGAAAATCCATGAGCATTCGGATCCGGTAATATCGCCAGGTGAGCACCTCCAACATCAACTGGCGCAAGGCGGGGGGCGCGCCGGCGAACCGGCCGGCGAACAGGCTCACCAGGGGCTGTGGACATTCGACCAGGGTGCGCACTCTCTCGCGGCGGTCCGCGGCCTCGGGATTGGCGGCGAGATAGGCAAGACTCTCTTCCACTTGCGCGTAGACCTGCTTCCGCGCGCTCTCAAACAGCGGCTGATCGAAGTAGCGATAACGCGCCTCCCGGGCCAGGTCGCTGACCGCGGGAAAGAGGTCGCGGGTAATGGAGATCATGCGGTCGAGGAGCGTGCGAAAAGCTTCGTCGGCGTGGGGCGCCAGGGTTTCGACGCGCTGCAGACGCCGTTCGAGCACGACCAGAATCGGCGCTACTTGCTGCTCCACACGTTGGTGGGATTTGTAGATCCAGAGCAGACTCTCTTCCAGTTCGGGCGAGCGCTCCAGGGTGGGCACGCCGTAATGAGCCAGCGCGCGCCGGAGGGCATCGACATAGGCTGGTGGGAGCCCCTCGCCCCGCGTCTCAAGCATGCGCAGGTAGGAAAAGAGGTAGGCCTCGGCGCTGGGGGCTTCCCCGCTGGCGGGATCGTCCACCTCGGGTTGGCGCTGGAACAAAGAACAGATGTCCACGAAAATGTTGAGGATTTCTTCTTCGCCCTGCCTTATTTCGGCGCTGTCCGCGGGGCAATTCCGGCTCCATTCGGCGAGCAGACGCGCGGTGTGGGCGGGGTCCACATCAAAGCCCAGCACCAGCTGGCGGAGTTCTTTCAGGTTCTGGCGGCAGCGAGAAGGCAGGGCTTCCCCTTTTCCGCCCGAAGCGAGCGACGCGCCAAAAACCACCCGCTCGGCCGCCGCAGATGTCTGGTCATCGGCCGCGGGATCGATCTGCAGGAGTGGGGCTCCGGTGTCAACCTGCACGTTGGGTATCGTCATCACGCACCGGACTTTTCCAGAAAATGGGGCGACTACCTGCATTTCCATTTTCATGGCTTCCAGCACTGCCAGGCGATCCCCGACCGCAACCGTGTCGCCCGGCTTCACCGCAATGGAAACCACCACCGCCGGCGCCGGCGCGTGCACCACGCCGCCGTCATCGCGATCAATGCGATGCGAGACGCCGTCCACCTCGATGCTGTAACTCAGTCCCTGGACCACGGAGACGACGTGGAAGCGCCGCCCGAAGCCGGTGAGCCAATACTCAAACTGACCCAGGCGATCGATCTGAACATCGACGCGCGATCCATCCACCTCAACCCGGTATTGGCGGGGGCCAAGGCGATAAATTTTGGGCGAGTAGGCATTCCCGCGATAGCGCAGCGCCGCTGTCCGGCCCACCCCACTCCGGACCTGGGGCCGCCCACGCACGGCCGACGCATAGAACTGCGTCTGCTCGATGGCCAACTCGGCATCGTAGGCTTCGATCGCCGCAGCCATAAGAGCCACGTCTGCGTAACGTCGGGAGACGTGCTCGCCGCTGGCCGCCAGGCGGTCCAGCCATCCGATATCTACTTCGCCACGCTGCACCTCAGCCCGGTTCAGCAATTCCAGGAGAAAGGCTTTGTTGCTGGCTCCACCCTTGATGACAACGACGCTCTCGCGTAGTGCCCGCTGCAGCCGGGAAAGCGCTTCTTTCCGGTTGTGACCGAAGGCGATGATCTTGGCGATCATGGAGTCGAACTCCGCCGGAACGGAATCGCCTTCCACTACACCGGTGTCAATCCGCACTCCCGGCCCCGTCAGAATCCTGAAGCGCTCAATGGCGCCCGGGGCGGGAGCGAAACCGTTGGCTGGATCTTCCGCATTCAGCCGCACCTCGATGGCATGACCGGCGGTGCGCGGCGGTTCTCCTTCCAGGCGGCCGCCGCGCGCGACGTGAATCTGAAGCTTGACCAGATCGAGCCCGGTCGTGCATTCCGTCACCGGGTGCTCGACTTGCAACCGGGTATTCATCTCCATGAACGAGAAGCGCTGGCCTTCCGGTTGGTACAAGAATTCCACGGTACCGGCGTTGTGATAGCCGGCCGCCTGGCTCAAGCGCACGGCGGCCTCACGCAGCGCCTGATCTTGCTCTGGAGAGAGCGCCGGCGAGGGTGCTTCCTCGAGGACCTTCTGGTGGCGACGCTGGATGGTGCAGTCGCGCACCCCGGCTGCCCACGTCGTCCCGTAATGGTCGGCAATGATCTGGACCTCGACGTGGCGCGCGCCCTGCAGCAGTTGCTCCATGAAAACGGTTGGATTGCCAAAGGCCTTAAACGCCTCGCTGCGGGCGCTCTCAAACGCTTGCGGGAGCTGGTCCGCCGAATGCACCCGGCGAATGCCGTGACCGCCGCCTCCAGCCGTGGCCTTGATCAGCAGCGGATAGCCCAGATGCTCGGCATGGCGACAGGCGTCGGCAATCGTTTCCACCGGTCCGCCGCTCCACGGCGCGACCGGTATCTGCGCCTGCTCGGCCAGCAGCTTGGAGGCGATCTTGTCGCCCAGTTTCCGCATCACATCGCCATCCGGACCGATGAACACGAGGCCGATCTCGCGGCAGAGGTCGGCGAATTCGGCGTGCTCGGCGACAAAGCCCCACCCTACCCAGACCGCGTCCGCGTGTGCCTCCGCCAACGCCCGTTCGAGTCGGCCATAATCGACGTAACTGCTCTTGGCGTGCTGAGTGCCAGGGTCGATGACTTGAGCGGGGCCGAGAGACACCGCCTCGTCCGCTTCACGGACGTACATGGCATGGCGGTCGGGGTCGGTGAAGAGCGCGATGGTGCACAACGATGTGCCTTGCTCTTGATTGAACTCGCGGACCGCGTGGATAAAACGCATGGCGGCTTCGCCGCGATTGACGATAGCCACGCGTTGAAATTCGTGCTGCATAAGCCCTCCGCTCAACGGATCGTCACGGCCATCAACTACGTTGGTTAGGCCGCGACGGCTTGCAGTGACATGATGGCTTGCAGTGCTTTCAAGGGTTCGGCGTCCACGCCGTCGGGGAGCGCCACCGTTTGGTAGCCGCTCAGATGTAAGTACCGGTTCCCCTTCGTATCCACAACTTCCGCATCGAAGCTTCCTCGATCCGGATGGGGAGTGACTAGAGCATAGAGCCGGCCTTCGACCAGTTCTGGGGCGCGCCACAAGCAGACTCGATGAATATGCTGCGGCAGACCCATCCGGCCTTGCACACCCATTTCCCAGAGCCCGGCGGTTTGGAAGCAAAGCTCGATCAGCCGCGGCGCCATCAGCGTTGGCCGCTCGGGCGGGTGGTGGTTGCTGGGCAAGTCTTCGGCCATCTGGCCGACGATCCGCTGTCCATCCCACCAAGCCCGCTCCAGAACCTGGTACGCCGGTCCGTGGAAGTAAGCGCGATAGATGTCGGCAGCTTCGACGATGGACCCAACCGGTACGCCCAGGGCCGGCACGGTCACCGCTTTGGGCGGCTGTTTCGTCAGCCGCACGCGGGCGTTGAAGTGCGTAGTTTCTTGCGGCTCCGTTTGATTGGGGAGTGAGCGGCGGCCGATCAACCGGCAGTCCGCCACCAAGGCATCACCCTGCGGACAAATCACCGCCTGAACCGTCACCGTGCGCGGCTCGTTTCGGTAGAACTTGAATGGCGCCAGGAAGTTCACGTCTTCCACCGCCTCGACCTGCCAGCCAGGAAGCAGGCATGCGGCGGCTTCCGCAAAGGCCTCAACGCCCATGACGCCGGGTAGCACCGACGTGCCGTCGATTTGATGGTCGTGCAGGAACGGTTGAATCGCAGGGTCCAGCGTGGTCTCGATCGTGAGGCCGCTGCGCAGGCCCATGGCGGCGATTTTGCCGATCATCGGCCCCGGCGCGCTTAAGCGCTGGTCCCCGAGGACCTCGATGGCGTTTGTATCCAGGCCACCGGTGGCGTCCCATTCATTCAGCAGAACACCGAGACGCTGGCCGATGACGATTTCACCGCGCGTCCCTCCGGCAGTCAGTTCGCGGCGGATCAAAGGAATGCCCGCTTGGGGCGGAAGCATGTCAATGCCAGCCACTTCCATCATCTTGGGGATGGAGCCGCGAGTGGCCATGCCGATACCGCCCCACGCTGTCCAATCGATCACAATGCCGCGCGTGGTCGGGCGGGTGGTGTGGAAGCTCGACGTGATCTTGCACAACAGGTCGTTGGCGGAACTGTAATCCGTCTGTCCGGCGTTGCCAAAGCGGCCCGCGATCGAACTGAACGCCACCGTTGCCCCCAGGGGCATGTCGCCGATGGCACGCAGCAGGTTGAACCAGCCGTCGCTCTTGACGTCGAAGATCAGATCGAACTCGCGTGGGTCCTTGTCCGGCAAAAAGTGGCTGCGCTCCATGCCGGCGGCGTGCAAAAGCACGTCGATGCGCCCGCTGCGCTGGCGCACCTGGCTGATCACCTTGGCCACACCATCGGCATCCGTGAGGTTGACGCTGAAGTAGTGCGTCGTGCCGCCGGCCGCGCGTACGGCATCGATCGCGCTGCAGGCTGCTTGCGCTCGCTCCAGGGCCGCTAGTTCCTTCTCCACCAGCGCCGGCGTGGCGCGCTCGCCGCGCGCCTGGATGCGCGTGAACAGATCGCGCTTGAGGCCCTCTTTGTCGCTCAGGAAGCGTTTGAGGTCGGGATTATTCGGATCGGGCTCCGGCACAAGGTCGAGCAGATAGAAGATGCCGCCAGAAGCAGCCGCCAGGTCGGCGGTAATGGCCGAGACAATGCTTCCCGCCGCGCCGGTGATCAGAAAGACGGTGTCCTTATTCAGCGTGAGACCGGGCTGGCCGTCGGTGGCCGGCTGTTCTTGCAGCCCAACGGTCCAACGCTGTCCTCCCTTGTAGCCGATCTCGACCGCGCCGGGGTCGCGCCGGGTTTCCTCGATGAGGATTTCGGCAAGTTCTGCTGCCTTGCGCTCGGGTTCGAAATCGACTGCTTTGACGAGGGCGTCCAGGCGCTCCCGCTTGTATGTTTTGGTGAAGCCCACCACCGCGCCGCCCAGCGGCGCGACCGCTCCGGCGTCGTCGTAGCCATGCTGTCCGCCAAGCCGAGTTGCCGACACGAGGAACGTGCCCGCCGCCGAAACCTGCTCGAACAAGATGCGCATCGTCGCATAGAGGAATTTAACGCGCACCCTCAAGGCTTCATGCCAGGTAACCAGGTCCATCTGGCTCAACGGGCCCTCGTGGTCGAGCGCGGGCAGCCAGTAGACTCCGTGCACCGGACCCGCGGCCAGCCAGTTCCTGAGGCGATTAGTCAGCGCGTCGGAGTCTGACGCGTCCTCGATGCGGAGAACTTCTACACCCAGCTTCTGCAGTCGTTGAGCCAGCGCGTCTCCCACTCCACCTTTGTCCGGCATGATCACGACGCGATGGCCGGGGCTTAGCGCCACATTGGTGGGCTTACACATGGTGAGCGGCGGGCGCAAGGTGGGCGTCGGCACGCGGCGGGGAATTTGGTTTGTGGCATCGAAATTGGCCAGGACCGGGCGCGCGGGGGCGACCGGCAGCGAAGCCGGGGATGGCGATGCCGCTAGCTTCGCCTCCGCCGGTGCATCCTTTTCTTGTATGGCGGGAACTGGAGCAGGCGCTCCCGCTCGGCCCGGCTGCCTGTCGTGCGCGAACTTGATCACATGAGCCAGGGTGGGGAAGTCGCGCAGCTTGAGATCCGCATCGCGCGGAATGTTGAACGCCGCTCGCACCGACGCGAACATCTCCGCCTGTTTGACGGTGTCGATGCCGAGGTCCGCTTCCAGATCGAGATCCAGGTCCAACATGTCTTTGGGATAGCCCGTCTTCTCGGCTACGATTTCCAGGACCTTCTCCCTAATAATTTCGTCCGTGACCGCCTGGGCCGCGACGGGTACGGGCGCGGTTGCGGGTGCGGGAGCAAAAACAGGAGCAGGCGCGGGTATCTCGCTGCTTTTTGGCGGAGCCGGAGCCGCGCCGGCCAAGTCGGGGCGCTTCTCATATACGAACCGAATGACGTGTGCCAGTGTTGGGTAATCGCGCAGCTTGCGGTTCTCGTCGCGCGGGATGTTGTAGATCTCGCGGATGGCTGCAAACATTTCTGCCTGCTTGACGGTATCAACGCCAAGGTCGGCTTCCAGGTCGAGATCCAGGTCCAGCATGTCCTTCGGATATCCGGTCTTCTCCACCATCAGTGCCAGAATGCGCTCCTTGACGGAATCGCCGGCGGAGATCGCTGCGGGCGCTGCCGTCGTGACTTTGATTTGTTCCTTCTCCTTAATACTGCTGTCGGCGGTCACTTGTGCCGCGACGGGAGCGGATACCGCAGCGGTCGCGACTGCGGCCGGAGCGGCAGCCAGGTCAGGCCGCTTCTCAAATACGAACCGGATGACGTGCGCCAAGGTAGGGTAGTCTCTCAGCTTACGGTTCTCGTCGCGCGGGATGTTGTAGATCTCGCGAATGGCGGAGAACATCTCCGCCTGTTTGACGGTGTCGATGCCGAGATCCGCTTCCAGGTCGAGGTCGAGGTCCAGCATGTCGCTGGGGTAGCCCGTCTTTTCCACCATCAAGGCGAGGATGCGTTCTTTGACGCTATCGCCGGTTTTCGCAGAGATCACCGCGGGCGGCGGCGTCGTGATCTTGATTTCCGGCTTCACCTCTACTGCCGGAGCGGCCGTCGCCTTAGCGCCAAGATCGGGCCGCCGCTCGTGCACAAAGCGGATCACGTGCGCCAGAGTGGGGAAGTCGCGCAGCTTGATTGTGTCGTCACGTACGATGCCATAGGTTTCACGGACCGCGGCAAACACCTCCGCTTGCTTGACCGTATCCACGCCCAAATCTGCTTCGAGGTCCAGATCCAAATCAAGCATATCGACCGGATAACCGGTTTTCTCGGCGACTAGAGCCAGTATCCGTTCTTTCACCGGATCGCCCTTCACAGCTGGTTTCGGCGGTGCGGATGTTGCGGGCGCGGCGACTTGAACTGCCACATGTGATTCGGCGGCCTTGCTCAGCGATGGCGCTGGCACCGGCCTCGCAGCGACGACCGGCATGGGAGGCGGCGGTGCCTGGAGCGTGGGCGCGGGCGCCGGGCGCACATCCTGAGCAACTTGGGCGATCCGCGCCGCTGCCCCTTGATCTTTCACCCGCAGGGTGCGGCGAACCACTTCCAGGTCTGCGACCGGATGGCCCGCCATCCGCCTTAGCCAGGTGTCCCAGGCAGTCGTATCGGCAATGCGATAGGCGTAGCCCAGGGAATTGGGGCTGGGGCGGACCCCATCTTTCGTCTTTACCCAATGCAACAGCGTCATGCTGATCTGGGATCCGAACCCGGCGCCCAGGTGCAACGCGTACTCGACGGGATAGACGCCGCCCTTCGACAGGTTCAACAGTCCCAGCTCAGGGTCAACTTCCTTAAAGTTGGCCACTGGCGGCACGCAGCCGGTTTCGAGCGCCTTCACCGCGACGACATCTTCGATCCCGGTAGCCATGGCGTGACCGGTGAAGCCTTTGGTGTTGGCGATCACGATGCGATCAGCGACGTCGCCGAAGACACGGCGCAGCGCGTGGATCTCGGCGGAAGCGCTGCCGCCGCGCGCGGGCGTGTAGGTTTCGTGGGAAACGAAAACTGTATGAGGCGCGATCTGATGACGCGAAATGCCGCAGTGTGCTTCGGCCTGGGCGATCAGGTTCTCCATGACCTGGCCGATGTGCTGGACGTCGAGACGAGTACCGTGGAAAGCGCTGTTGGCTGTGACTGAGCTCAACACCTCGCAGATAGGCCGGATTCCGCGTTCGCGGGCAGCGTCCGCGCTCTCGACCACAAGCGCCGCGGCGCCCATGCCGATAATCAAGCCGTGCCGTCGCCGGTCAAAGGGAATGGCGGCCTCTTCGACCACTTCGTCGGTCGCGGCCGCTCCGCTGGCCAGGAAACCGGCGCCCATCCATTCGAGCAGATGGTCGGAGGTTACGTCGTCGGCGGAGATCACGATCACTCGGCTGCACCGCCCAGCGCGGATCCAGTCTTCCGCTAGCCCCACGGCCGTTGTGGTGGTGGCGCAGGCGGAGTTGATTTGCGTGTTGGGACCGCGGGCGCCGATAAATTCGGCGAATTGTGAATGTCCCATCGACAAGATTCGGAGCAAGAAGCGCCGCTCGAAGACATACGGCTCTTTCTCAATGGTGACGCGCAACTCCCCGATGCGGCGGTCGATCTCCTGCACCAGGATGGAATGTCCATTGCTCTCTACCACCCGAGTGCGCACGCTTTCCAGCATGGCCAACTGCTCGCGGCGGGCGTGGTCCGCGTAGTAGCGCGCCATCTCATCCGCGAACGAGTCGAGGCCGGGGAAGGCCGAGCCAAAAATCACCCCGGTATCGTCGCGCATCGCGTCGGGCAATCCCCAGCGATCCGGCAACTGCGTGCCTTTGCTGGTGGTTTTATAGCGCATGACCAGCGGGATGCCGGCGTCACGCAACGCATCGATGCCGGCCGCGATCGCCAGTTGGGTAACGCGGTCGAGGGCGCCCACGCGATCAGCGGAAGCTCCGAATTCCTTTTCCAGATCGAAGGCGTTTCCGCGGGCCGCGAGCTTGATGACATCCGCCAGATTGTTGATGGATTCGAAGGTGGGCCCTCCGTTGTCGCTCTTCATCAAGCGCGTGATGTTCTTGTCGAGCATGGCTTGGCGGAAGCGGGTGGGGATCGCGTCGATGAATTGATCACCCCGCAGGATGCGGGCAACGTTGCCATCATCGAAGATGTGTTCGGTCCCGGGCAGGCCCAACGCTGCGCCGGTGATCACCACCGGAAGCTCGCGTGGCACGCTTTTCTGGCCTTGGTAGATCTGCTGCCCGCGCTCGAGAACCTCGGCGAAGAAGCGACCGAGTTCCATATAACGGTCACCATTCACCGGCGCTGCCGGCGTGGTTGGAGGGACCGGGGCAGAGGCTGCAAACGGGATCGGTTTAGGCGTTCCTACGGGCAAAGAAGGAGCAGACACCGAAGTCACTGGCGTGGCCGCAGACTCGCGCGAGACCTCGGCCTGGCCGCGGCCTAATCCCGCCGCATAGAGGCCGCACAGCGCCTGGTTGAAGGATGGGATGTCACCGTTTTTCGGATGGTTGGTAAAAAATGAAACCACGTCGCCGCGGTCGCCGAGCACGTCCTCGGCAAATCCCTGCAACGCCTTCTTGGGTCCGACTTCAACAAAGACGCGTGCGCCCGCGTCATAGAGGGTGCGCAGGCCCTTCACAAATTGCACCGGGGCGGCAACCTGCTGCGCCAGAATGTCCAACATTTGCGGTACGACGTTAGGCCCCATGGGATAAAACTCGCCGCTGACATTGGCCACGATGGGCACGCGCGGTGATTCCAGATGCAGGCGCGCGAGCGCTCCCCGTAGTGGTTCGCTTGCCCCGGCCACAATCGAGGTGTGGAAAGCATGGCTGACCGGCAAACCTGCCACCTCGAAGCCGGCTTTTTGGAAAACCTCCATGGCTTGGGCGACCGCCTGGCTGGCGCCGCCGATGACTGCCTGATGCCCGCTGTTGATGTTGGCGATTACCACGTATCCGTCAATCGTTTTCAGGGTTCGCTCGATTTCCTCAAGCGGCGCAAAGACGGCGGCCATCAGGCCCTTGTCCTTCACTGCCACCTGGGTCATTCCCCGGCCGCGGGCGCTGACGGCTTCCAGAGCATCCGCGAAGGGAATCGCGCCAGAGGCAATCAGGGCGCCGTATTCGCCCAGACTGTGCCCCATGGTGAAATCAGGCGTGATGCCGTAAGCCGCTAACAGCCGAGTCATCGCCATATCGGTCGCCAATACTGCCGGCTGCGTGATCTCGGTCTGGCGAAGATCATCATCCGCCTTGGCAACCGCCTTGGGGTCGTCAGGGTCAACGTAAATGAATTCGGTGAGCGGCTTGCCCAGCAGAGGAGTCATGATGCGATCGGCTTCGGCAAAGGCTTCGGCTACGATCGGCTCGGCGGCGCGAATTGGCTTCAGCATGTTCACGTACTGCGAGCCCTGGCCGGTATAAAGAAACGCCACCTTGGGAGCAGGACCGTGACCGCGGAAGATGCCTTGTGCGCGCAGGGCTTTCCATATCGCCGGCTGGTTGGCGGCCAGCGCCTTGAGCGCGCTGGCCGACTTGCCCGCCAGGTCGGCAGCATCGACATAGTCGATGGCCAGGCGTTCGGGCGCCCCCAGATCCGATTCAGCGGGCGCGGCCGCTGCCGGCGCGTGCCCGGCCTGTGCGTCCTTCTGTACCGCATGCAGACGTTCCGCCAGCGCGGCCTCGGAAGTGGCGCCGATCACCAGCGCGCCGCGCAGCGGCGCTTTGTAAGAAGATGCAGAAGTGCGGGCAATATCTTTCGCATTCATGCTTGCCTCGTTCATCACGGCGGCTGGTATGTCACCGACCGCGACTGTTCGCTTGCCGTTGCCGGTCAGCCTGTGGGGAATGTATTCCTCGAGCACGGCGTGGAAGTTGGTGCCGCCAAAACCGAAAGCGCTCAAACCGGCGCGGCGCGTGCCATCCGCCGGAATCGTCCACGGTTTCAGTTCGGTGTTGACGTAAAGCGGGGAGTGGGCAAAGTCGATGTCGGGGTTGGGATGCTGGCAGTGCACGCTGGGCGGCAGCACCTTGTCGCGCAGCGCCAGGGCCGTTTTCAGCAATCCAGCAGCGCCCGCGGCACCTTTGAGGTGTCCAATATTCGATTTGACCGAGCCGAGCGCCACGGAGTGGCTGGGCAGATGGAAACTGCTCAGCGCATCGGACATGCTTTGCACTTCGACGACGTCGCCCACCCGGGTGGATGTGCCGTGGCCTTCGATGTAGGTTGCGGTCGCGGGCGATAAGCCGGCATTCTGCCAGGCGCGCTCGATGGCAAATTTCTGGCCCACCGGGTTCGGCGCGGTGATGCCCTTTCCTTTGCCGTCGCTCGATCCGCCCATGCCACGCAACACGGCATAAATCTTGTCCCCGTCGCGTTCGGCATCCGCCACACGCTTGAGCAGGAAGATCGCGGCGCCTTCACCCATTACGAAGCCATCGGCTCCTTCGGCGAAGGGCCGAGTGCCGGTAGCCGAGAGCGCGCCGATCTTGCAAAACTTGACGAACGTTGGAGCGCCCATGTTGCGATCGATGCCGCCAGTGACCACAGCGTCAAAATCGTTCTGCACCAGCCCCTCGATCGCCGAACTGATCGCCGCCATGGCCGATGCGCACGCCGCATCCACGATGTAGTTGGGACCGTGAAAGTTGTAGATGTTGGCAATGCGGCCGGCAATGCAGTTGGCCAATTCGCCGGGCATGCTGTCTTCCGTAATCTCGGGCAGGTTTTTTGCCATCCGGTCGTGCATTTCGCGGGTAATGTCGCGGCGTACCGCCTCCGGCAGCGCGGCGAAACTGGCGCTTTCGGCCAAGTCCTTGGCGTATTCCGGGAAGTACACGCGCAAGGAGGTAAGGTAATGTTTCTCGCCGGCCATGGCGTTGCCCAGGATCACCGCCGTACGATCGAGGTTCAGGGGGCGCTTGGGATAGCCGTAGTCTTCCAGGGCTTCGCGGGTGGCCGCGATCGCCCATTTTTGCGCCCCGTCCATGGCGTCGACGACGCGCGGCGGAATCGGCAGGTGCCATTTCATGGGATCCCAGACGAGCTCGCGCACCCAGCCGCCGATCTTCGAGTAAGTCTTGTCCGGCGCGCTCGGATCGGGATCGTAATAAAGCGCCGGGTCCCAACGGTCAGGTGTCACCTCGCTGATGCTGTACCGGCCGCTCTTCACGTTTTCCCAGAAAGCGGCTACGTTCGGGGCATCGGGCAGAACGGCCCCCGCCCCCACAATCGCTATGGCTCGATGTGCGGTGCTTTCCATGATGACGCTCCTGCTCTTGTGCGAGAGGCATCCGGCCCCTGAGAGATTGCCGGATGCTGGTCAGACATTCCTGAACGTTAGGCGGCTAGCGCCGTGCGCTTCGCCGCGCGGTTGTAAAGGACGTCGGCTATGTAATCCATGTCCGCAATCAGACCCGCCTGCGTGCGATGGATGGCGGGCATTCCCAAACTGGTTTCAAACGCGGTCATCTCGGCATCGCTCACGCCACCCGCGCCGGCTACCAGGCGCAAACCTTCTTCGGCAACCTTGAGCGCTGCCTCGCGGGCGAAGACCCGGCTCAGCGCCGCCAACGCCGTCGCGTCGAAACGCCGGTTGGCTTTTTCGTTGAGCTTGCCATCCGCCATCAGTGCGGCGCGGCGGGATAAAGTGCCCGAGCACTCGGCGTAAGCGATCAACTCGCCCAGGCGCAGCAGAATGTGCTGGTGGCGGGTGAGGTGCGCAAGACGGGCCTTTTCCATGACTTCCGCCAGTGCGTGCAAACTCAGTGCAGCGATGCTCGCACCCACTTCCGGATGCTGTGCGTGCAGCGCTTCGAACTTGTGCGCTTCGTCGTGATAATGCTGCCCGCGCGTCTTCAGGTGGTACTGCCAGCGGTCGCGGCTGATGGTCATCTCCATGATCTCGGAGGTGCCTTCGTAAATGGTGGTGATGCGAACGTCGCGACTGATCTTCTCCACCATGTATTCATGCGTGTAGCCATAGCCGCCCAGCGCCTGGATACTGGCTTCGGCGGCCGCATTGCCGGCTTCCGACGCCATGTACTTGGCGATGGCGCCTTCAGTGTTTAAGCTGCCTTCGCTCCCCGCGTCGATGCGCTCGGCGGTTTCTTCGATGTAAGCGCGGGCAGCTTCCAAGTGAGTGACGTGCGGCACGATCAGCTTGTGGGTATATCCCTGCTTTTCCGAGAGTGGCGCCCCGGCCTGGATGCGCTTGGTGGAATAGGGAATGGCGCGATCGAGCGCGGCCCAGCCGGCGCCGAGGCCAAACGCCGCCACCATCAGGCGCGTATAGCCGAACACCGCCTGCGCTTGAGTCAAACCCTGGCCTTCAACTCCGCCGATGAGCCGGTCGGCATCGACATAGACGTCGTTGAAAGCCAGGGCTGCCGTGTTGCTGAGACGAATGCCGTGCTTGTCTTCGGGTTCGTCGTGGGTGAAACCCTTCGCCCCCTTTTCAACCACGAACCAACTGGGACCACCGGGTGAGTTAGCCAAAACCGTGTAGAGGTCGGCTATTCCACCGTTGCTGATCCACTGCTTGGCGCCGTTGATCTTGTAACCGACCACCCGGCCGTCCTGCATGACTCGGTCCGCCGTGGTGCGCAGGGCGCCAAGATCGCTGCCAGCTTCCGGCTCCGTGGCGCCATAGGCGAACAACACTCCCTCATCCGCGATACGACTCAGCCAGAGCTTTTTTTGCTCCGGAGTGGCGCCGACGGTGATCGGATCGCTGCCCAGAAACGTGGCCAGCACCGCCGTGGCAATGCCCAGGTCGATGTGCGCCATCTCTTCGCAGATGCAATACACATCGAAGGCCCCGCCGCCCATCCCGCCGAACTCTTCGGGAATGAACAGGAGCTGAATGCCCAGCTTGTCCGGGCTGCACATGTGCCGGACTATCTCCAGCGGACATTCGTCGCGTTCATCCAGTTCGATCAGCGTTTCGTCCGGCAGGCGTTTCTTGGCGAAGTCCCTGAGCGATTTCAAACTTAACTTCAGTGTCTTTGGTGCGATCATTGGCGGTGTCCTCACTTTGCTGAAACGCTTCGCATTTCGCGGACTTTGTTGGTGAATTCCGGCAAGAACTCCAGCAGGTCGTCGACAATTCCGACATCGGCCACCTGAAAGATGGGTGCTTTGGGGTTCTTGTTAATTGCGACGATGAAGGGATTACCTTTAATGCCGGCCAGGTGCTGGAATGCGCCACTGATGCCGCAAGCCAGGTAGACCTTGGGCTTGACGGTTTTTCCGGAGGTGCCCACCTGGCGGGATTTCTCCAGCCACTTGGCGTCGACCACCGGTCTCGAGCAGCTCACCGCCGCACCGAGCGCGTCCGCCAGTTCTTGGGCGATGGCGACATTGTCTTTTTCCTGGATGCCACGGCCGATGGAAACCAGAACGGTGTGCTTGGTGATATCCACATCACCCGCCTCGGCGACGACCGTCTCCAGATAGCGCCGTCCCGCCGTGAGAGCGCCAACGTCGGATGACTTGTCGACCACGGACCCGTTGACAGGAGCACCTTCCAGCAGCTTGAAGGCGCCTGGACGTATAGTGACCACCGCGCCCGATGAAACGTCGCAGCGGACATGGGCGCTCACCTGCCCGCCGAATTCCTGGCGGACCACTTTGAGGTGGGACCCTTCCACCCCTTCGATCGCCAATACGTCGGAGACAAAAGCTGAATTCATCTTGATGGAAAGGCCCGGAGACAGATCGATCCCGAAATGCTCATGGGAGACCAGCAAAATGCTGCCCTGCGGCAGGACCTTCACCAAGGCCTTTCGGATCAATTCGGCGTTGGGGTAGGCGAGGGCTTCATCGGCGATTTTCCAGACCTCACTGTAGGAAGCGCGGAGGGTGTTGCAAACGGCATCAAGGTCCGCACCCCAACCGGTGACAATGGCGGTAGGGGAGGCAGCAGAATCGATCTTTCTGGCAGCGGCCACCAGTTCGGTCGCGGAATCGTCGGCCACGCCGGCTTTATGTACGATGTAGGCGAAGATGCGAGCCATTATTTCAACCCTCCCTTGGCTGCCACTAACTCAACCAGTTTGTCGACAATCTCTTCCCGGCTGCCCTGGAGCATCTCGGCTCCCTTGCCCAGCGCGGGCACGAAGTAGTCCACCCGTTTCACTTTGGCTGCGGCCTGGCCTACAGCACCTGCGTCAACACCCAGGTCCGACGCGCCGAAAGTTGGAATGGGGACCGAGGCCACCTGCCGGATGCCCCGCATGCCGACATAGCGCGGCTCATTAATCCCGGTTTGAATCGAGAGCACGCAGGGGAGGTCGATCTCACTGATCTCCTTGTTTCCACCTGCGATTTCCCGGCTGACCTTCAGCTTCTTGCCGTCAAGGACTTCAATGGAATTCACTAGAGATGCGAAGGGATAGTCGAGCATCGCCGCCAGCATCCCGCCGACCTGGGCGCCCCCGTCCTCGGCCTGGACCCCGGTCAGGATCAGGTCATACTTCCCCTTCTGCACGAAGGCTTTCAGGATGGTCGCGATGCCTCTGCCGTCCGATCCGCTGAAGGCGTCGTCGGAAATCAGCACGCCATGGTTCGCGCCCATGGCCATCTCTCGGCGCAGGATCTCCTCGTCGTCCTCGCCGCCCACCGTAACTACCGTGACGTTTCCACCAACTCTGGCAACGATCTGAAGGGCCTCTTCCACCGCGTAGTTGTCCCATTCATTGATCGAATAAACGAGGTCGTCGCGTTCGATGTCGTTCCCGGCGCTATTGAGTTCAATCTCGTTCTCCGAAGTGTCGGGCACTCTTCTGGCGCAAACTAGAATCTCCACGTTCAACCTCCATGAACTGCGGTTTCACATTCCTTCGGGCTCTCCCGCGCGATCTGTTGGTCCACCAGTTCCGCCAAATCGATGGCGGTCATCTTTCCTTCCAAACCTGCAACCTTGATCGCATCTTCTATATTCACCATGCAGAACGGGCAGGCGGTCACGATCACATTGGCCCCGGACTCCGCGGCCATCTGGACTCTCTTCACGCCGATTCGTTGATCTTCTTTCGGCTCGTAGAACAGCACCAGCCCGCCACCACCGCAGCAGAACGACCGGTCTCGGGACCGGCTCATTTCGACTCTCTTCAACCCGGGAATCGCATCCAGCACATCTCGGGGATCGTCATAGACCTGGTTGTGCCGCCCCAGATAGCAGGGATCGTGATAGGTGTAGACGTTGTTTTTGTTTTCGACCGGATTGAACTTGACCTTGCCGGCCTTCACTTCGCGGGCGATTACCTGGCTGATGTGTTCGACCGGCGGCACATCCTTATAGTCGTGTTTCAGCGCGTTATAGGCGTGCGGGTCGGCAGTAACAATGCGCTGGACTCCGGATGCTTTGATGGCCTCCACATTGTGGTCCCGCAAAGCCATGAACAGCGTCTCTT
>JBGPJK010000016.1:0-29951 GCA_041485425.1 Terriglobia bacterium | reverse complement strand
GGCACACTCACGATCACTGACAGCGATCCGTCAAGCCCGCAGACGGTTGCGCTAACGGGGATTGGAAGTCGAGTCAGCATCACGCCGAGCCTGCTCAGCTTCGGCAAGGTGCGCCTTACCATGATGAAGACGTTACCCGCGACGTTGAAGAACCTGAGCAACTCCACGCTCAGCATCTCAAGCCTGGTGGCCTCGGGGGATTACGCCCAGATCAATGACTGCGGCAGCAGCCTGGGGGCTGGTGCACAGTGCACCATCACGGTGACGTTCTCGCCGACGGGAGACGGGGTGCGCTACGGTTCGGTCACGGTCACGGACAGCGACGGAAGCAGCCCGCAGGTGCTGAATCTGACCGGAACTGGCTCGAATGTGGCCTTTTCCGCCGCCAAGCTAACCTTTCCCGCCACCCAGCTCGGGCAAACCAGTGCGCCACAGACGGTGACGCTGACGAACTTTGCCAACACGACGCTGGCCATCACCAACATCACGACGGTAGGCATGCTGCAGCAGACGGTCTCTGACTTTGCGGTTCAGAGTACCACGTGCGGCGCCGGCGTGGGGCGGAACGCCAGCTGCACCATCACGGTGACGTTCACCCCGACCAACCCGGGCCCTCGGAACGGCAGCCTGTTCATCTTTGATTCCGAGGCCGGTACCAGCCCGCAGTCGGTATCGTTGTCAGGCACCGGTTCAGCGAACCCAACACCGTTCATCAGCGACCCGCTGGTACCCACCAGTGCGAAACCGGGTGGAGCCGGCTTTACGCTAACGGTGAATGGCTCGGGTTTTGTGTCAGGCTCCAAAGTCAACTGGAATGAGGCCGCGCTTACAACTACGTTCGTGAACAAGTCAAAGCTGACTGCCACCGTTCCGGCATTGGACATCGCGACGGCGGGTACGGCCCGGATCACCGTAAGCAATCCAACTCCGCTGGGCGGTAATTCGAGTGTCGCTCTGTTCCAGATTACGAATGGAGGGACACCGGGAACGCTGGTAAAGAAGGACTTTGCCACGGGCATGGCTCCGCTGGGCGTTGCCAGGGGAGACTTTAATGGAGACGGAATCCTCGATCTCGCGATCGCCAACAGCGGAAGCAACACCTTGTCCGTGACCCAAGGCTTGGGCAACGGTAAGTTCAAGTTGAAGCAGAGCCCTGCGACCGGCGCAAGTCCAGGGGCGGTCGCAGTGGGAGATTTCAACGGTGACGGCAAACTTGACTTGGCCGTCACCAACCAGGGAGACAGCACGGTCTCCATTCTGCTGGGCAATGGGGACGGCACCTTCACCGCGGCCGGCGGAGCGCCCCCGCAAACCGGCGCCGGGCCAGTGGCCGCAGTGACGGCTGATTTCGATAACGATGGCAGACTGAACATCATAACGGCCAACAACGCGGAGAACCTCGGCTCGGTGCTCGAGGGCAATGGCGATGGTACCTTCACCACCGATGCCACGGGTCCCAACACCGGCAGTGGCCCGGTGTCGATTGCGGTGGGCGATTTCAACGGGGATGGCCTGCTCGACCTGGCGATCGCCAACAGCCTGGACAACACCTTTTCCATTTTGCCGGGCAACGGCGATGGAACGTTTACGTGGAATGGCAACAAGGCGGCCGGCAATAAGCCAAGCTCGATTGTGGCTGCGGACTTCAATGGGGATGGCAAGATTGATTTGGCCATTACCAACCAGACCGACAGCACGGTTTCCATCTTCATGGGGAACGGCGATGGAACCTTCAATCTGCAATCGAGTCCGGCCACGGGTACGGGACCGGCGTCGGTTACGGTCGGCGACTTCAACGGGGACGGGAAACTGGATCTGGCGACCGCGAATTCCACGGCAAACACGGTCTCCATCCTGCTGGGAAATGGCGACGGCACGTTCCAGGCCCACGCGGATTCAAACACCAGTGCGGGTCCGACCTCGATCGTTGCCGGTGATTTCAACGGGGATGGAAAGCTCGACTTGGCGGTGACGAATAAGGTTGCCAACACCATTTCCATTCTGACGCAGCCCTAGGTTGGGGGCGCGGCAGATTGGAGCCAGTGATAGCATCTCGGACCTGAGTTCGAGCGTTTTTTGTCAGGCGAATACGGCTTCTGGTAGTAGTGCACCGGCGACTCGTGGGATTCCGCCTGCGCCTATTCGCGGATTGGCCTCCATGGGTAGGCATACGCTGAGAGGCCCACTGGAGCGCATGCTCCGGTGGGCTCTTGTTATTTGTCCTGTTGAGGGCAGGTGCGCGTTGGCGCAGCCGCGGACACAGCCTTATCGCAGCACAAAGTAACGATTCAGGCTCACAGCGACTCCAACGGCCGGAGCGCTCTCCTCGACACGCACCACCTTTCCCTTGCAGGTGATGGGGCCACTGTTGGTCCACTTGGGAAATTTCAGGACGAACTCAACCTCATCACCCTGGCGTGGACAGAAGTCCGAGTAAAAGAAGATCCCACCCTGGGAGAGATCACGCACCTTGATCATCTGCCTTTTCCAGCTGTGACGATAAGAGACGATCCACGCGGGCATGCGCACCGAGGCGCGTGCGCGTCGCTCTGGCTCTTGGCAGCCGACCGCGGGCTGAGTTGAACCCGCAATGCCGGAGAGGTTCGCCTGCGGCATCGAGACATCCTCCAGGGGGAGGATCCATCATGGAGAGGAGTGCAGTTTTGCAGCCAAAATAAGTCTCTGGAAAATCAACGCGGAAGGCCCACGGGCGCTCTGTTCGGTTCCATATTTCTTGCTCAATTGGTGCAGGTTCGTAAACTGAGTCCTGCCCCGTTACTTTGGCAATGCTTTCGCGGAGCGACTGCTTTAACCATCAACCATCCTCATTGGGCGATGCGCACCTTCACGCGAGTGCCCTCGGGCAGCTGTCCGCCGAGGAGTACGACTACGCCTTTGCTGATGATGCCATCGAGTTCGCCGGTGGCGCCCCCGGGAGCGTCTGCGGCGCCAGGCGGCGGCGTGGTTGGCTGGGCGAAACTCTCGGGGTTGACGAATGAGAGGTAGCGATCATCCAGAACCTGTCCGGTCTGCTGGTAGCCCGCCAGCATGCCGGTGAGCGTGGCCACACGTTCGCTGAAGGGCGGATGGGTGGCTTGCCACAAAGCTAACGGGCGCTTGTTTTCGGCGTCGTTGGCGGCTTTGGCCAGGACATCGAGAACATCCCGGAGGCCGGACGGCGTGTAGCCTGCCTTGGCCGCCAGATCCAACCCTATTTTGTCTGCTTCCAGTTCCTTATCGCGACTCACCTGCGAGGTCAGTGCGGTGATAATGAGTTGCCCCGCCATGTTGATCAGCTCGGCCGCGGCGGGTATTCTTTCGGCCGCTTCTTCCTTGGCGAAGGCTGCCGTCTTCTGGGCTCGGACTTCCTTCTCCAGGTGGCGGCGGTCGACATGGGCTATTTCGTGGCCCAGAGCTCCGGCAAGCTGGGACTCATTGGTAATGTTGGCCAGTAGGCCGCGGGTCACGAAGATGTAGCCGCCCGGCAGACCCATGGCGTCGACGGCCTCGGTGTCCAGAATGGCGAAGTGGTACTGGATGTTACGCGGGGCCTGACGAGCCACGGTGTTCCCCACCATGTTCACGTAGTCCACCATGTCGGGATTCTGATACAGACCGAAGACGTTGATCAGCTTTGCCGCAGAGGCCTCCCCGATGGCCGCTTCCTGGTCCGGCGTCCAAGGCGTAAGGATGTCGGCGCCCTTCTTGATCTTCTTGGCCTTGTCGATCAGGCCTCCAAACTGTGCCCAGGTGGTCTGCACCATAAGCGTGAACAAAACCAGCAGTGTGCACTTCACAATCGTTCGGCGCATGATGTGCGACCTCCTCATTTCTTACCCTTGGGCGCATCCTTGGACGGCGCGCTTTCATTGAGATTTCCGCTCTTGATAAAGCTGTCGAGCTGCGCGGGGTTCACCTGATTGGCAGCAATTTGCTGTGCTTGCGCAGTGTCCTGGGGTGTGGGGTTTGCCTGCAAGACGCTCTTCGCGACTTGTCCGTTGGGATCGAGGCCGTTGAAGCCCAGCGTGGTCGCGTCTTTGGATTGGCGCGATGATTTCAAATTGAGCGAACCGCCAAACAGCGGCTTGGGCTTGTTGGCTGCGGCCACGGGTTGAGTCGTCGTGTTTGTTTTTGCCGGAGCGGTTGTGTTCTTTGCGGGAGCCGTTCCGGCTTTAGCGTCCTTCTTTTTCTTCTTGGAGTCCTGTGTCGGTTGCTGGCCGGAGTCTTGCGGTTGCTGTTGGGCAGAAACAGCCCACCCAAACAAGAGCAGCAGCCCGACCGAACCAAGCAGCAGTGCTCGCATTGTTCGCGGAAACATTCTTTGTACCTCCCAAACCGATGTGCGAATCTTAGCCCGTTGTGTGGACGACTTCCTTGCTAGTGATCTCTTCCTGAGGGCCGGCGCCGGAAACTCCCAGGAGTTGGTAAACCGTGGTCTCGACGGTCTTGCCCTTCACCTTGACCCCACCCAGTGGCTTGGTTTGCGCGGCATCCCCCAGACGTTGCCGCGTGGCTTCGCTGATGATAATCGAAGTGCCGTATTCTTTGTTCAAACTTTCCAGCCGGGCGGTGAGGTTGACGGCGTCGCCGATGACTGTAAACTCGATCTTCTTGCCCTTACCGACATTGCCGAAAATGACGGTTCCAGTGTTGACCCCGATGCCGATGGCAATCGGATCCTTGCCCTGGGCCTTGAACTGCACGTTCAACTGGCTCACCCGCTCGATCATCTCCAGGGCAGCTTTGGCCGCGTCCAGGGCGTGGTTCGAGTCGGGGGTAAACGCACCCCAGTAGGCCAGGATTCCGTCGCCAATGAACTTGTCCACGATGCCGTTGTACTTGAAGATGATCTCGGTCATGGCGGTCAGATAGTCATCGAGCAGGGAAATCAGTGCCATGGGCTCCGACTTCTCTGTCATGGTGGTGAAATTGCGCACGTCGGAGACCAGGATGGTCAACTCCCGTTTATCGCCCGACAGTTTGATGTTGTCGAGATTCTCCAACACATAGTGCACCAGTTGCGGCGCGATGTAGCGATCGAGCACCCCGCGGGTGCGGCGCAGTTCGCGTCCGGTGGTGGCGTAGCGGATGCCGGCCGAGGAAAAATAGGAGAGTATCAAACCCACTGAGGGCGCGACCGCAGGCATCCACAGGTGCCAGTGACCAAACACCAAGGTGGCAGCCAGTCCATAAACCACGAGCAGGGCGAAAACCACCGCTGATCCGGTGACGACCGAGGAAATGCGATAGGCGAGGGCAGCCCCTGCAACCACTAGAGCCACAATGGCCAGCAGCAGCAGCCATTTTGGGGTTGGCCGCACGGCCTCGCCATGCAACAAGTTATCAACGGCTGCGGCGTGGACCACGATGCCCGGGGCGGCCTCGGCGAAGGGAGTGGTATGCGAATCGGAACCGCCCGAAGCGCTTGCGCCCAGCAGGACAATCTTGTCGCGGAAGAACTCAGGCGGAAATCGCTTTACGGCTGCCGGACATTGGTCGGGATAAATGGAACAGATCACTTGCCACAGCGGAATGCGGGGGTAGGCGAACGAACCTCCCTTCCACAGCAGCAGCATGCGTCCTTCATCGTCCACCGGGATGCGGCGGTCATTCCTCACCACGTAGTTGGAGCCGAAACGTGATCTTCCGCCCAGCCACTCGAAGCCGCCCTTGCTCTGTCCCGAAGCAATATCAAAGGTGCGCACCGAAAGAGCACTGAAGGTGCGGTCTCCGTAAAGGAATTGCAGGGGTACCCGGCGGATGGTGCCGTCGGGGTCGGGGACGGCGTTGACACAACCCAGAGCGGCAGCGGAGGCTTGCAGAGCCTCGCCTGGTATGTTGAGCGCGTTCTCGTTGACGTCCACGACTTCACCCAGGGCGCGTTGCCGGGCGGCCTGGGCCTGCAACTGGGAAGACTTGCGCGCCTTTTCGGACTGATCCACCACGTCCATTTTGGTAGGACTGAAGGAGTAGCCAATCACCACATTGCCGGCGGTTTTCATGACTTCGGCGAACTGGGCATCGACTTCGGGAGTTTCCGTGCCGGCAAAGATGGCGTCGAGGCTGATGGCGCGCGGCTTGCCCTGGCTAATGTAGCGTACCAGTTCGGCCCAAACCTGGCGGGTCCAGGGCCAGCGCCCGAGTTTGTCATTGAGCACGTCAAAGCTGGCGTTGTCGATGTCGATGATCAGGATGTCGGGATCGGCGCTGTTGGGTCGCACGGTCCAGCGCATGCGGGCGTCGTAGCTGCCGTCCTCCAGAAACCGCAAGGCCCGGATCTGGGACAAGGCCACGACCAGGCCGATGACCACCACGGTGGCCACACAGACTCCCCTCAAGAAGATTCGTTGGTTGGAAGCCTTGGCCATAGTTGGGCGAGAGAGCGGTTAGGCGCGATTCTCCTTCGCCTGAGGCGGGCTGTCAAGTTGGGGATGAGGGTCGGGGTGGGCGACCGGCCGGCCACCCTTCGTAACCGAGCACCCGGCGGAAATGTTTTCTTATCTAAGGTGTACCCGTCCCTTTGAGTTGGATCACCTGCTGATGCCGTTTGGCGTTGTCAGTGATAGTCACGGTGCCGGTTCGAAGGCCCGTGGTCTTTGGATGGAACTCAATCATGACAGAGCAATTTGCCGCGATCTTGACACTGTGCCCACATGTCGTCGTTTCGAGGAAATCCCCGGTTACAGTGATATGGGATAGAGTGAGTGTCAGAAATCCGTTGTTAGTTAGCGTGACCTTTTGGGGTGGACTGCTGGTGCCGACTTTCTGGGAACCGAAACCAATCCGCGCCTTTGACAGCTCGGCGCCAGCGAAGCTGCCGCTGTTGAGCAATATACTCATGTTGCTGGTTAGACCTACTTCATTTGCCGCTGCGAGGTCGGCTTGATTGTCCAGATTGAAATCAGCAGTTGCCAGAGCGGATACAGCGCTGAACGACGCCATCGGGTAATTAGTGGCGGGGTAGAGCGTCCCATCGCCCACACCCAGGAAGACAGATATCCCTGGATTTGCCACGTCGAAGTTACCCGTAGCCATGTCCAAGGCACCATCCCCATTAAAGTCCGCCTCGACGACGGAATAAGCTACTCCGGTGGCGGGATAGCTTGTCGGTAAGGCGAAGGCTCCTTCACCGTTCCCCAAGAGTACGCTCACAGTGCTGAGAGCGGTGTAGTTTGCGACCCCCAAGTCGGCCTTGCCGTCGCCGTTCAGGTCGCCGACTGCAACGGCAACTGGCGTTTGACCTGCTGGAAAGGTAAGCGCGGGTTGCAGGGTCCCATCGCCGTTGTTCAATAGCACGCTGACATTCCCGGCTCCGACTCCACCCGCGGCGTCCGTCACTACGATGTCGGGCATATGGTCCCCATTGAGGTCGCCGACCGCCAAAGACGTGGGCCCGGCTCCTACGCCGTAGATCGCAGGGGGCTGGAAGGTTCCATCACCATTGCCCATCAGGACGGCGACGCTGCCAGGCGCCTGGTTATCAGTGCCAGTGACGACGGCGAGATCCAGCCTACCGTCGCCGTTGAGGTCTGCGACCGCCACGGAAAAAGGATACGCCGGACCAACAGCATAAGGGATGGGAGCTGCGAATGCTCCATTACCCACACCAAGGAGAACGCTCACAGTGCCAGACGGATAACCGTCGTTGGCCACGGCCAAGTCGAGTTTCCCGTCAGCATCGAAGTCCCCTGTGCTCACCGCAATCGGGAAAAGGCCGCCGTCGTAATTAACCGCGGTTTGGAAGGTGCCGTCCCCATTTCCGAGGAGCACGCTCACGCTTCCGCTGCTGCTGCAGCCCAAGTCGCCACAGAAGTTTGCTTCGGCGACGTCCGGCACGCCGTCGCCGTTAAAATCTCCGACAGTCACCGAAAATGGCATGAGTCCTATACCATAGTTAACTGCTGGCGAAAACTCGCTCGGATTGGCGGCCAGGACCCTGACCGGTATGAGGGACAGGAATAAGCCGATAGTAAGAAATCGGCCAAAGGAACTCATGGTTAAACCTCCTGGAACGTAAAAAAGGGCCGATCAGGGCCTTGCCGCAAGCTGCCAAAGAGGGAGGAACCACCGCAGCGCAACGCTTACATCGATAAAGCAGCCCTACCTCTTATACGTATTGGTTGCGGTTGTCAAGGATGCAAATCTCTTCACATTCTCCGCAGCCTCCCCGAGGCTGGCCAAAACATTGCCAAGCCTGGCGGCCGACCGGACTGCTGAAGTCACTGGAACTGCACACTCGCCCGCATAAGGGAAAGTGTCTCGCTTGCCTGGGTCGCAACCCTTATCGAAATGGTATCTCCGGCTACCACCGACGCGGTATGAGTAACATCGGCGCAACTAGTTGACGTTCCAACCGTGCAGGTGACTGAGGTTGTCCCGCCGTTCTTATTATAGGGTAACAACGCCGCTAGAGCCGTTGACCCCTCCGACATTCGCGTTAACTCGGAGATTCCTGAGCGTACCTGCAAACGGCACAGGAATCTCCAGTACGCCGGTTTGGTGACAGTCGGTCACATTCGAAGCAGGCCACAGCACGAGTGCAGTGCCGCTTGACGTAAAGCCCGAGGTGCAGGAGAAAATCAAGACCGCATTGTGCTCGAGGTCTGTTGTAGTTGCGTCGGATTTCTCGACAGTCAGGTCGCTGGACGTGGAATCTACGTAGAGTGTCCGACTTCCCGATGCCGGCGTAGCCGGAAGGCCCTCTTGGGGGATCGTAACATCGGTCGGGATCTGGGACCCTATTGCGGTTGTGCCGGTGTAGTCGGTTGCGGTGAGGATTAGGGTGGACGGCAGGGCAGCGGAGTCGATGTTGAGGGCTGTTGTCAGGGGCTGGGTGACGCTGGCCAGTATCTTCGTGTTCCGAGGAAACGATGTGATCATGATGTCTGTGTCGAAATTGTTGATCGAGCCGCCTATGAGCACTCCTCCGGCTCTGCCGGTCGTGTCACCGTCAACCACAAATCCTGTTGTTCCGGTCCTTGATCCGCTCACTATCTCGGCGACGCCAAACCACTGCATCACGCTGTTGTTGTAATCGTACACGCCGGTCGCGCAATCGAGAACGTGGGTTCCGAACACTCCCCATTCACCTCCGGTCGTCGTTGTCAGGGGGTGGGTCTTTCCAATGTCGATGCCAATGCTGCCCGCAATAATTGATGCGGCGCCTGGGGGGATGTTGCCATAACACCCGAGGTTTCCCCCGTAAAGATTGATCTCTGAGGTCAGCCCGCGCGTCTGAATCGGGAACTTCGTGAAGTAGATTTGAGGGTGAAAGACAACACCGAATTGAGTGTAGTCGCCCGCCCCAGCGTGGCCACCGTTGCCATCGAAGAGAATTCCGTATCCGGCGGTAATGTTATCGATCCGAATATTCGTGAGGTTAAAGTCTTCGGTATTGATTAAGTCAATCGCGCCGACAACCCTGGTAAGACTTGGGCTGACGTCACGGAACCCGAGGTCCTGAACCACCAGACCAGCGTAAAACTTCACCGGGGTGGCTGACGTATCTCCGACAGTCAGAATGGAAATCGCTTGGTCTGTGACGATGGATGCGCAGGTAAACGGCGGCGTGGCGCCACCACCTGGTGTACTTGCTCCTCCGCATTCCCCTTGCAACTTGATTCCGGGCTGGGTCTGGGCGATCTTTAGGCCGGAGGACCTGATGTAGTAGTTGCCGGTTCCACCATAAGGGAAGTAGATCGTCGCCCCCGTCGCAGGAGCGGCGTTGATGGCGTTTTGGATAGGGGTAGAATTGTCAGTCGAGTAGCGAGCGGTCGCGGTCGAACTGGTCAGGGACGACGACGCCCCGAGCGTAACTTGCACTCCCGTATTAACTACTGAGATGGTCGTGACAAGGTCAACACCAGCGACGCCAGCGCCTTTGGCTGTTATTGCCTTGTTAACATCCGCGAAAGTAAACTGGGCGGTGTTGGAGCTTAGCGTCGCTAACCCGCTCGTGACAATGCCGTCTGTAATTACCTTCGAATCGGCTTTTGCGCCAAATGCTGTAACGTCGATCCAGGGGTTCGTTCCGGGAATCGTGAATCCTAGCCCTTGCGCGAGAGCAACGTGGGAAAAGATTAGGAGAGTGACCGCGACCGCGAACACCTTGCAGTACATATTCGCCTCCATGCCGAGCGGCGCTGGTCTTGTCAGTAAGCCACTCGATAGCATCCTTAAAGGATTTTGCACGGAAACCTGACTCGGCCCGAATGGCACCCGCTATTGCGAAGGACAGTCGCGGTGGATTATGTGTGACACGGTTTATTATGTCAAGTCTTTGTACTCGGTAGGTGGCGTCCGAACAGTGCTGATAGGATACTTACCCGGTACTGCCGTTAGCACATGATATGTCCAGTTGAGGAAGCAAGTGCAGTGTCCGCTGTTCAGGCGTTGAGGGCAAGAGAGCACGGTGAGTACGTTCTTTTATCCGAAGGCCGCGATGGAGCGGGCGATGAAGGTGCAGGAAGTGATTTTGCGAGCGATGGCGAGAAGGATCACATGGTGGCATTCGGCGGAGATTGTCGGCATTAGCGACCGGCAGTTGCGGCGCTGGCGCGAACGCTACGGGGAGTTCGGCTATAACGAGTTGTTCGATTTCGGCGGCGCGGACAGCCCCTGCACCTGCCCCACCAGCGCCAGTCCCCTGCCACCTCTGGTGTAACGGCACACTCAGAGCGGCAACGTATCAAGACTGCGCTTCTGGATTGCTAACGCTGTGCGGCCGGGCGGCCATGCCGTTCCAAACAAGCCGTTAGTTAGTCAATCTCGCGAAACCCCGGCTGGCTAGCCGCTCCCGACCCTCCCTCCTGATGCTGTTTCTCCCAGTCGGCTTCGCTGAGCACTGAGATGGAGTCGAGCTTCTTTTTCTTCAGACCGGGATTGATGGTGGACAATTCTTTCGCGGTCATCGCCTGAAATTCGTGAATCACGTCCTCCAGTTCGTGGGCGAGCGAGTCAGCGCGGGCCACCTGGTAATCGGCGGGCCGGCCTTCGTAACCGTTCACGTCGCCATATACCTGGCCGATATGTTCGCGGATGCGCTCTTCTCCCGTGATCATACCGCCTTCCTTGGTGGCGACGATTCTGGAGCGGAACTGGTCGGACGCTTCGGCAAGCTGCTGTAGCCGTGCCAGCAGCGGGTCTTTGGGCTGGAGTTTGGCGGCGCGGGCCTTGGAAGCGTCCCGTACTCCTTCAATGGCATCCACCGCGTAGGTCATGTGCCCCAACAACTTGTGCAGCTTCATGGTGAGGTCGAACTGGGCTTTGCGGTCTTCGATGGTGTAGGTGGCGCGGGGATCGAGGATAACCTGCAACGGTGCGGTGTAGACCTGGTCACCCTTGATCAACTTCACGGTGTAGGTGCCGGGCAGGACGCGCGGACCGACGGCAGCCTCGAAAAGGGCTGTCGCCGCAGGTGGAACCGTGGGAGCCTTGAGCCGCATGGACCAGGTGGCACGGTTCAGACCGCGATGTTTGCTGCCGGCGATGGTGTCCACCAGCTTGCCATCCTGATCGAGGATCTCGATTTTCAGATCGCCGAAAATGTGGCGTGACTTCTGGTAGTAGGTGATGAACGCCTCGTTGGGGCGACTTGGGCCGCTGAAGGTTTCGTCGCCTTCGGGCCAGCCCCCGCCCGCGTTGAGGTACTGAATGCCGGGGCGACCCTCGATCAGCACGGCATTTTTCGCCATCAGTGCGGGCGTCAGGGCACGCAGCGGCGAAATGTCGTCGATGATCCAAATGCCGCGCCCGTGGGTAGCCATCACCAGGTCCGACTCGCGGGGATGCACGACCAGGTCGCGTACCGCAACCGCGGGGAAATCATTGCCCCGATATTGGGCCCAGCGCTCGCCGCCATCCACGGAGATCCAAAGGCCGAATTCGGTTCCGAGGAAGAGCAAGTTGGGATCGACGGTGTCTTCCGTGATGACGTGGGCGTAGCCGCGGACGCCACTTTCCTGCACCTTCAAGGCAGTCCAGGTCTTGCCGTAATCAGTGGTTTTGTAGGCATAGGGCTTCATATCGCCGAAGGTGTGGCGATCGAAGGTGGCGTAGGCGGTGGCCTCGTCGAAGCGGCTGGCCGCGACGGTGGAGACCCATGAGTTCTTCGCCAGGTCGGGGACGTTGCCCACCACGTTGGTCCAGGTCCTGGCGCCATCGCGGGTGATTTGCAGGTTGCCGTCGTCGGTCCCGGCCCAGATGATCTGGCGGTCTTTCGGCGATTCGGAGATGGAGTAGATGGAGGTGTGCATCTCAGCCGCGGAGTTATCCACAGTGACGCCGCCGGACTCTTCCTGCTTCTGCTTTTCGGGATCGTTGGTAGTGAGGTCGGGAGAGATGCGATCCCAGGACTGGCCGTGATCGCGAGAGCGGAACAGGAACTGCGCGCCGATGTAGAGGGTGCCCTTCTCGTTGGGGCTCATGTGAATGGGCGTGTTCCAGTTAAAGCGCAGTTTTTTCTCACCGTAGTTGGGAAGCGGCTTGATGGGCCGGGTTTCGAGGGTGTGGCGGTTGACGCGTCCGATCTCGCCGCCCTGGTATTCGGCGTAGATGTAGTCGGGATCGGCGGGATCCTCAAAGATCCACATCCCATCGCCGTTGTATACGTTTTCCCAACGCGAGTTGGTCACACCGCCGGGATAGGAGGAGTCGCCGACCCAGGCACTGTTGTCCTGCAGTCCGCCATAGACATGGTAGGGATTCGAGTTGTCGACGCTCACGTGGTAGAACTGCGAGACCGGCAGGTTGAGCTGGTGCTTCCAGCGCAGGCCGCCGTCTTCGCTGCGCCACAGGCCGCCGTCATCCCCGACGAAAACCATGTTGGGGTTGTTGGGATTGATCCAGACGTCGTGAAAATCGCCGTGCGCATTGGCGACGGAGGAGAAACTCTGCCCGCCATTCACACTAAGCAGTAGCGGCCCATCGGGTTTGAATATCTTGTTTTCATCCTTTGGGTCGACGATCAGGTTGCCGAAATAGAAAGGACGCCAGACCAGGAATTGACTGGAATCCAGGCGGGTCCAGGTCCTGCCGCCATCATCGGAGCGAAACAGCGCGCTCTGCTTGGACTCAATGTTGGCGTACACGACCTGGGGCTTGCAGGGGGCTACCGCCAGCGCGACGCGTCCCCAAGGCTTGTCGGGGAGCCCTTTGCTGTTGCTGTCGTTGAGTTCGGTCCAGTGGTCGCCGCCGTCACTGGACTTATAGAGTCCGCTGCCCGGGCCGCCGGAACGGAAGGTCCAGCCTTGGCGGCGGAAGTCCCACAGGGAGACGAAGATGGTTTGCGGCTCCTGCGGGCTCATGGCGAGCATGGCACAACCAGTGGAACCATTGGCGCCGGCGAGAACTTTCTTCCAAGTCTTGCCGCCGTCGGTGGTCTTGTACACGCCGCGTTCGTCATTGTCGTTCCACAGGTGGCCGGTGGCGCACACCAGCACGGAGTTGCCGTCCCTGGGATCGACAAGAATCTTGGCGACGTGCTCGGAGTCCTTCAGGCCCATGTTGGTCCAGTTCTCGCCGCCGTCGGTGGACTTGTAAACGCCATCACCGATGGACACGCTGTTTCGCGTCCACGCCTCTCCCGTTCCCACCCAAACGATCTTGGGATTAGAGGGATCAATCTTGATGGCGCCGATGGATTGCGCAGTCTGCCGGTCGAATACGGCCTTGAAGGTGGTGCCGCCGTTGACCGACTTCCAGACGCCGCCACTGGCGGCGCCAGCGAAGACGGTGACCTGGCCATTCTTTTCGATGGCGTCAACCGCTGCCACGCGCCCACTCATGGCGGCGGAGCCGATGTTGCGGGCGTTCAGGCCGGAAATGGTGGCAGCGTCGAACTTGAGCGGCTGCTGGGCGGACGCAGCCAGGCACAGGCACAGCGGCACAAGCGCTACAGAGCGCAGGACCAATGTCAGCAGATGACGTGAGACGTGGGCGCGAGCAGTCATTTGGAAAAGTCCTCTTGGCAGTGCAAATTTGCTTGCGAACGGCGGAGCCGGTTCCATCTCTGGCCGTTTTCTATTTCTTGGGAGCTTCTTTCTTCAGAGACGCCGGTACTGCAAAGCCAGAATTGTCCAGCGGCACGTTTACTTCGATTTTGTCGATGGTAGTGTGCTGCCACTGGGTGGGATCATTCTTGGGGCCGGAAGCAATGGAGAATGGAAAATATACGCCGGCGACTTGCTTGTAGGAGCCCAGATCGGTCGTGTTCTCGCGAATCGAGCCGCGGATGAATTCCTGGGTCTCGGTGCGGATTTCCAGGTGGGTGTCGGGGTCAAGGTAGTAAAAGATGATGTCACCGTTTTTCAGGGTCACTTTGAGACGCAGGGCGTCGTCGCCGTCAACGGTGTCGTGGCCCAGGTACTCGACGACATTGCCCTTTTCCTTGTAGTTGACGAGCGGCCCATCGAAGTCGGAGTCGATCAGGAGATCGCGCATGTCATCGTCGCCCATGAGCTGGGGGTCCTTCTTGCCGCCGAAGGGTTGGAGCTGCCAGCCGGTGGAGCCGTCATAGGCCTGAACGGCGGTCATGCCCTGGACGGCGAAAGTCTCACGCACCAGGTTGGGACGCACGTTTTCCTGGGCCACTTGGGCGTTGAAGCCTTGTTGGCTGAATTTGCCCGTCTTGCGAAAGGTCTTGATGGCTTTAATTTTGTCCATCCCGCCTTTGGCTTCGATGTTCCCGGCAACCACCTCTTCCGCAGTCTGGGAAGAGGCAAAGCAGCTGAAACTGAGAACTGCGAGCAGAACAACCAGGCATAGACGCATGCGGGGCGCTCCTGTTGGGAAAAGCGTGATGTTTCAAGACAAACTACACCACAACAGCTAGAGACGTGTCCGTGAACGGTTCGTGAGCAAACTGGATACAAGAATATTCAGAAGCTCACGCGCAGAGCAAGCTGAACGATGCGCGGTTTAAAAGTGTACAACACTTGGCCAAACGTCGGGCTGTTGGGCCTAGTGTCGGGGTTGCGAATTGGGCGTGGTTGAGGAGGTTGAAGAAATCAGCCCGCGCTTCCAGACGTACGGTAAGGAGCCTGAGCCGGAGCAGACCTCCCGACCGGAGATTCTGTTGCCTCCGTGGGTGTGCAATATCTTGCATCTTGACTGATCGCTGCATGCAGTAGAGACTTGCTTCGCGGCCAAAGACTCCCCTCCCGCGGCGGTTCCCCAGCCGACCCAGAACTGCTGTACCTCGCTTACGAACCTTTAAGGAGACCTGATGAAAGCCGTGCGATTCATCTTGCTGTTCACGGGGTTTGCGACCGCACTGCTGTCGGCGCAAACTGTCCGGCTACCGGTGGTAAACCAGCCCGTGGTTCCGGCAAGTGTGGCGCCCGGTGGGGCGACCTTCACCCTGACAGTGAATGGCACCGGCTTCCTGTCGGGCGCACTCATAGACTGGGACGGCCACCCGCAGCCCACCACCATGGTCAGCAGTTCGCAGTTACAGGCGGGAATTCCAGCGACGCTGATCACCAATGCGGGCACTGCTTCGATCTCGGTTCAAAACCCCGGCAATCGTTTTTCGAACACTGTTTTCCTGCAGGTGATTGCGGCCTCCGCTTTGAACGGAGTTCCGGCCATCTCCGGCTATTCGGCGGGCTCATCACTGGGGAGAGTCGCGGTCGCTGATTTTAATGGGGACGGCAATCTTGACATCGCCGCTGCGGATGCGGGGCTGGGCAATGTATCCATCCTGCTGGGGAACGGGGACGGGACCTTCCCGCCGGCGGTTCACTATCCAGCGGGCGCTTCCGCGTTCGGCATTGTTGCAGGCGACTTCAACGGTGACAAGAAGTTGGATTTGGCGGTAACCAACTCGGGTTCCGCAAACACGGTCAGCATTCTGCTGGGCAACGGCGACGGCACGTTCCAAAGCGCATCTGCATTTCCGACTGGGACGAATCCGGTCAGCGTGGCGACGGCAGACTTGAATGCCGACAGCAAGCTGGACCTGGTTGTTTGCAACCACGGGGCTGCAACGATTTCCGTTCTGCTGGGCAACGGTGACGGCACCTTCCAGCCGGAAACGGAACTTTCCGTGAGTGCGGGGCCATCGTCCGCGATCGTCGGCGATTTCAACGGCGATGGCAAGCTTGATCTGGCGGTTTCAAACCAAACCGCGAACACCGTTTCTGTGCTTCGCGGCAATGGCGACGGCACTTTCAGGAAGAAAGTGGATGTTGCGGTGGGCGCCGCCCCCCTCTGGCTGGTCGTGGCGGACTTCAATGGCGACGGCGTGTTGGACCTGGCTACTGCCAACAACGGCGGATCCTCGATTTCCATTCTCATCGGCAAACCCAACGGCACCTTTCAAGCCCAGGTATCCTACAACACCCTGCAAAACCCGCAGGCCTTGACGCTGGGCGACGTGAATGGTGACGGCAAACTCGATCTGACGGTGGCCGACGCGACCAATATCAGCGTGCTGCTGAGCAACGGCGACGGAACCTTCACCCGGCGTGTGGACTACGCGGCGAAAAAGTACTTGGGGCTAGCCGCTGCGGATTTCAATGCGGACGGCAGACTGGATTGGGTTGGGGTAGGCGCAACTACGCTGGTGAACGTTCTGCTACAGAGTAGCGTGTCGCTCTCCAGCACATCCGCCGACTTCGGCAACCAGAAGGTGGGCACGATGAGCAGCTCCAAGACCGCGGTCCTCAAGAACCTCGGGACCACAACCCTCAATGTGTCGAGCATCAGCGTCATCGGAAGCAACGCCGGAGACTTCAGCGAGACCAATAACTGTGGTACGAGCGTGGCCGCGGGAGCGTCGTGCCACATCAATATCGTGTTTAGCCCCACGGCGAGCGGGGTTCGAAACGCCGCTGTTCAGATCCGAGATGACGCCATTGGAGGAGTGCAAACCATCAGCGTAACCGGCACCGGGACGTAAGCGGAAGCGCGATCAGCAACGACAGCCGGAGTCATTCGCACCTGGAGTGGCTTCGGCTTTGGTGTTTTTGAGGGAAGAAAAAACAGGGAATGTGGCCGAGAAATAGAGGAAAAGCGAGCAAAGAGAGACTGAGTAAAAAGGTCGGATCGCCGGAGATATCCCCGGCGATCCGAAGCGATTTAGTTGCCGTCGACTTGGTAGGCCGCGCGTGAGTATCCGGTGGGGATAACAATCCAATCCCCAAAGGCGTTGTTGGTCTGGTTGAAAGCGAATGGGCTGGAGGTGTCGGTTATGCCGCGCACCTCATCCCAGGTCAGTTCGGCGGTGGGGGTCGCGTCTTGGGCGACGATCCAATACGGCGTGCCCGCGTTAAGAGTGGGGCAGGTCACGCAATTGAACTCGACGAAATTGCCGCCAAAGCCGTCATTGAAGTTGGAAATGCCGTTGCAAGCGGGCAACGGGCCATCAAGGACGGAGCCCGGCTGTCCACCGGCGTCCGATTCCAGGTAGACATTCAGGGTTCCGGGGCGGTTATCGCCGCCACCGTTGGTGTACACGCCCATCGGCATGTAGGCGTCTGCGAACTTCACACTGCTGCTCGGCGTGAAGCCTTGGGCCAGCACCTGGCTGAAGAAGTTGGTGCCATCGACGAAGTATCCAACCGTGTTGTTGTATTTGTGATGGAGCGGGCCTGTCAGGTTGGTGAAGACAAGTATGCTGCCCTTGCCGGCACAGGTCTGAAGGTTATGCCCGGCATTTAGGCTCGCCGGAACACGCTGCGCGTACAACGGAAGCGCGATCATTACCGCCAGAGCGACTACAAAAGACATTTTCTTAATCATTCACTCCTCCATTTGGTTTGGTGTTGATCTCGATTCGGTGATTGGGCCTGGACTTTGCACCTCAACTCTGCGGGTATCGGACACAATGGAACACCAGCAGTGCCAACCAGGGTATCGTGGTCCAGCTTTTTCTTGTTGACTGAACCTTGTCCATAAGTCGAGCCAGAGGAGTCTTATCCTGTCTGCACCTGCTGTCAAGATGAAAGATTTTGCATGTTGTGCAGGAAGACAAGATTGGTTTGCGTACCGGGTCAGGGAAGCAGTCTCGCAGCTCACTTGCGCCAATATCTCCTGCACATGACTGTGTAGGAAAGTATGGAGTAGAAAGTCTCGGAAGAATCAGTGCCAGCGCCAAGCACTGTGCACCCCATCCGGCGCAAACCGGGGAGTCGAGCTGCCGCAGAACGGGCATCCGGAATAGAACCACAGGCACGCTCATCGGCTGTCTTGCTGTTTCAGCTGGGTGGCCAGGGCACGTTCGCGGTTCGCGGTTTCCTGGTCTCCCATTTCAGCGTAGGCTTCGGCCATGTATTGGTGCGCTTTAGAGGAGTTTGGATTCAGGTCAATGGCTTCCTGCAGGTAAGCCAGAGCGGAGGCTGGATCTTTCTGCATGACGAAGATGAAGCCGAGCAGCAGATCGGCGTCGTAATATCGCGGTTGCAGTTCGAGCGCTTTTTGCAGCAGCTTCTTGGCATCCTCCACCCGGCCCGTACGGGCGTACACCGAAGCCAGCAGATGTCGCATGTCTGCGGAGAGTGGGGAGCCAGCCACCGCGGCTTCAAGCTCCGGCGCAGCCGATTTCAGGTCGTCCGTCTTCACCAGTGCCAATCCCAATTGGTAGTGCGCCCAGGCAAAATCTGGTTGCAATTCGGCCGACTTCCGCAGAGCAGGCAAAGCGTTCTGAAACTTTCCCAAGTGCATCCAGGCTGCGCCTAACGAATCATAGGCGTCGACAATGCCGGGATCCTTGGCAACCACTTGCTCCAGTTTCGAGATGGCCTCCTGATAACGGCCATCCCCGATCCACAAGCTGGCGTCGGTCATGTCGTTGGCCAGCGAGATCTTGTCTTTGGGATCGGCTCCCGTCGCCTTCGGTCCGGTCTGGCGGTGGCCTGAGCCAACATATCCCAGGGCGCGCAGCTTTACCTGCTGCTCGGGATCGAGGTTCGCTCCCGGCGAAGGAGCTGAACTGCTGGTCTGCTCTCGAAAGCTGGTGAGCTGGGCAGCCAGGGTGCCACTCACCGCCGGCGAGGCGGACGCCAGATTGTGGTCCGTGGTGGGATCGGTGGTTTCATCGTACAACTCCTGCCTGGGCGCCTCGACAAACAGGTACTTCCCGGTTCGCAGCGAGCGTAGCGAACTCCAGCCGTAGGCGCGGTGGGGATAATCGGTCTCCGAGTATACTGGCCGATCTTCAGTCTTGACAGGGTTGGGGGCTGCGGCTGGGTGGCTGACCAGCGCAATCAGAGAATGGCCTTGTAGCGGTTTGGGCGCGGCGACGCCCACTCCTTCCAGGATCGTCGGAAGTACATCGACCAGCTGCACGCGATCGTCAATGCGCTTGCCCGCAGAGTTCTGTGCCGGCATCTTGAACAATAACGGCACGCGGATGGTCGGGTCGTACAAGAAGATGCCGTGACCACGCTCGCCATGTTCTCCCAAGGCCTCGCCGTGGTCCGCCATCACTGCGATCAGCGAGAGGTCAAAAAGCCTGGCCACGCGCAACTGCTCGAGGAATGTGCCCACCACGGAATCCACATAGGCGATCTCCCCATCGTAGGGCTCAGACCGGAAACGGGTGGCGTATGGCTCCGGGGGGTCGTAAGGAGCATGTGGATCGTAGAGATGGATCCAGACAAAAAATGGCGAGCCGGCATTTTTCCTGATCCATGCCAGGGCGTGCTCGACCACCTCAGCGCCGCGGCGGTCTATGCTCTGATAGCGGTCCTCGCCCGAACGTGGCGGATGAAAACCGGCATCGTATTCATCAAACCCACGATCAAAGCCCGGCGCGCCCCCCTTGGGGTCCATCATGATCGAGCCGACAAAGGCAGCAGTATGGTACCCCTGTTTGCGCAGGATCTCAGGAGCATAGGGCAGGTCGGCGGGCAGCGGCACGCTGGGGTAATCCACCTTATGAAACTGCGGATAGGTTCCGGACAGTATGGTGGCGTGCGAAGAAGTCGTGAGCGGAACCTGGGAATAAGCCTGGGTGAAGACCACGGACTTTCCGGCCAAGGCGTCCAAATTCGGAGTAAGTCCCCGCTGCGACCCGAGAAAACCCATCCGGTCGGCGCGCGTCGTGTCCAGAGTGATCAGGATGATGTTGGTTTTCCTGGCCGAGGCGAAGGCGGGAGTAACCACAAGTAGCAATACCAGCGGTAGAGACCAACCACGTAAAGGCATGGGGAAATCACTATAACACTGCTATCCGATGGTCTGAGGATGGCTTCTCCATCAAGAAACGCCTCCTTAAGGCTGGCTGAGGAGCGGGAGAGCAGGTTGGATTTGAACTTGCGTGCCTGGAGGCTGACCAGGTGGGGCACAACTCCGCTGTTCGTTTTTTGGAACGTCTCAAGAAAGTGGAATCGCAATCGCCAAAAAAAGAGCTAGAATGTCTTCACACCAACCGGGGTAGGGGAGGCAGGACGTGGAGAAGTTGCATTGCCCGTTGACTTCACTTGCAAACGCGTGGCGCGTGCTCGGCTTGCTGATTCTGGTATCTGCACTGAGCGCACAGGTGGCGGAATATCGGCCGCCGCGGATCGGAATTCCTCAGGACTGGACCCATCACCATGTATTTTTTAGTCGCCGGGTATTCTCCGAGCAGCCGGACCTGGTTCGCCAGGAACCACGGGTACTGCACCAGTTCTTACGGGAGATGCGGGCGGCTTCTGCGGCGGCACCCGCCACCTCCGCGCTCAATGACAGTGCGGCGGGTGCGCAGCAGCGGGACTGGAGCATGCCGCTGGGTACAGGCCACATTGCGTCCGGAATGTCTGCCGCGAAGTTCGGCTTTGACGATACTACGGCGGATTGCACAGCCGATTACGCCGTGTTTGGTCTGAATGTTCCCGGGGTCACCACCGGACAGGCGAGTCTCATCGCGTTCAATAACCTTTACAGTGGAACCGGCGGTCTGTGCGGCACCGGCAATCCCACCGTGCTCTTCTCCTACAACACCACCACGGTGATCGGCGGCAGGATTATCACGGCGCCGGTGCTGTCATTGGACGGCACCAGGATTGCGTTTGTGGAAAGCACGGGGGCTGCCTCTATTTTCCATGTGCTGACCTGGGCCACTGGGCCGGGCAACGGCACTTCCGCGACCATGTCCGCGATGCCGGGCATCGGCAATTCGGCGGTGTTGATCTCAATACCGTACGCCACGGCTACCGATACGCGCTCTTCTCCCTGGGTTGATTACATAAATGATGTGGCCTACATGGGGGCGGATGACGGCAAGCTGTACAAGATCACGGGAGTGTTCAAAGGCACTCCCGCGCTGGCCGGTGCACCCTGGCCGGTCACGATCAACGCCAACCGCAGGCTCACCGCTCCGGTGCTGGACCAGGTCACTCGAAATCTTTTCTTTGGCGACGCCCAAGGATTTCTCTATTCGGTCAATTCCAACACGGCTACCATCAACAAAAGGTTGGCCGTGGGCTTGAACCTGGCACGTAACCCGGCAATCATCGACGCTCCCATTGTGGACGCCAGTAACGGCACGGTGTTCGCCACCTCTTCCAACGACGGAACCAGCGCAGTTCTGGTGCAAGCGGACACCGCCACGCTGACGCAAAGGGCAAGGGTGCCAATCGGACGGGGCAGCTCTGGGGGAACCAACATCAATCTGTACGACGGAGCTTTCAACAACAACTATTTCACGAACCCTGCCTCGGGAAGGATGATGGTGTGCGGCACTGGAGCCACCGACGACACGCCCTGGAGATATTCGTTCGGCTTCACGGGAAAGAACCTGAACCCGGGCAGCGTGATTTCTGCCCAGATCCTCAACTCCACGAGCTCCCGATGTTCCCCCTTTTCCGAGTTCTTCAACCCCAATATCGGGGCGGGAGGGACCGATTTCTTTTTCTGGGGCATGACTGCAGATTGCACCGGCACCACTACGCCAGGTTGCGTGATCTCCCGAACGGCGAGCGGTACCATCATGGTCGATCGGGCGGGCGGTACCAGTGCCATCATCGAGGACGGCATTAGTACGACAGGGCAGGCCTCCAGCATCTATTTCACGGATCTGGGAGCGAACAATGCCGTCAAGCTGACGCAGAACGGGCTGCAATGAAACCGGCTTAAATCGCGGGCGCCCGGCGCGCCCGCGCCCCCCTTTTCCGAAACAATCATCCGGTAGAATCTGAGTAGGGGCGCTTCTCCGAGTGCCTTGGTTGCCCGCAAGAGAAGCCGTTGCGAGCCGGCAGATCCCGACGAGGTATTTCTTTCTTGCCCTTAGTCACGAGACGAAAGTTTCTGCAGGTCACGGCAGCGGTGGCTGTGGCCGGTGGCTTGGCGGTGTCGGCAGATGGCTTGATGCTGGAGCCGACCCGCCCGCAATTGGCTCGCGTCGAGGTGCCGCTCGCCCGCTTGTCCCCCGCCTGGGATGGCTTCACTATCGCGCAGTTGAGCGATTTTCACTACGATGCCCATTTCTCGATCCTGCCCATCCGCCGCGCGGTAGAAATTGTAAATGGGCTCCACCCGGATCTGGTGGTTTTGACCGGAGACTTTGTCACGGTGCCGTACTGGAGCGACTACCTGCACAATGCCAAACAGGCGGCGAGTGCGGCCGAGCCCTGCGCCCAGCTTCTGGGCCAGTTGCGCGCGCGTTTGGGAAGCTGGGCGGTTCTCGGAAATCACGACGTGGATTCGGATCCTGCTCGTGTGGTCGAGGCTCTCCAGTCGCAGGGTATTCACGTTCTGCGCAATCGTTCCATGCCGCTGGAGCAGGCAGCAGCGCGGCTGTGGCTTTCCGGCCTAGATGATGTGATAGAAGGGAAACCCGATCTGGACGTGACTCTAAAGGGAATCCCGCCGCGGGAGCCGGTGGTCTTGTTGGCCCACGAGCCGGATTTCGCCGACCGCGTGACCCAATACCCGGTCGACCTTCAGCTTTCCGGCCATTCTCACGGAGGGCAGGTCCGGTTGCCGGTGGTGGGCGCTCCGTTTCTTCCGGACCTGGCGCAAAAGTATCCCTGGGGACTGCGCCGGATCGGCCCCTTGACGCTGTACACCAATATCGGCCTGGGCACGATTCGAGTGCCGGTTCGCTTGAACTGTCCTCCGGAAATCACGCTGTTTACGCTGCGCGCCGGGGTGGGCGCTGCCAGGAAACCCGCCAACTGAATCGACCGGAGATCACAATCGCTGGGTTTGCGCTTCAGCGCTTGGAACAAAACCTCGGTCCAGGCGGCATAGGTCTGCTCACTGCAGCTTCTCTGCCCACAGCAATACACGGTGGCGTGGGGTCTCTTTCCAGTTCCCGCGCCTGCTGGGTTCGGCTACTCGGTCGCGATCTGCCAGCCTTTTTTGTCGTCCTTGACTACGGCTATCGTGACCTTGGTGGGATCTGCATGGTAGAAATTGACGCCATACTTCTGAATCAGGGTCGCACGATCCCAGGTATTAAAGCTCTTCACCATCGAACCCGAGGCGTCAAAAAGATTCCCCAATTTGTTGGGCTCCCACTTCCAGGTCAAGTCGATGGTGGCCCGTTCCGGGCTGATCATCTTTACGTTTGAGACCGCCACCAGTTTCCGCTCGGCAATGGGGACCAGATAAATGTCCGTGCCGTCCTTCTCTTTGGTCTTGATCACGCCGGAGATTTCCTCGAACAGCCTCTGACCTTGCTGGGTCAGTACGACCGGAGTGATGGTGCCATAGGCGCCGGTATCTTTGCCCAGCTTGATCAGGCCGGCCTTTTCCAGCAGCCGGTAGTTGGGGGCATGCGGGGTATCGTCCACGCTGCCTTTGACCATTCCGGTGTGGAAGCGCAGTGTAGCCGGCCCCTGCGCATTGAGAGCGGCCACAGCAATCGCGCTGGCTTCGGTGTTGGAGAGCACCCGTCGGCTCTGCAGCACAAAGTAGCCCGACACGGCCACGATGCTCAGGATGAGTGCCACAATCAGGAGCAAAGGCACAACTGAGGACTCACGTTTTTCCATTTCCAGCTCTTGTTCAAACATCGCCATCCCTCCCGCTCAGACTTACGGCGATTCTTCTGTTTGTGGTGTAGCTTCGCCCCCATTGTCGGCCAAAGCGCTCATAGCATGATGTGATCTATCTCACACCCCAATGTTCCCGAGGTCACGGGCGCAAATCCTGGCGTCCGCGGGCTGCTTTTACCGGGGTAACCCATGGCATTGCGAAGCGGGCCAAAGCGTGCGTATACTTCGCCTGTCTACCCACGCCCCCGGACTTGGATCTAAAGGAGTTCGCACCCGTGGCCAAGAGCAAAATCTTAAAGTTAACGCTGTCCGCCGCCCTTATCGGGATGGGGTTGATTGTCCCTTCGTCGAGCCGGGGAGCCGAACTGAAAGCCGAAGACATAGTCGCCAAGCACCTGGATTCGCTGGGGACCGCACCGGTTCGCTCTGCCGCCAAAACCCGCGTGGTCGAAGGCACGGCGCAATACAAGGTCCTGGTCGGTGGCGCCGGGCAGGCGGCGGGGAAAGCCGTCCTCATCTCTGAAGAACACAAGATTCAGCTCATGATGAAATTTGCCGAGACCCAATACCGCGGCGAGCAGTTCATCTATAACGGCGACAAATTCCAGGTGACCGCCACCTTCTCCATGTTTGCGGAGCAGAGGCGTTCTCCGTTCGGGCAGTTTCTGTATGTCCAGGATGCGATCGTGCGCGAAGGCTTGCTGGGTGGAGTGCTTGCGACGGCCTGGCCGCTACTGAATCTGCAGGACCGCAACCCTAAGCTTAGCTACGAGGGATTGAAGAAAATCGATGGGCTCGAACTCCATGACATTCGCTACCGGCCCATGAAAAGCACCGATCTGGAGATACATCTGTATTTCGAGCCAGAAACTTTTCATCATGTCCGCAGCGTTTACACGCTCTCCGTGCAGCCTGAGCTTCGCAGCGAAGTCGAAAACGTGCGCCAGCAGCAGACACGGTATCGTCTCCAGGAGCGCTTCAGCGATTTCAAGACCAGCGATGGCCTCACTCTTCCCACTCGCTATGATGTCCAATTCAGCCAGGAGTTGACGACCGGCGGCACCACTCTTTTTGAGTGGGACATTACTGCCAACCAGATCAGCAATAACGTGACCCTCGATCCGCGCAACTTTCAGGTGAAGTAAGCCAAGGCGGGTGGATTGGGCTCGCCTGCGCTTTGCACGAAGCTGCATCCTTTTAGTTGCAAGGATTTTCACTTCGACTCTTCATCGGGCCCTTCGGCGCCAGCTAAGTATTTTTAGTTCAACAACTTAGAATCCATTTTCCCTGGCATGGCGATTGCCCTTCAAATCGGCAAACGGGGAGTGCTGGCGTTCTCCTCTTCTCCGCTGCCACTCCCAAAAGGGAACGAACCAAATGCCGCTGCGGAAGCTGTGCTCGATCATTCTCATAGCGGCGCCGGCGATGTGCCTGGCATCGGTGAATGCCACGGCGCTACGGGGACCGGGTGGGGAGTCTTCTCTCACCGCACGCGAGCACCAGCTCTGGACCGGGGCGGTTCATGATTCACAGTTCGCCGCCGTACCCCACACCACCGCGCGACCCAGCTGTGCGGCCACGCAGCCCCCCGAGGCGCTGGCCACGCCCAATCCGTTGTTGGACCGGCCCGAGGCCAGTGCGAAGATCACGGTCAGTTTCATCATCGGAACCGACGGCCGCGTGCATAGTCCGCTGATCCTCGAGAGTGCCGGGCCGGTCGAAGACCGCACCGTGCTGGAGGCGGTACGCTCCTGGCGCTACCGTCCCGCAACCTGCAACGGCGTTCCTACCGAGGCGGAGGCCAAGATCGAGTTCTCAAGTCGGTAAGCGATGTTTTCGGCTAGAATGAGCGCTACCGGATGGACCACGAAAAAGAACCAGGATCCAGCAGAAATCTGCCGCAAGATGCAGACGGAGAACTGGCCCAGAACCCGGCAGTGGACGAGTTCTTCCGCCGCCTGAAGTCCGACATGCGTCGGCCCAAGCCTGGCCAGGAGGGCATCAGCGCCGCGCTGCAGGCCATTCAGCGGCTTGCAGTCGAGGTGGATACCGAGGAATCCGTGAGCGCTGCGGCAGGGGCAGAATCAACTTCCGGGCCACGTGCCTGCCTGGTTTGCGGTGCTCAAAACCGCGAGCAGAACCGGTTCTGTGCCACTTGCGGTGTTCCCCTCGAGGAGGCCCAGCCGCAACCTTCAGAGAAGGAAGTTCCGCAGCCTAAGCCAGCACCGGCGGCCCATCCCACAGCGCAACCCCCGGCGTATGAGGCCGGCCAGCACCATTACCACCACCACTACCACCATCATTATTTCTCAACCGCGGACGGGGCTTCGCAGCCGAGTGGAAGCGAGGCGCGGTCCGCCAGCAACGGTACAACCGCACGCGATAACCGGCCGAGGGCCCCGCTCCCTGGGGCTTCGTTAAGCCGGGCGGAAGCTGCAGTCCGAAAAATGACCCAGGATTGGGCGCTGGCCTGCAACAGCAAACAACTGGACGACCTGGTCGATCTCTATGCTGCGGACGCGCTCGTCCTGCGCTCCAATGTCCCGCCGGTGCGGGGGACGGCCGCCCTTCGCGAATTCTTCTTTGCCGCGCTGGATTCCGGTTTGGGAGAAGTGGAAATGCAGCCGCTGCGAGTGGAATTGTTCGGCGATGTTGCCTACGAGGCAGGCCGCTGCAAGATGCTGGTCCCGGTCGCCATGGGGAAGCGCCGCGAAGAGCGTGGCAAGTATCTCATCATTTTCACGCGTCAGGACGGCGAGTGGAAGATCATCGCAGACTGCTGGTCCAGCGATCTGAGTCTCGGCGTGGCCGCGGAACCTGCCTCGAGGCCGAGCGTCCAGACTCCCGGAACTGCGCTGCCCAGACCGCCGCGCAAGAGCGCCTAGCAACGGATTCCGCCCTTTGACTGCTTAGTGCCGATAGATGCTGGTCTGCGGATGATAATTCCGCCAGTCGAACCAGTAATCCTTGAGACCTGGCAGTCGCTCCAGACATTTTCCCTTGGCTGGACCGGCGGTGGCGCAGCCCTGAAAATTCCATTCACTGCCGGTGGAGGAATCCACAAGAATCCAGTCAGTGCTGCCGCTCTTGCGGAACAACTCAAGATCTGACCCATTCACGCGGCTGACAAAAGCGCGCACTGATTTTCCGTCGGGTCCCATGACCAGCAGGATCGGCGTTCCTCCAAGCCGGTCCTGAATTGGTGACTCGGTCGACAGTGCGCTCAGCGGGTACGCGCGACTGGCGCCGGGCATTTCGAGTCCCACCACTACATCGCGCGATTGCAACCCGCTGCCTGGAAAATTGAGCGGAACCGGCAACTTCTGTACCTCCGGCTCCCAGTTGCTTTCATAGTGGCTTTCGTCCGCGGCCACGGGAGCGAGCAGCTGGCCAGCGGGTGATTCCTGCTTCCACAGTCCGAAGCTCAACTCGTCGCTGGGCGCGAGTTCGAGCGTCTGCCCCTTGAGCGGGCCGGAGATGGCTTTGCCCGTGACCTGCTGCCACCAGCTTCCGGTTTGCTCATCGCGCATGAGGAAGTTCTGGTTATTGATTCCCGCGAGCCGGAAATGCAGCGCACGTCCGCCGACCGTCCGTTTCCACACCAGACCGGTGTGACAGAGCGTTCAATAGGTGACCGCGATCGGCACACCGCCCACTACGTCGTTTACCACGTGGTGATAGGCCATGGCGCGAATGGGGTAGGCACGGGAATCGTTGCCGAAGCGCACCGCCATCACCATCTGCGAGGGTTCCAGCTGGGCCCGTTCGGCGGATTCGAATCCGGGGGCCACAACAGGATGGAACATCCACTCGAAATAATCCACCCGCGCCATTACCGCGGAGACGGAAGCGAGGCAAACGCCCAGCACCAGGAAAGCTTTCCTCCAGGTCGCAATGCGCCGCCACAGCATGAACGCCAGGACAAGAGCTGCGCCCGCGGTCATCAGAGTCCACATCGGGGCCTGCTGTCGCACCGCTAAGGCTAAAGAGAGCGCAGCAGGCGCCTGCGGTCGAAACGGCCTGATGATGAAGGCGGGAACAACAAAGAGGCCAATGCTGGCCAATACAAACAACCCAAACGCCAAGCCGGGGATGAGGCTGCTTCGCTGGCTCTCGATCTGTGCTCTTGTCGCCAAAGAGGGTCGCCTCGGTGTCACGATTGTAACCAAAACCGGTGAGGACGCGGCGGACGCCGAGGATGCAGGGAAATTGCGAGCCGACTCAAGCCTTCGTCCTGGGCGTGCGTGCAGATTTTACTTTTCTGTTTCTGGCTGCCTGCGGATGCTGCGATCCAAGCAAAAGCCCCGATCCTGCTGGCAGGATCGGGGCGGGTTAGCTGGTTAGTGGTTGGTTAGTAGGGAGTGAAGTCCTGGCGATAACTCACGTTGTTCACGTCCTCAAATTGCGGGGTACCCGGCGGCAAGTTGTTCGGGTTCAGGAACAAGCTGTCGAACTGGTAGTTACGCGTCGGCGGACTGTACACCGTGGTGCAGCACTTGAAGACGCCGGTGGCGTACTGCGAATAGTAGAGGCTGACCAGCGAACCTTCGTAGTACAAGGTAGGCCAGGTCTCGATGTAACGCAGGAAGTTGTGCACCCCACCGTCGGTACCGTAGTCGGCGGCGGCGCCCCAGCCCTGGGGCTGCGGGAAGTTGATGTTCTTTCCTGCCGCGATGGCCAGGCGATACCAGGTGTTGGTTGCGACCCGGCTGCCCGGCTGGGTCGGTGTGTTAAAGCTGTTGTAGTCTTTCCAGGCATTGGAGAGCAGCGTGACCGAGTCGGCAATTACGGCCGCGGCCGCGTCGGGGGTGGCAAAGCCGCCATTGGCGTTGTAATCGCCGAGGACATAAACCGGGTTCTCCGATGCGACGGTAAAGCCGCCAGTGCCGTCCTTCCGCGTGGGCAATTTGCCCAGGGAGCCATCTACCAGCCGCAGCACATGGCGGGCAGCGGTGACCTGGTTCTTGCGGGCCAGCGTCAAACACTTGACGCGCTGGTACGGGTTATAGGGCGGTGCGCCCCCTGAGGGAGGCGGCGTGACAAAAGCATCGGCCGTGGTCCTGGCGCCCCAGTTGTCCGGCAGTCCGTTCTGGTCCACGTCCTCGGGGGATTGCGTGGTACCGGGGTTGTAGGGATCCAGCGCGCCGTTGGGAGTTCCCGCAGACGACGACGCATTGATCGTGTCTTCGAAACCATACTCGCCGGTCAGCGCTGGCGGGACAACATTGGGGTCCACCGTCATATTGCGCCGGTCCGAGTAATACAGCAAGTAGCCGTTGAGGGTTATGTTGTCGACGAGCTTCCCGTTGGCTGTGTTAAACAACCAGTTTCGCAGGTTGCCCACATCCAGCTCCACCACGTTCATGACGCCGTTGGCGGCGCAGGTGGCATTGGCGCCGCTGAGGCCGGGGTTGGTGTCGCGAACTTCGCCCTCGCGCGGGTCATACATGTTGATGGGATACCAGTTGTACCGGGACACGGTGGGCGAAGTACTCTCTGGATTAGTGTTGGTTACCGTTTGGTCAGCATTGCGGTCCGCCAGTTGCTGGAAGATCAGAATGGCATTGGGGTGAGGTCCAGTGGCGGCGCCCGGTGTGAGATTGCGCGCGAAACCTAGTTTCAGCCATTCGTTGGTGACACCCACCCAGGTGCCGTCCGCCTTCATGATTTCCACGCGCAGCCAGCCGTCGACCAGTGGCCACTGCTTCTTTGCGGGATATTTCGGCGGGTCATTCTGGCCGTCGACCGCCGGATCAAAGTAGACGCTGGTGAGATTGTTCGTATTGGCATAGGCGAAGTGCGTATTGCCAACGCCGGTCACCGGAACACCGCCCGCGTAGGTCGTCCCGGCTTCTTCACTCAACAGTACGTCCTCACCGTCGGTGAGGGTGGAATCCGCGTCCGGGTGCAGGTCAGTCTTATTGTCGGCCAACAGAACGCGGATCTGCGCCTTGTTGTACAGCCGCGAGGTCGACAGCGTGGTTCCGGTCACTTCGCCCGCCGGCGGCTTGCGGATGATCTGGATGG
>JBGPJK010000015.1:0-30249 GCA_041485425.1 Terriglobia bacterium | reverse complement strand
GACCAGTTCAACAATGTGGTCCAACGTGATCGGCGTTTCCGCCGCGTAGATGATGGCTTCGAGTTTGGCTTTAAGGCTCATGTTTCGCAACTGGGAACTGAGAACTGAAAACTAAGAACCGGTTCTACCGCCAATCGTCCCTCACCACCGTCTGCTCCGCCCCGATCGCCTCGAAGCCGGTGTGCTTGCGCAACAAAATCTCCCCGAACAACCGGTCTTGGCGCAGCTGAATGGCCTGCAGGCGCACCATTTCCAGCAACGCCAGAAACATGCAAACCAGCGCCGGGCGCGAATTGATGTTGCGCAACAGTTGCTTCAGACGGATCGGCCGGTCTTCCAGCGCCAGCCGCCGCTGCAGATAATCGATCATCTGCCCCACGGTCACGGTCTCCTCGTCCACTTCGAGAATGGGACGCGACCGGGCACGCTCCAGGACCTGCTGAAATGTTTTCACCAGGTCGATGACGTCGGCGGCGATCTCCGGGTCCGCGCCCTCGGCATCCATGAATTCCTTGATGGCCGGGTTCGACCACACCGCATCTTCAATCTGCTGCTTCTGCAGCAGCATCTGGGCCGCGGACTTGAATTTTTCGTGTTCGAGCAACCGGCTGACCAGCTCACCGCGCGGATCGTCCTCCGCGCCGGGAGGCGCAGTGGGATCACGCGGCAACAGCATCTTTGACTTGATGTGGATCAGCACGGCGGCCATATAGATGAAGTCGGCCGCCACGTTCACGTCCAACTCTCGCAACTTCTCGACGTAGGCCAGGTACTGGGCTGTGATCCGGGCGATGGGGATGTCGTAGATGTCAATGTCCTGCTTGCGAATCAGGTCGAGCAGCAGGTCCAACGGCCCTTCGTACACGCCACCCACCATGACGGCGAAGGGGAAGTCGCTTTCATTCGGCCTTTCCGGCGTGACCAGAATAGGGCCGGGCCGCGCCGATTGAGGCTGCGGCGTAATTTCCGGAACGGCTTTGAACAACTCTGGCATCAGATCTTCGACACTCAGTGTAAGCCTAAACTGCGCTCTGCGGCTTGACTAGAAGGCTTCTGCACCTCATTTGGCGTCCTTCAAACTCTGCGGTGGCTCATACTCCTGCGACGTGCCCATGGCTTCCCGCACCTCGTCCAGGGTGGCGCCGGCGACCTTCCGGGCCCGGGCCGAGCCTGCCTCCAGAATATCCCAGGCCAGCCGCGGATTTTCCTCATATTTCTTACGGCGCTCTTGCATGGGATTGAGAACGCTCACCAGCGAGTCCGCGGCCCAGCCCTTGCACTCGATGCACCCGATGCCCGCAGAACGGCAACCCGCGTCGACTTTGGCGATGGTGGAGCGATCGCTGAAAATCTTGTGCAGGTCGCCCACCGGGCAAACGTCAGGATTGCCGGGGTCGGTGCGGCGGACGCGCGCCGGATCGGTCACCATGGTCTTCAGTTTTTGCCGCAGCACCGGCTCGGGATCGGTGAGCAAGATGGTATTGCCGTATGACTTCGACATCTTGCGGCCGTCGGTCCCGGGCAGCTTGGCCGCCGGCGTCAGCAGCGGCTGGGGCTCGGGGAAGACCGACACGCCCCGGCGGTTGTAGAACATGTTGAAGCGCCGCGCGATCTCCCGGGTCAACTCCACGTGCGGTACCTGGTCCTCGCCCACGGGGACAAAGTCGCCTTTGTAAATCAGGATGTCGGCCGCCTGGAGCACGGGGTAGCCGAGAAACCCGTAGGTGCCAAGGTCCTTATCCGTAATGTTCTCTCGTTGCTCCTTGTAGGTGGGGACGCGTTCCAGCCAGCCGAGCGGTGTGACCATGGAAAACAGCAGGTGCAATTCGGCATGCTGCGGCACGTGCGACTGGATGAACATGGTCGAGCGCTCGGGATCGAGTCCGGCGGCCAGCCAGTCGAGCAACACTTCGATGGAATTCTCCTTCACCTTGGAAGTGTCGGCGTAGTCAGTGGTGAGTGCGTGCCAGTCAGCCACGAAGAAGAAACACTCATACTGGTCCTGCATGCGCACCCAGTTCTCCAGGGCGCCGACAAAATTTCCCAGGTGCAGCTTGCCGGTCGAGCGCATGCCGCTGAGCACGCGTTTGCGATGGTGGGAAGGGGAAGGCATCAGACTCTCATTAGAATGGCATTAAAAAGATCGAGCACGGGGAAGATAAGTCTCCCCAGAAAACTTCCGCCCACAAAAACAAGAGCCATCAAGCCCAGGTATCCTACCGTGTCATAGATGCGCAGGGCGCTGCTGGGCAGGAAATGGCGCAGCACGTGGCTGCCATCCAGAGGCGGCACCGGAATGAGATTGAAGACGCCGAGGACAATATTGATGACCATCAGTTCATAGCCCAGCAGGCTCAGGGGCATCAGCGCGGAGTCGGTTTGGCTGGCAAGCACGTCCAGGTGGTTGGGATAGACCAGCGGAATGACATGAATAATGCCGCGTCCCAGGGGCGACGTGAACGAAATCATCGCCAGGACCAGCAGCGCGCCGCTCGCCACAAGGAAATTGCTGACTGGGCCGGCCACGGCGGTCAGGATGTCATCCAACACGTGGTTCTTGAAGTTGCGCGGATCCACCGGAGTGGGTTTGGCCCAGCCGAGCACGGGGATATGCGTCAACATGGCGATCAGCGGCAACACGATGGTCCCCAGCGGATCAATGTGCTTGATGGGATTCAGTGTGATCCGCCCCAGCATGCGAGCCGTGGGATCGCCACGGAGGTTGGCCGTCCACGCATGGGCGGACTCGTGGACGCTGATCGCGAACAGAAACACGATCAACTGGAACAGGATGTCAACATGCTGCAGGGTCATGCAGGTTGGGTTTGATACTACCATGCGGGGCGGATTTCGCGGGGTATGGCGTGATGGCCGGCGGGACGCCGGCACTACGGCTTTTCCAACGCCTTGCGTAGTTCTTCGGGCGCAATCGGCTTCACCTTGACCGGCTTGGCAGGCACGCCGGCGACCACGTGGAAGGGCTCCACGTTCTTCGAGGCCACCCCGATCGAGCCGACCAGACCGTGTTCTCCCACCTTCACCCCGCTCATCACCGTGGCGTGATACGTAATCCGGGCCTTGGGACCAATCTCGGTTTTCTGATTATTGACGATCATGCCGTCATTCAGGTCGTGGGCGTGGGAATAAACGTTGGCGTAATCGGAAATGGAACTGCCTTCGTAAATGATGATTTCGCCGCGGTCGTCGAGCAGGACGTACTTGTGGATGGTGCAGTTATCTTCGACGGTGAGGTTGTAGCCGAACGAAACCTCGACGCCGTGAAAGATTTTCACGTTCTTGCCGCAATACTTGAAGATGTGGCGCGCCAGCATGGCGCGCACCCGGTATCCCAGCCAGTGATTCAAGCCCACCGGGGAGCGGTCGTACATCATCCAGAACCAGATGAGCGGTTTGCGCTCGGCATATTTCGTGGCGTCCACATCGCCGTAGTACTCCGGTTCGAGCGTGGCGTTGCGCGGGTCGAACGAATGCACCAGCGCCTGCTGCGCCATACCCGTGGAGGGATCGGGCGCAGCGTGCGGGCGTCCGAGATAAAGCTGGTGCAGCGCCTCGCGCACCAGGTCGCTGCGATGGTTGGGATCGCGGTTCACAAACTCCTGGTCCAGCCGGTCAATCCACGCCAGGAACGTCTTCTCCGCTGCCGGAGTTGGGTTAAGAACGCGATATTCGTATCGGGGCATAGCCGCCTCGCTTGATTATTCGGGGAAACTCAAAACATAGCATACCCGGCTGCTGGGGCTGGGCCCGCAACCATTGGACGGTCCGCGCTTGCGCGCGATGCTTTATAATTCGCGCCACCTGATGAAGCCCAAGAAGAGCGCGAAGCCGCATCCTCAGCCGGTGGACGCGCTGGTGTACCCGCGCTTTTCCGGCGTGCCCACGTTCATGCGGCTGCCGCACCTCCCGCGGGCCGAGGAGCTGGACATCGCGATCATCGGCGTTCCTTTCGACGGGGGGACGACCTACCGTCCGGGGCCTCGTTTTGGACCGCGCAACATCCGGGTGCAGTCGGCCATGATCCGGCCGTGGAACCCGGTGCTCAAAGTCAATCCATTTGAGAAATGGCGCATCGCCGATTTTGGCGATATGTCCATCAACCCGCTTTCGATTGAAGACACCTATCAACGCATTACCGACCAGCTTGGCGAAGTGCTTCGCGCTGGGGTGCGTCCGGTGTGCGTGGGCGGAGACCATTCCATCCTGTTGCCCATCCTGCGCGCCATTCACCAGCGGTTCGGAGCGGTGGCATTGGTCCAACTCGACGCCCACGGCGATACCTGGGGCGGCTACTTTGGCAGCCCGCACTCGCACGGCACGCCGGTCAAATACGCCGTGGAAGAAGGATTGATCAAGCAAGGTTGCGCGCTGCAGGTTGGACTCCGCGGGCAGGTATACTCGGCCGGCGATTTCGATTTTGCCCGCAAACATAAAATCCAGATCGTGACTTCCGAGCAGTTTCACCGCAGCGGTGTGGACCTGGTCAAACGGCATCTGAAGAAACTGCGCGGCCTGCCTGCGTACATCACACTCGACATTGACGTGGTGGATCCCGCGTTCGCGCCGGGAACGGGTACGCCGCAAGTGGGCGGATTGTCGAGCGCACAAATTCTCGAATTGGTGCGCAGCCTCAAAGGCCTGAAGCTGGTGGGCTGCGACCTGGTGGAGGTCTCGCCACCCTACGACAACGGAGAAATCACTTCGCTGCTGGCGGCGAACTTGCTGTATGAATTGATCTGTTTGTTCTGAGCCTTCGTGACTACCCTCGCCCGCAAACTGCGCGTCGTTGACTACTTCACCCTGGGGTGGGGCACGATGGTGGGCGTGGGATGGCTGGTCGTGATGGACGACTGGCTGCTGCGTGGCGGAGTGCTGGGCGGCATTCTGGGGTTCGCCATCGGGGGCGCGCTGCTGCTTCCCATCGGATATGTCTACGGTCAGCTGGTCGTGGCGATGCCCGATGCGGCCGGCGAAGTCGCCTACACGGCGAAGGTTTTTCCGCCGTCTGTCAGTTTCGCTACTGGCTGGATGATGATCCTTGCCTACTTCATCGTGTGCCCGTGGGAAGCCGTCGCCGTGGGCAGAATCGCTGGCTACATTTTCCCGCCGCTGGACTCGATGGAACTGTACCGTGTCGCGGGACGCCCGGTCTATCTGCCGCACCTGATCATCGGACTGGCACTGACGGGACTTTTGACTCTCCTGAACTACCGTGGCATCCGGCTGAGCGCTACTTTCCAGAACTGGACGGCATTCGGAACGCTTGCGCTTTTTGTGGTGTTTGTCGGCTTCGGCGTGACCAAGGGTTCGACGCGGAATTTCCCGCCACTATTCACGCACGGCGGGTTTGTCTCCGTACTGCTCGTGCTGCAAATTGTCCCTTATTTCATGACCGGGTACGAGTCGGTGGTTAAGGTGGCGGAGGAGGCGGGTTCCGAATTCCGCGAGCGCGGATTCTTCAAGGCGATCTGGATGGCGATTGTGGTCGGCATTCTCTTCTACACCATTGTGATCGCGGCAGTGGGATATGTAGCTCCATGGCGGCAATTGACGAACGAGAAATTCATGACCGCAGTGGCGTTCGAGCACGCGGTCGGTTCGCGCTGGATCGTCAGCGTCATTCTTGCGGCTGCGCTGCTTTCGCTCTTTAAGGTGTTTAACGGAAATTTTGTGGCAGCCAGCCGGTTGCTTTTTGCCATGGGACGCCGCGGCCTGGTCGACCGACGGGTGGCGCAAGTGCATCCCCGCAACCAGACTCCCTCGACGGCTGTGATCTGGATAGGACTGGCCACGGCAGCGTGCATGTTTCTGGGGGATGCGATTCTGGTGCCCATTACTGAAGTGGGTTCGGTGGCTTCTGCCGTCGGATGGTCAGCGGCCTGTGCGGCGTACTACCAGATGGGGCCGGCGCCCCGCGAGCGCTTCATCGCTGCGGTCGGGGTAACGGTTGGGCTGCTGATGATCCTGATGAAAATTGTGCCGGGCGTGCCGGGCCACTTCAGCGGATATGAATGGCTGGCGCTGGGAATCTGGAGTCTGATTGGTTTGGGCCTGGGATTGCGGGCTCGAGGCGCAGCCGCCGCAACTGTGGTTGAGTGATGCAATACAAGCAAAGAATTCCCGGAGGGGGTCAGGAAGCCATGCGGACAATCAGGAAGCAGTTCTTCACCGCCATTTGTTTGCTAAGCAGTATCCCCGTTTTATGGGCGCAGGTGCCGGCTCCGTCTCCAAAGTTCGAACTCGTCATCACCAACGGGCACATCATCGACGGCACTGGCTCGCCGTGGTATTCGGGCGATGTCGGGATACGCGACCGCAAGATCGCTGCGATCGGCAACCTGAGGGATGCGGCGCGCGACCGCACCATCGATGCCCGCGGCATGGTGGTGGCGCCAGGCTTTATCGACATGCTGGGCCAGTCGGAGTTGACCATCCTGGTCGATCCGCGGCTGCCTTCGAAAATCTACCAGGGCATCACTACGGAAATTACCGGCGAAGGGGGATCGGCGGCGCCGCTGAATGACGCCATCCTGCAAGCCGATCGCGCGGGTTACGAGCATTACCACATCACCCCGGACTGGCGGAGTTTCCGGCAATACTTTGCGCGGCTGGAGAAGCAGGGGATGGGAATCAACCTGGCTTCGTATGTGGGGGCAACGCAAGTCCGCCGCATGGTGCTGGGAGACGACGACAGGCAACCCACCCCGGCCCAGCTTGACCAGATGAAGGCGTTGGTACGGGAGGCGATGCGTGACGGGACGGTGGGAGTGTCCACGTCGCTGGAGTACGCGCCCGCTCCCTATGCCAAGACGGATGAACTGATTGCGCTGGCCAGCGAAGCCTCGAAGTTCGGTGGCATTTACGCCACGCACATGCGCAATGAGAGCGATTCGGTCCTGCCGGCGATTGATGAGGCGCTGCGTATTGGGCGGGAAGGGCACCTTCCGGTAGAGATCTGGCACATCAAGGTAGCGGGCAAGGGAAACTGGGGACGCATGCCCGAAGTAGTCGCCAAAATCAATGCGGCGCGCGCGGAGGGGATGGACGTGACTGCCGACACCTACGCGTACACGGCCTGGTTCAACAGTTTCTCCGCGTTTATTCCGCCGTGGGCGCACGATGGCGGAGATGCCAAGCTGATCGAGCGTTTGAAAGATCCCGCGATGCGGGCGCGCATCCGCAAAGACATGATGACGCCATCCAGCGAGTGGGACAACGAATGGTCGGAGATTCCCGGACCGGAAGCCATACTCATCGGAGTTGTGCAGAATCCGAAGCTGCTGCCTCTGCAGGGCAAGCGGTTGTCCGAGGTAGCGAAGATGTGGAACAAGGACCCGATGGATGCCCTGTTCGATTTGCTGATCGAGGACAACGCATTCACCGACGTGGCAGTGTTTGGTATGTCAGAACCCGATGTTGCGCTGGCGGTGCAGCAACCGTGGGTGTCGATCGACAACGACTCGTCCGGAACATCGCCGGAAGGAATTTTGGGCCAGGAGCATCCGCACCCGCGGGCTTACGGCACTTTCCCGCGCATCCTGCGCAAGTACGTGCGAGAAGAGAAGAAGTTGACTTTGGAGGATGCCATCCGCAAGATGTCCGCTTTGCCGGCGCAGCGGATGCGCTTGACCGACCGTGGAGTATTGAAAGCCGGCATGTGGGCCGACGTGGTGGTCTTTGATCCCGCCACCGTGCAGGACGTGGCGACTTTCGAAAATCCCAACCGGTTGTCACATGGGATGGAGTATGTGCTGGTGAATGGCGTGCCGGTGATTGACTCGGGCAAGATGACGGGAGCGCTGCCGGGAAAGGTGCTGCGGGGAGCGGGTTATGCGCCGTAGATCGACTACTTCTGGGTCACTGTGAGCTTGTGCAATCCGACTCTAGCCGTATCAATCCTGTCGGGCAGCGCGAACCGGGAATCCAGGCCAACATTCGGATACTTGGGTTGAAGATATTTTTGGACGAACATTTGCAGGACAAACTGCGGGATTTCCACGTTGTCGAGCGACACGGTATCCACGTGGACCAGGCCCTGGCCTCCGGAACCGTGCGCATGGGCGACTACCACCACATCGTGCACACCGGTAAACATCGAGAGCAGGGGATTGGAGGAACGTCGTCCCGCCTTGAGCTGATCAAAGTCAACGCGCGCTGTCCCGTTCACGACATCCGTTTGGCCTTCGAGGTGGACGGACCGCACGCCTTGCGGCAGCTTGATCTGCCCGGACGCAAGGTAAGCGTTGATCTCGTGCTCGCTAAATTCCGTGGGAGCGGGGTCGGGGCGGGACAATGCGCCGTTGCTTTGAACGTGCTGCAACTTGCGCTCCATGCTGGCGACGGCACTGGAATCTGCAGAAGGATTGTTCTGCGCTGCCAAGAAGAGGGGAGCAAGAACGGCCAGCACAAGCGTGAGTGAAGCCCTCATGGTTTCAGGGCGGCTTGGGTCTCCGGAGTTGTGGCTTGTACCACTCGAGGCTCGGTCAGCGTGCCGCTGATGTTGAACCCATGGGCACCACTACGCGCCAGCCTCACATCCAGAGAACGACCCAGGGATGCAGTGCCGCTTAATTGATAGATGCTGCCCGGGGTCTCCAGTTTGCCTTCCTGAATTTCAAACGTACCGTTGCGCAGGAGCAATCGTGCCACCAGATGATGGATGTGCAGCGGGCCAGGGGTGCCCGCAAGAACGATGTGGGGCAGCGATCCATCGCGGGCGTCCACCAGCAGAGTCGCCTTGGCGGAAGAAAGCAAGTCAGTTGCGGTCAAACCGGAAGTGGTTGCGCTATACCTTGCCGTTGCGGTGCCGGTGACCCAGCCGTCATGCATGGCCTCGGCAAGTTGTCCCAGCGAAACCCGCTCCAGGGTGCCGCTGCCGCTGTACTCGGGCGGTTTGGCGGTGAAGTCCGCTTTCCATTCGCCAACGTGCTTGCCGCCCAGGACATCGCCTCGCAGATCGGAGATGCGGAGCTTGCCATCCTCTAACTCGACTTTCGCGGACGCCTTGCTGGCCACGAGCTTGTCAATCTGCACCTGGTTGGCCGTGAGCTGTCCGCTGGCCCGCAAGCTGGCCAGGTAGGTCGGTCCCTGCGCGGGAGAGGGTGAGAGGAATTGGTACCAGGGCCGGGTGCGAGGGTGAGGATTGAGCAGTTGGCTGAGTTCCTGGGTTGAGATCTCATCCGCGTGCAGATCGAAGCGGACGGGACACGTCCCGGGCACACAGGGGCGGGGTAGAAGCAGGGAGCCATGCCAGGTGCTGCTTCCCAGGGAAGCCGTCAGATTCTGCACATTCACTTCGTCCTGCGTGAGCACCAGATTCGCAGAGGCAATTTCCAGCGGCGCGTTGATGCCGCGCACTTCCGCGCGGACGGAATGCAGCTGCGCGGTACCAATCGCCCGCGGGGCAGTGAATCCGGACCAATTCCCGGCGATTCGCAGATCAATCCTGGCCGCGCCATCCGCAGTGGGGCTTGGCGTGGCGAATCCCACGGTCCGCGCCACTTGCAGCAGCCGTTGTACCTGGACCTCACCCTGCAGGAGCAGGTTGTAGCCGGACCGCGAAACCCAACCCTGTACCGTGGCAGGTGTCGGCCTGCCCAGGCCGAGGCTGAACGGTCCCACGTCCACGTGGGGTTCCGCTGGAGACGGCATAACTGCCTTGCTAGTCCGGCGCAAGTTCTTCGCGTCCGGGGCGGGAGCCGGGGCGGGAGATAGCGCGAAAGGAATCCTGTCCAGCAGGATCTCGGTGTTCGTGAGCTTTGACCTCAGCCGGAAAGCCAGCGTTTCGCCGCCGCCCTCCCAGAGGAAGCCGGCTTCACCTTGCTTGCGCAGTGTGACCTTCGCGTTCAGCTTGCCGCTGGCGAGCAGGTCGTCGGGAATGTCTTTCTTGGCGTGACGGGCCAATGCGACCAGCGACTGTACCGGAACGTCCTGAGCGAGCAGAGCCAGATCGTACGCGCGCGGAACCTGGAGACCGGCAATGCTGCCCGTCAAGCGGACCGCACCGTTGCCCACTGGGGCCTGACACGCAATGTTAGAGAGAGTGTGATCCACCGAACTGTAATGACCGCTGCACTGCGCCGCCAGCCGCACAGAGCCGCCGCCGGGGATGTCGTATCGGCGGAAGTCCTGCACGGAGCCGTTCGTCTGCACGGTGAGGTCGGCCGGCGTGCCGGCGAGTGTGGCTGACAACTTGACGGTTCCGCGCCAGCCCTTGTCGTTGCCAAAAGCCAGCTTGGTCACCTGGCCGAGTTGCGCGCCATCCCACAGGATGTTGAACTGGAGCGGTGTCTCGCGCAGGCTGGCGGCTCGCTGCCACGATCCATTCACCCTGAGGAGGCCGGTGTCGGTAAGGTTGAAATCGGTGCGCAGGGGTTGGGCCTTCAGCCGCGTGCCCCAGGTGTTTTCCGAGTCCTGCCAGAAACTGAAGTCCGCGTCGGTCAGGGCGTAAGGCTTCTTTTCCGGCCCGAACTTGAAGTTGATCCGTCCCCGGTCCGCCGCAATGTAGGGAAAGCCCGGGCGACTCTCGGTGGTCGGCTTGCTGGTTGGCGCGACGGGGGTTTTGGCGGCGCGTTCGAGCAGGGTTTCGATATTCCAATGGCCTTCACGGTTGCGCACCAGGTTGAGGCTCGGCTCGGTGAGGTCGAGGCGGGCGATCTCCAGCCGCCCGCGGAGCAGGGAAGTCAAACGCAGGGCCGCGGTCACTTCCTGGGAGCGCAATATCGGCTCGGCGCTGAACGCGGGATCGTCGTGGACAACGAAGTTCTCGAAATCAAAACCGGGTTGCGGCAACAGGCGAAAGCTGACATGGCCGATGTCCACTGGTCGTTCCAGGGCGAGGCTGATGGAGCGGGCAATTCTGACCCGCAGCCATTCCGCGCCGGGCCGTATCCAGAACAGCGCCACCACCAGCACAAGGCCGGCCGTTACCACGCCGCGTCTGGAACGGAGCAAGCTCAACGCACCACCCTGAAGGTACGCCGCCAGCGGGTTTCGTCGAAGAAGTGGATGACAACGTGGGCCAGGAAGCCGATGCGCTGGTTGAATTCTTTTTCCAGATACTGGTTGGGCGGCGTCTCAAACGACCAGTAAATGAACATCGGACGACCGATCACGTTTTCCTGCGGAATGAATCCCCAATACCGGCTGTCGTAGCTTACGTCGCGGTTGTCGCCCATGGCGAAATAGCTGTCGTCCGGTACTACCAGGTCATCCCCTTGGAGGTACTGCGGCATCAGCAGTTGCCACGCCGGAAACACATTGTTGAAGTCGGAGGGCGGTACCGCCGGGAAGTTGTCGCGATAGGGATTGTAGCTGTCCCTGCCGCTATGGACGACGTAGGGCTCATCCAGTTTCTCGCCGTTGCGGTACACCGCGCCGTCGCGCAGATGGAGGTGATCCCCGGGAAGGCCCATGATCCGCTTGACCACGTAGAGGCCCGGTTCCGCGGGGGAGAGAAAGACGACAATATCCCCACGCCGGATCTGGCGGTAGGGAAGCAGAGGCCCGGCCCAGCGCGTGGGCGGCGCGAACTGCTCGCGATTCACGAACACGTGGTCCCCGATCAGCAGGGTGTTCTCCATGGAACTGGAGGGAATCTCGAAGGCCTGCACGATGAAGGTGATGATGAACAGGCCGGTCACCAGCACGGCCGCCAGCGAGGCTAGAAACTCGACCGTGGTCTCGCGAGGCTTTTCGGTCGGCTTGGTTTCTTTCTTGGCCACCAGAATTCGTCCTGTCACGGGGCGGCGTTTGCCCCTAGTTGACTACTCGAAATGTGCGGTCCCAGCGAGTGATCTGAAACAGATGGGTGGCCGCGTAAGCGAAGTGAAAGAGTTTATCACCCGGAGTGTCGGCGAGGGGCATGTCGCCCTCAATGTCCCGCACCGACCAGTAAATGAGCAGCGGGCGGCCAATCACGTTGGCTTGCGGAACGAAGCCCCAGTAGCGGCTGTCCCGGCTCTCGTCGCGATTGTCGCCGAGCACGAAATAATGTCCTTCGGGGACGATGAGCTGGCCGTCTTCGACCATTTTCTTCATCTCCAACCACCAGTTGCCTTCCAGTTCAGGGACGGCAATATTCAAGCGCGGGAACTCGTCGCGGAAAACGTCGTGCACGGGCGAGGCGTAACGCGCGTAGGGTTCGCGCAGAGGGATGCCGTTGACATAAACCTGGCGATTGACCAGGCGCACGTGGTCCCCCGGAACGCCCACCACTCGTTTCACGAAATGCTGGGTGGGATTGACCGGATAGCGGAAGACGATGATGTCCCCGCGACGCACTGGCCGGTACGGCATAACCTGGTCCCAGAACCCGTTCCCGCCGTAGCGCAGTTTGTCCACCAGCAGGTAGTCGCCGATCAGCAGCGTGTTTTCCATGGATTCGGAGGGGATCTGGAAAGCCTGCACGATGAAGGCAATGACGAAGACCGCAATGACCACTGTGGCCAACAGCGATTGCACCGACAGCACCCAGTCGGATGGCGCCGGTTGGCGAACCACTTCCACCTGTGTTGGAACAGCTTCCGTCATGAGCTCACTACAAGCGGCCCTTTCGCGGGGCTCGTTCATCGGAACTGGCAGGCAGCGAAGCCAGATATTCGAGCCCCTGACGCGCGGCATCCTGCTCCGCATTTTTCTTTGTGGAACCCTCGGCCCGGCCCACGAACTCGGTTTTCGCCTGCGTATCGGGCGCTTGCAGCCGAACTTCAATGGTGAATGTTTTACTGTGTTCCGGCCCTTGCTCTTTCACCAGCAGATACGAAGGCTGAGGGCGGCCGAGGGCTTGCAGCCTTTCCTGCAGAGCCGACTTGTAGTCGGTGACCGGCAGCCCGTTGCCATGCAGAGCAATGCGTTCCAGTTCCGGCGCGACAACGTAATGCAAGATCAGGCGCCGCGTGCTCTCCAGCCCGCTGTCCAGGTAGATCGCCGCCAGAACTGCCTCGAGGGCATCCACCAGGAGCGCAGTCTTGTTGCGTCCCCCGCTCTTTTCTTCCCCGCGGCCCAGCCGCAGGTAATGGCCGAGTTCCAGTTGTTGCGCCACCCGGATCAGATGCTTTTCGCTGACCAGGTGAGCTCGCAGTTTGGAAAGCTCGCCTTCGCGAAAGTGCGGGAAACGATGAAACAGCTCCTCACTGGTCACCAGCGCCAGCACCGAGTCCCCAAGGAACTCCAGTTGCTCGTTGTCTCCCACCCGGCTGGTTTCGAGCGGCTGCAGCGCCTCCGCCTCCCGCGCCTGGGAAGTGTGGGTCAGCGCCTGCTCGAGCAGCTGCGGGCGCTCGAACTTGTATCCCAGGATCGCTTCCAATGCCGCATTGTCCCGTGACTTCATGATCTGAGCTGCAACGCGCGGATCGCCAGGCAGGCCCGCGTAGCCAGGGGGCGCCGCCGAAATTGCTACGCGTCCCCGCGCTAATCCTTCGGGGGAGCCTGATTCTGGGCATCGCCCGCGGGCGGTTTTGAGGCGGGAGCGGAATTGCCGGTGTTGGTCAATTTCATCAACCGGTCCCGTTCCTGCCGGGCCAAATTTCCCGGGTTGGTATTTTCCTGGGTCAACTCAACGGCGCGATTGGCTGCTTTCAACGCCTCCGCATACTTTTCCTGCTTATCCAGAGCCAGCGCCAGGCGGAGCACTGCGACCGGATCGGGCTGCGCGGGATAGGCATCGATGGACTTGCGGAGATAATTCTCCGCATCGGCATATTTGTCCCGGTTCAGCGCCAAAGTGCCCATGATCGAGTATGCGGTGGACCGCAAGAAACCCTTGTAGGCGTCAATCTTCTCCTGCGGTGTTCCCGCAGGCGCGATGATATCGGTGTCTACCGTCTCCACCGCGCGCTGGGCATTTTTCATGGCCTCGTCGAGGCGCTGGTCCTTGTCCAGGTCGGTGTCACGGGTGCGTTCCGCAAGCACTTCCGCCACACCCACCAGTGCCTCGGGATCGTCGGGATCGATCTTCAGCACCTTGCGACCCATGTCGATCATCTTGTCTCCATCATTGGCGCTCTGGTAGATGTGCATTCCGCTGCGGTACAACACCACGCGCAGTTCGCTTTCCGGGAACTTGGTGGCGAAATCGTCGGCTGCTTTGTCAAAAGCGGCGGGGTCGGTGGTCGCCGCGACTGCCTTATAAGCATCGTATTCAGGCTGGGTCTTGGCTTGCGGAGGTCGCTTGCCCTGGGGGGTTGCTGCGCCTTGCTGCGCGGTAGCGGCTTGCCCTGCGCCGGGCTGTGCTGCTGGCGGGTTCTGTGTGCCCTTGCCCGGTTGCTGCGCAAACAAGAAACCTGCCATCGCCAGCGTCACAACTACCATCGCTGCTCGCTTCATAATCTCTCCTTGGTTTGCGACCCTGGGATCGCCGATCATTTGCTTCCTTGAAATGTGTGAATGCCTTACTGCGGGTGACTGGGTGGCTCGTATGGCTGCTGGAGTCCACGCTCCGCGGCGGCTTTTATTTCCGGCAACGATGCACCGGCGCTCAGGGCCGCCCGATAATGATCGAGGGCCGCCACGCGGTCTTCCTGCAAATCAAAAATCCTTCCCAGGTAGATGTGCGACCAGCCTACCACCTTGGGCTCCTGGGCGATCTCGAGCGCCCGCTGGAAATAATTGCGCGCTCCCTGCAGGTCGCGGTTCATAGTCGCAACCTGGGCCAGAATAAACAGGGCCCGCCCCGGGTCTTCGCTCTTCTCATCGAGCGCCTCCTGGGCCAGTTTTTGCGCCGTCTCCGCATCACCGGCGGAAAGGCGTTGCTCGGCGGTCAACAGCAGTTTCCCCTCCAGCGGCCGCGACAAATGCAACAGTTCCGGGTCTGCACGGCTGGCGAACTGGATCTGTTCCGCCCGTTTTTTCTCCTTCCCCGTTTCGATGCTGGAGAGCATTTCTCCGTAAGCATTACGCAGCCCCGCCGGGTCCTTCTCGAAATTGGCCAGCGCGTCATAGAAGTAGCGGGTCAGGATGAAGCCTTGTTCGACCGACTGCTGGACCGCCTGGTCGCGTGCGCTCTCGGGAGCCTTGCCCAATGCTCCCGTCCGCGCTTCGATCGCCCTTATCAGGCACTCGGTGACCAGAAGGGAGGAGTCATTCTTGAAGCTTTCATCCAGGGGAGCGGCCCTCACCACCTCGAGCAACGGTTCCAGGCGCTTGAGAGCTTCCGGGTACTTGAGCGCGAGCGGATCGAGCAGGTAGTGCAAATAGGTGTGCCGGATCTGCTCCACCTTCAGTGACGTCCCCTTGCCCGGAGAAATCACCACAAAGTAATCCGAGCCATAGTTGCGCGCATTGGTCTGTCCCGGGGCGCCCATGGGATCGAGGTAGACGGTGAACCCGCGTCCCAGATAACCCGCCGACGGCAGCTTCAGATAGATCTCGGTGTCGAACAACATCTTCGCGAGCGGCTCGTGATAGCGCTCGGTGAGGGCAGAGTAGGCTTCGCGATGGTGCTCCCAGATGGCGTGCAGCCCGGCCGCCTCATAGAATTTCTGCACCAGCGGAAGGAACCCGAACACCGAGGTGGCGTCGGGCGGAAGCTCCGTGTCCTTCACCCTGGGAGTAAGCGCCGGGGGCGGGTTCAAATACAAGGCCAGCGAAACATATTGTGCGAGGGTTCGCGAAGGGTCTGGCTGCTGGTGTTCGCCATAGAACTCGCACATGGGCCGGGTTACTTCTTTAATCTCCTCGGAAGCTTGAATGACTTTGCTGACTTCACCCCGGATCTGCGCTCGCAGGGGATCGGACGCGTCCAGTTCCTGGTCGAATCCGCAGGTGTTCAGCGCGGTCGTTACCGTGAACAGAGTTTCACTGGTATCGAGCGCCACGTTGGGATTGCTCTCCGCCAGACACAACGATACCAGCAGCCCAAGCACGGCCGCATAGAGCGAGCGTCGGAACCAACAATCCAGGGAGACCTCCTGCAGGCTGGTCGGGATATGCGGGTTACTGTGTCAGTTTAAGGGCTTCTCCGCAGAGGGTCAAACGAAAGAACCAGCAATTAGCAACTAGCAGTTAGCACCTGAGGCTCTTTCCAGGTCTGACCGCGGGCGCCGATGAACCGGCAGAACAAATGCTAATTGCTAATTGCTGCTCTTCATCCCCTCACACTGATCTTCGAGAAGGACAGTACGGCGCGTCCTGCGGTCGGCCGGCCCATGGAGGTCGCGGGACGGAAGGTCGTGAAAATCAGCATTCGGTTCAATTGCGGGAGCAGTTCCTTGGCTTCCGCGGGATGCGACAAGATGCGGTAGTCTTCCACCCGGCCATTCGAGTCGACGTAGGCCTCGATTACGACCGAGTCCTCGCTGATGGAATCCAGCGTGGTTCCAAACGCCGACTGCTGAAGTTGGGGTGCGGTGTAAAGCATCAATGGGACATCGTCGTTATCGGCCTGCAACTGGCCGGGAACCGCCAGGAAGAAGGTGAGCAATCCGAAGATCACGACTGCGGTGACCAGGCCCGCGGTGGCTGGAACCATAAACGCGTTCAAGGCATTCTCCAGGCGGATCATCATGCCATCGAGGAACGGACGCTTGGAGTGCGCCACTTCGCGCGAAATGGCGACGCGCAGCTTCAGCGCCAGGTCGGCCGGCGCTTTCCTGCGGCCCACCTTGGCCAGCAATTGCTGGGTGTGCTGTAAACCCACATACTCCTGCTGGCAGTGAACACAGGTTTGCAGGTGCTGGCTGAGGGCACGCATCTGCGTACCGGTCACTGCGCCGTCCAGGTAAGGCGAAAACAAGGATTTGGCTTCGGCGCACTTCATGACGTCACCTCTACTTCCCTGCCATCTGCAGAACCCAGGGAGCGCGTCTCCAGCTTGGAGCGGCGCTCGACTGGAGACTGGAGACCGAGTTGCGGTCCAACCTCCCGGACGTAAGCCACCAGGCGCTGCCTGAGAGCTTCCCGTCCGCGGGTGAGGCGCGATTTCACCGTGCCCAGCGAGACCTCCGTGATCTCGGCAATCTCTTCGTACGACATCTCTTCAAGATCCCGCAAGACGACCGTGGTGCGATAAGGTTCAGGCACTTTGCGCAACTCTTGCTCGACCCGTGCCCGTATCTCCTCGTGGACCAGGCTGTCAAAAGGCGATTCTGCTTGGTCCACCAGCAGATCCTTTAAACCTGTTGCCGTGCCCGATTCCGCATCCGCCTGCAGCGGTTCCATGGAGGTTTCCCGTGCCTTGTGCCGGAACCACCAGCGCCGCCGGTTGGATGCTTCGTGCACGGCGATGCGATAAATCCACGTCTTCAGGCTCGACTCGCCGTGGAAGTGCTTCATGCCGCGAAAGACTTTCAGGAAGACTTCCTGGGTCGTATCGGCGGCGTCGGCCGGGTCCGCCACCATGCGATAGACCATGCTGTAGATGGGCTGGTGAAACTCGCCGATCAGCCATGCGTAGGCCTCCTCGGACCCGGCCTTCAATTCGGCCACGATCGCGGATTCCTGAGTCCGGACTGGCAGTGCCCCTGCGAGATCACCCAACGTGGTTGCTCCCGCCATGATCGTCATGGCGTCACCCCCATTATAGGTTCATTTCCAGTCGCAACACTGGCCCAAAAGTGATCCCTGCGCCGACTTTGCTCGAGCGCCGCCGCGGGTACGCACCTCAACTACATAGACTCCACAGACGTGTTGAGAGTTCCACAAGAAAGAGTCGTAAATTCAGTGGCTTAGCAGATGCACAGGGCGGGTTCAGAGGGTCTTGGCCGGAAGAGTCAGGTCCGAGGCCCGAAAGCTTGCTTACTGCGGTGGCGTGGTCGGCGGAGTCGCGCTCGGCTGGGTCGTGCTCGGCTTCTTGGGCGCCGGCTTCTTCTTGGTGGTCTTCACGGCCGGCTCGTTGTCGTCGACGATAATTTTCTTGGGCGCCGGAGGGGGTGCCGTGGCCTGGACGTTGCGCAGTTGGGTGCGTAAGCGCGTCAGTTCCACTTCTTTGGCGCCAGCCAGAGTCTCCATACGATCCGCGAAGGCGTGGCGGGATCTCTCCAGCGAGTTCAGATCGTTGTCCAGAGACTGGAACTCGTCTTTCGAGCCAAACGCTCCTGCGGATTCCACCACCGAACTGAACACAACGTAGAGCGCATCGAGGTTGCGATAGATTTTGAAAGTTTCGGTCAGGTTTTCGGGAGAGTTTTTCAACTGCCCAATGATCTCCGGCAGCGCGGTTTGCAGGTTACGCTGGACGGAATCCACATTCGCCTGTGCCTGCCGCTTGGTCCCCGAATCCGTCTTCCACTTTTCGATCCGCAGCTTGGCCAGATCACCCTGCACAGCCTGGGAGGTCAGTTCCAGTTGTGACAGCAGCAGGTTCAGTTGGCTGACCGAAGAGTAAGACACGGGTGGTGGAGCGGCGGGCTGCGCGGACGGGGTTTGTGCCGTCGCCGCCAGCAACAGAAGCGGCAGGAGTGAGAATGCCTTGAATAGGGGGCTCCGGTTCATGTTGGCCAACATCCCTCAGAATACTAAGTTTCCCCATTTTCGCAAAATCGGGAACAGAGCAGGCGGTTGCGTCGGGTCGCTTGCTTCCGGTCGTTTGCTCCTATGGTGAGATCGTTCACTCATCATGGCGTCATCCCGAAGTCGGTTTCAGCCGGCGGAGGGATCCCGCGCGCAGCGGCAGAAATTGGCGGGTCGTGTCTTTCTGCCGGCTCTCACAGGTTTGCCAATGCGCGCCAGGTCCCTCACCCGGCTGAACTGCGCCGGGTTTCGGGATGACGTCATCAGGGAGGGCAAACTGCACCACTACCCGAGGCCGAGAGGGGTTTGACTATCACCGGCCGCTAAGCGAGAATTGTCTTGAGTTCTTTCTTTTCGCAAGTGGGCCTGTGGCGCAGTTGGGAGCGCGCTTCCATGGCATGGAAGAGGTCGTCGGTTCGAACCCGACCAGGTCCACCAGATTCCCCAACAGACTCGTGACGGAACAAACCGAGGCCATCTAAGGCCTGATCTCGATTTGAGTCCCATCCGGTACCGCGCGCCAGATTGCATCCATTTCCTCATCCGTCACCGCGATGCAGCCGTCGGTCCAGTCCATCGACCGGTGCAAACTCCCCAACCAACCGAATCCGTTGGGCAAGCCGTGAATCATGATGTCACCTCCCGGATCGACCCCGAGTTTGGCGGCCTGCGCCTGGTCTTTCGCATCGGGATACGAGATGTGAATCGATCGGTAGAAGCGACTCTGCGCATTTCTGCGGTCGAGCACGTAAATGCCTTCGGGCGTTTTGTGGTCACCCTGACGAACCTTGGGGCCAACTGGGTCACGACCGAGTGCAATCTTGTACGTCTTCAGAACCTTGCCTTGGCTCATCAAGGTGAGGGTGTGCTCCTTCTTGGTCAGGATCACCTGGTCAGCTTTGACCTCGGGGATCAAAGCCTGCTCTGCGGAGACGCGAGGGACGAGTAGGATCATAGTGGCGAAGATGAGCCAAGGGCCTCTCACGGCGTGAATTATAGCCCGCAGAATCCAGCGCAATAGTGCTACGCTGGCTTCACAGTTGCCCGTCGCACGTCAAACCTCCGCATTTGTCTGCCGCTGGAGCCTGGTTCTCTTGCTCACCAGCGTGTTGTTCTCTGCGCCCCAGTTCGGGGCTGGACAAGCAATCCCGACGCAGCCCAAGACCACAACCAAGCCCTGGTCCATGCACTGGCAGCCGGTGCGGTTGGTCAACGGCGCGCCCATCGTGTTCCAGGTGACGCCGCCGGTGCGACTCGAGTCTCTTTCCGGAAGCTGGCTCGGACACGAAGTTTTCTTCAGCCCTGATTCCGCCGGCAAAACCTGGTACGGGATTGCCGGCGTCAGCCTGGAAACCACTGCCGGCGGCTATCCACTCGTGCTGACAGGAACCGCCACCAGCGGAAAGGAAGTCTCTTTCGAGCGCAAGATCAGCATTCACAAGGCGAAATACCCGACTATCGCGGTGACCGTTTCCAAGCAATTCACCGAACCCAGTCCGGAGCAACTGCAGCGCATCAGTCAGGAAAAAGCTCTGAAGCAGGAGTTGTTCAGCCGAGTGGACCCTGCACGCGAGTGGTCGGGAAGATTTCTTGCCCCGGTGAAAGCCCGCATTTCCGACGTTTTCGGCACGCGGCGCACCTTCAACGGCAAGGTCCAGAGCATGCATCAGGGGCTGGATTATGCGGTTCCGCAAGGCACGCCAGTTTCGGCTCTCAATCGCGGGACCGTGCTGCTGGCCCGCCCGCTGTTCTTCGAAGGCAACTGCGTGGTGCTCGATCACGGGCAGGGTTTGTTGACCGTGTACATGCACCTGTCCGAGATCAAGGTGAAAGAAAGCGATCGGGTCGCGCGCGGGCAGGAAATCGGGCTGAGCGGCGGCACCGGTCGCGCCACCGGACCTCACCTCCACGTAGCCGCGCGCTGGCAGGGGGTGTACCTGAATCCTGCGACGCTCCTGAATCTGGTGCTTCCCTGAAGAAAGGCGCGTGCAGTTTTTCCCTTGTCAGTCCCGCATCAAGCCCGCTGGCCCAGCGCTTTTACCATTCCGCTCCGCAGGTTCGAGGAAGAAAGCAGTGACTCTTTCAATCCCAGGTTGCGGATGAGCCGGTGCAGATAATTCGGATGGACGCCCAGTACCCGCGCAGCCTCGGTGTAGTTTCCCTTGGTTTTCTCCAGCGCGTGACGGATGAGTTGCTTCTTGAACTCCTTGATGCTGAGGTGATACTTGGGCACTGCCGTTCCCGGCGGCGGATCCTTTTCCAAAACAGATTCCGGCAGATCTTCCGGACGAATCACCTCCGACACGCTTAGCACCAGCGCCCGCTCCATCGCGTTTTCCAGTTCCCGAACATTTCCCGGCCAGTCGAAATTCACCAGGCACGCCATCGCTTCCGGAGAAATTTTCTTGGGCTTCACTTTGCACTTGAGACTGTGCTTGGCGGCGAAATACTCGGCGAGCAAAGGGATGTCTTCGCAGCGCTCGCGTAGCGGGGGTATGGTCACCGATACCACCTTCAGCCGGTAATACAGATCCTGGCGGAACACCCTGGCGTTCACCTCCGCGTCCAGGTCTTTGTTGGTGGCGGCGATCAGGCGGATATCCACCGCGATCGGGCGCGTGCCACCCACGCGCTCGAACTCGCGTTCCTGTAACACACGCAGCAGCTTCACCTGCAGTGAGGGCGCAAGTTCGCCGATCTCATCGAGGAACACCACGCCGCCATTGGCGATTTCCAGCCGGCCCTTCTTCTGCGCCACCGCACCCGTGAACGCACCTCTCTCGTGGCCGAACAGTTCGGTTTCCAGCAGGCCTTCGGGAATGGCGGCGCAGTTGATCGCGACAAACGGCTTGTTGGAGCGCGGGCTGTTGCGGTGAATGGCGCGCGCGGCCAGTTCCTTTCCGGTTCCGCTCTCGCCTTCGATCAGCACGGTGGCATCCGTCGGCGCCACTCGCGAAAGTAACTGGTAGACCTCCTTCATGCGCGGGCTTTCGCCCACCATGCTGTGCTCCAGGTTGATTTTTTTCAGCGGCAGGTTCTCCGGCTCCAGCCGCTGCGGCGCAGCAATCAGCAGTTTTGGGTTCACTTTGGGGGCCCTCGTGTGCGGCCCTTGTCTAGCACACGGGTTCCCGACCCCAACCAGTTCCCGGATCTTGTTCCAATATCCGAACAGATAGGACCCTATCCGTTTGGATAGGAATCCCCACTTCGCGCCGCCCGGCGCTCGCGGGACGATAACTATAAGTTACTTAAACTAATGTACTTAACTGATAGGTGCCAGGCTCCACATGGATCGGTTCGTGGCCCGATAAGTGCACATGGGATAAGACAACTCGCTCGGCAAAAGCGACGGGGGGAAGCGCTTTTAGCAGTCCTGCCGGGCAGCGCTCATCGGGAACCCGGAGACCCCCTCTCGGGTTCCCGATTGATTTCTTGAGAAAACCGGGAACGGAACCGGCTGCTACGCGCTAATTCCCGCCGGATACTGCGAATCCGCTGGCGCCGCTTCCTGGGCAGCCACACCATCGCGGAAGGCCACTGTTTTTCCTGAGATTGCAGGCACACGTTCGCCCGGAACCAGGATGCCGACCAGGTTTAGCGGGTCCGCGGCGGAAATGGTGATGATTTCTCCGGTAGCCGGTATCTTGCGCGTCGCCCGCAGCGACTCCACGGCCACCGGCAGGGCGAATTGTTCGCCCAGGAATCCGTCCACGAAGCGACCGCCGCGAATTTCGCCGCGATCTTCCAGGCGACGAAACGCCATCTGCAGTTCGCGCCACTTGGGCAGATTGGTTTCGCGTGCCAGCACATCGCGGAAGACCACGCCGTAGCGCTTGAGCAGCATCCAGCCGGTAGCCTCGACCGCGCGGTTCCGTTCGACGGCCTGATCGGCATAGAGCAGCGCCCAGCGCCCCGAGCTGTGCCGCGGACGCGCGCTGCGCCCGCTGCCTTGTCCGGCGCGCCGCTTGGGATCGATCAGAGAACGCAGATTATCAAAGCCATCGGCGGTCACCACGCCGGCTGCAACCAGCTCCCAGAGGGCGGTTTCGACCTCGGCTTTGAGTTTGCCGGTGCCGCGAACAATGTCGGCGAAGAACGATGCTCCACGCTGGCGCAGAAAATCCAGCACCTGTCGCGCACCCTGACTGAGACCGCGTGCCTCCGGCTGATCAGCCACCGGGTTGTGTGGCGTCATCCAGTCGGCCTCTTCGCGAACGAAGAAAGTGATGGGAGCCACGCTGGTGGGAATCACGCGGCGTTTGCCCGCCGCGGAGTCTTCCAGCGTGGCGGGATGCGGAGAGAGGCGTCCCCATCCAACCGCGCCGGTGAGGCAGAGTTGGTCGAGCCACTTGGGATCGTAGTTCGCAATACGTCGCGCCAGGATGTGCCGCTCCCAGGCATTGGCCGGAATCTCGAATCCCTGCAGTTGCCGCACAACTTCCAGGGTCGCGCGCTCGCCTTGCATCTGGGTGCCCGGCGCGATGTGCTGCCAGCGCAGCAGCCAGCGCATGAACTGCGCGGCCGTGACCGGCTCAATCTGCTTGCGCAGCGTGGCCACAGTGAGGCGGTGGATGCGGGCGAGCAGCCGCCGTTCGCACCATTCGGATGCTGCCAATTTGGGGTCCGTAAACTTCCCACGAAGAATGGCGCCGCCGGCTTCCATGCGCAGCAGCGCTGTTCCGATTTCAGAACAAGAAAAACCGAGCAACTCTGCCAGTTGTTCTGCGGTGATGGGACCCAGGTGCGTCATCCAGCCGCGGACCAGGGCGAGAAGGGCATCGTCATGGGAGGGAATTGTGGTCTCGACTTCCGCCAAGGGACGATCAAACCTGGCATTTGGGAAGAGCAGAGCAAAAGTCTTTGCCCGTTCGGCGGCAACCCAGTAGCACCGTCCCTCGTGCAACGCCCTTGCGGCTCGGCCTGGTTCGACGAGTCGCTCAAAATAGGCATCCCAACCGCGAGTCGATGGAGCACCGGGCGTCTCGCCCATTCGTCCATCGAATGATGTGACCTCTGGCAGCGCGATCAGGGTGTGCAGCACATCGTGCAGTTCATCCGCATCCCGCACATCCGGCCACGCTTCTTCGCGAACCTGGGCAATGGCCGCGGGGTCGAGCTTGCCCACTTCCTCCAGCACCGATTCGGGCAGGATGCGCCGCATCTCCACAGCTCGCGCTCGACGCTCCTCGAGCGGCGCGTCATCGAGGTAGGCATACGGATTCGCGTTCAAAATCTCATGCGAGAACTGCGAGGGCACCGGGGTGTCCACGGCCACGCAGCGGATACGCCCGTCGTTCATTCGGCGCAGCAGATCCTTCAGCCCGTCCATGTCCATCGCTTCGGTGAGCACATCCTTCATGACTTCATTCACCAGGGGATGGTCTGGAATCTGGATGTCGCCCACGATGTTTTCCTGGCACGCGGCCACGTCGGGGAATACCGAGGCCAGCAGATCGTCCGCGCGCATGCGCTGAATTTGCGGTGGAACTTTCTTGCCACCCTGGAAGCGCAGCAGGGCGAGAGCGCGACTGGCGTCCCAGCGCCACCGCGTGGCGAAAATGGGCGAAGCCAGTGCCGCCTGCTCCAGGATGGGCTGCACGGTTTCCGCGTTCAGAAAATGGAACACGTCCGCCAGCGGAAAACTATGCTGCTCGGCCAGGGCGATGTTCAAGCCGTTGTCGGTAGCCGCAGCTTGCAATTCGAAATTGAAACTGCGGCAGAAACGCTTGCGCAGCGCCAGCCCCCAGGCCTTGTTGATGCGGCCACCGAAAGGCGCGTGGATGACCAGTTGCATCCCACCACCTTCGTCGAAGAAGCGCTCGGCGATGATGGTGTCCTGGGTGGGCACCGCGCCCAGCACCGCGCGCCCCTGCAGAATGTATTCGACTGTCTGCTCGGCGCCGGAATCATCGAGACCGCATTCCTGCTTCAACCAGGCAACGGCTGCCGCCACTTCTGGATTCGTCCGCGAGATGCCGACCGGGAAGGTATTGGCCAGCAAGTCGCTGATCGTCTGCCGCAGTTGACCGACGTCAGCGGAGAGCTCGTGAGTGCGCGCCGGGGCTTCGCCCAGCCAGAAGGGAATGTTGGGGGGTGCGCCGTGCGCGTCTTCCACCAGCACGCGTCCGGACTTGCCCTCAATGCGGCGGATGCGCCACGAGCTGTTGCCCAGCAGCATGACGTCGCCGGCAAGACTTTCCACCGCGAAGTCTTCATCCACGGTGCCTACCATCGTTCCCTCGGGCTCTGCCACCACGGTGAACAAGGCGGTGTCCGGGATAGCGCCGCCGCTGGTGATGGCTGCCAGGCGGCTGCCGCGACGGGCGCGCAACTTGCGATTCACACGATCGCGATGCAGGTATGCGCCGTAGCGGCCGCGGCGGGCGGCGATGCCCTCGGAGAGCATTTCAAGGACGGCATTGTAGGTGGGGCGTGAAAGGTTGCGGTAGGGATAGGCACGGGTGATCAGAGCGAAGAGGGCGTCTTCATCCCAGCCGTCGTCAGAATCGTGTGGCGCGGGCACTCCTGCCCGCGTGTCAGCTTGAGCAAACTCTCCATCATGGCTGGCTGCCTTAGTGCTGTCGGTTGACTGACGAGACGCGGACAGGAGTGTCCGCGCCACATGGCTGCTTTCAGCCGCACACGCCGCTACGATTTGCTGCGCCAGAATATCTAATGGCGCTTCCGGAATCATCAGACGATCCAGTTCGCCATGGCGGATGGCTTGCACCAGGGCCGCGCATTCCAACAACTCATCGCGGGTAGTGACGAAGAAGCGACCCTTGGGCACCGCACCGCGCCAGTGGCCGGAACGCCCCACGCGCTGCAGCGCAACGGCGATGGCTCGGGGCGAACTGATCTGGACCACCAGGTCCACCGTGCCAATATCGATTCCCAACTCCAGCGACGCGGTCGCCACTAGCACCTTGATCTGGCCTTCTTTGAGTCTTTTTTCCGCGTTCAAGCGCAACTTGCGCGACAAGCTGCCATGGTGGGCGGCGACGTTGTCATCGCCCAGACGTTCCCCAAGATGATGCGAAACTCGCTCGGCCAGCCGCCGGGTGTTGACGAAGACCAGCGTGGAACGGTGCTGTTCCACCAATTCCACCAGCCGGTTGTAAATCTCGTCCCACATCTCGTTGGTGGCGATGGGGCCAAGCTGGCTGGCTGGAACTTCGACCGCGAGGTCGAGTTGCCGCTGGTGTCCGATGTTAACGATCACCGGATCAGGCCGCCCATTTCCCGTGAGGAAGTGGGCCACTTCCTCGATGGGGTTCTGCGTGGCGGAAAGCCCGATGCGCACCGGCGGACGCCGGGTCAGCGCCTCGAGCCGCTCGAGCGAGAGCGTGAGGTGGGCGCCGCGCTTGTCGTCGGCGACGGCGTGGATTTCGTCCACGATCACGGTTTCGACGTCGCGCAGAATGGCTCGGCTCTTCTCGGCGGTGAGGAGGATGTAGAGTGACTCGGGCGTGGTGACGAGAATATGTGGCGGCCGCTTGAGCATCGCCCGGCGCTCGTGCGGGAGCGTGTCGCCGGTGCGGACGGCGGTGCGGATCTCCGGCATCAGCAGGCCGCGCTCACCCGCCATCTGCAGAATCTCGCCCAGGGGCACTTCAAGATTTTTCTGAATGTCATTGCCCAGGGCTTTGAGCGGAGAAATGTAGAGCACCTCGGTGCGGTCGTGCAGATCCCCAGCCAGCGCTTTGCGAACCAGTCGATCAATGCAGGCCAGGAAAGCTGACAGGGTCTTGCCCGAGCCGGTGGGTGCAGAGATGAGGGTGGTGTGGCCGGCGAGAATATGCGGCCAGCCCTGCTCTTGCGGTTCGGTCGGCGTGCCGAAGCGCCGGACAAACCACTCCCGAACCAAAGGGTGCGCCCAATCAAGGGGTGAGGCCGGGAGGAACATTCCCGGTATTCTATCGGGAAAATCCGACTTTCGCACAACGTTCGCCTAGACACAGGGTTAGCTCTTAGCTTGCAGCAAGAAGGCGACACAGGTGGAAAGAATTCGATGATCTCAGCCCGCAAGCTGAAATGCTAGAATCCCGCCAATGCCCAAGACAGCTTCTCCGAAAGCCCGCGCCAAGAAGATCAAACTCCTCCTGTTCGATGTGGACGGCGTCCTTACCGACGGCAAAATCTGGATCTTTCCTGCTCCCGCCAACGCGCAGCAAACCACGCAATCGCATGCTGCCCAGCATGGCGGGCAAGGCGGTTTCGGCCTGGTCAGCCAGAACTACGTCGAGGCCAAGGGCTTCCACGCCCACGACGGCACCGCCATTTCGTTGGCGCGCCTGGCGGGGACCCAGACCGGGCTGATCACCAAGCGCAGCTCAGAGACTGTCGCCCTGCGGGCGCGTGACCTGAAGATGGAGCACGTTCACCAGGGCATCCAGGACAAGCTGACGGTGTTCGAGGAAATCCTGCGGCAGGAAGGACTCCACGCCAGCCAAGCGGCCTTCGTCGGCGATGACGTCATTGACCTGCCTGTGATGCGGAACTGTGGATTCGCCATCGCCGTCGCCAATGCCCGCCGCGAAGTCAAGGACGAAGCCCACTACGTCACCCCCCACGCTGGCGGAGACGGTGCCGTGCGCGATGCCGTGGAGTACATCCTAAAGGCGCAGGGGAAATGGAAGCGTGTAGTCAGCGAGTACATCTGCGAGCGGAGTCCCGCCAAATCCAAATGAAAACCGTCGCGGACGCAAAGGACGCGAAGCAAACTTAAATTATTGGATTCTGGGACAGAAATAGTTTTCTCAGCTCCTCAATGAATGTATAGCTGGGAAAACGAACTGGAAACCGGCAGGAAAGAAATCAAGACCGCAGCGTCCTCTGCGGTTTTCATTGGCAAAACTAAAACCCACTGGTTGCCTGCTTGGGGCGTGCTCGGGTCGACAACCAGTGGGCTACCGTTTCTCCTTACTCACCCTGTTGTTTTCAGGAGTATTTGTGGATAGTAAACCCAAACCTGGGAAAAAGTTGCGCGCCTTTCGTAAAGTTTTGTAACGCTCCAACTCGACACTGCGGAAAGACTTATTCCGAGATTGCCGGCGGCCGGGCGGCCATCAATTGAGTGAAGCGGGGGTCCTTCCGGAGCCCGGCAAATTCAGTGTCCTTATAGACATCGTCGATTCCTTTGTAGCCTTCCTCCATCGCCCGTCGCAGATACTCCAGCGACCGGTCGGTGCTGCCCACCTTGGCGAAGAGCTTGGCTAGGACGTAGTCGAAATGGGCCCGGTCCTCAGGGGACGACATTTGCGCCGTCACCCCCGTATGCGAGGTCCGCTCAAAAATGTCGGGGTCCAAGTCCAAGGCCTTGGCATAGGCGGCGCTGGCACTGGCGATGTCCTTCTTGGCGAAGTACGCCACGCCCAGGTTGCTGTAGTAAGAGGCAGAATCCTGCCGCAGCGCGATCGCCTTCTGATATTGCTTGATCGCCTTGTCGTACTTCTTCTCCAGGTAGTGAACCACTCCCAGATTGTTGTAGGCGTCGGCATATTGGCGGTCGAGCTTGATGGCGCGTTCCAGGTTTTTCCTGGCTTCTTTGTAGCGCTGCATCAGCAGTCCGGTAATGCCGGCTTTGTTGTAGAGTTGGGCGGTATTACTGGGCTGCTTCTTGAGCGCGGCACGGTAGTAGTCCAGCGCATCCAGGTAGGCTTTCTCTGCACGCAACTCGTCTCCGCGCTTCTCCAGATCTTCCGCCGTGGCAGTTGCGGTTGGAGTTTCAGCCCGTCGCAGCGGCGGCGGACCGATCTGCACTTGTTCGGTGGGAGAGACTTGCGCCAGCAGCAGAGACGGGCTTGCCAAAACCACCAGCGCCACAACGCGAAGCAGAGACTGAGCACGCATGACTTCACCTCCGGAAAACGGTCGTGCGGAACTCACGCTCCGGCGGCTTCCTGCCATTCGCCTAGTGAGGACCGTTTTCGTTGTTGTCCGGTGGTTTGGACGGGGGATTAGACGGCTTGTCGTCCTTAAAGATACCCGCTAATTTTCCAAAGAAGCCCTTTTTCTTCTTGGCCTCCTGAGTCTTGGAGTCCTGCGAGGCCGTATCGGCCTGGCTGCCAGCCGGTGCTTGAGCACCCGGCGGAGGAGGTGGCAAGACCTTGTCGTTCCCGATGCCAAAGATCCGCGAGAAGAAACCCTTCATGCCGGTGGGCTGGTCGCAAGTCTGGCTCGGCTCGGTGCCGGCGATGAAAGCGGCGGTGTAGGTCTCCGGGCAAGCGGGAGTAGCCAGCAGGTTGGTCGCCTTGTCCAGTTGGACATCCACTACGCCGGAAGGCTGGCTGAACGACGTTACATCCGAGTACTGCGGAAGCGTGATCGCCTTCTTCATGAACTCTGCCCAGATGGGGGCCGCGGTCTGGGCCCCGCTCAGCCGAATGTCGCTGTAATCGTCGTAGCCGACCCACACGATGCACAGCAGGTTGCTGGTGTAGCCCGCAAACCATCCATCGTGCGAAGACCCCGTTTTACCCGCAGCCGGGGCCGCGAAGCCGCGCGCCCGCACCGGGTAGGCGGTGCCGAAGTTCAGCACGCCCTCCATCATGTCGGTCATCACGTAAGCGACGCGCGGATCCAGGACCGGCCTCTTCTCCGCCTTGAAGTCCATCACCATATCGCCATTGGCGTTGCGCACCGAGTTCACCATGATGGGAGAAATGCGGATCCCCGCATTGGCGAACACGGTGTAGGCTGCGGCCATATCCAGTGGAGAAGCATCGTAGGCGCCCAAGGCCATGGCCGGGGTGGCTTTCACCGAGGTGATGCCAGCGGCCTTCGCCAGGTCCGCCACCTTGTCGTACCCGACCTCTTCGGCCACTTTCACGGTCGCGTTATTCAAAGACATCGCCAGTGCGTAGCGTGCCGTGACGTCTCCGTGGTACTCCTCTTTGTAGTTCCGCGGTTCGTAGATCTGATCACCGTAGGTGAACGTGGTGGGCTGGTCCGCCACCAGCGAGGCTGGTGTCAGCACTGGATTGCCACCGTCCAGGGCGGTATTCATGGCCGCGGCGTAGACGAACGGCTTGAAGATGGACCCCGTGGGACGTTTCGCCACTACATGGTTCAATTGGCTGAAGGCGTAGTTGCGCCCGCCCACCAGCGCCAGCACCTCTCCGGTATGCGGATCCAGGACAACCAGCGCCACTTGCGCCTGCGGGCCGGGCTGAACCTTGGTTTCGAACTTGTTCTTGCCGACTTTGATTCGCTTGGTGCGCAGCTTGGTCACCTGCTCGTCCACCAGCTTCATGCCGGTTTCCACGGCCTGGGCAGCGGCCCTTTGCAGGTCGGGATCGAGCGTGGTGTAAATGCGATACGCCTGGTCATTGAGTTCGCGCTCATTGAGCTTGGTGATCAGCATGTCGCGAACCAGGTCGACGAAGTAAGGCGCATCACTGGCTTCTACGTTGGGCGGCGCCAGCTTGAGCGCTGTGGCTTTCGCCTTCTCCGCATCCGCTTTGCTGATGGCATGGGTTTCCACCATGCTGTCCAGCACCAGGTTGCGGCGCTCCAGCGCCCGCTCGGGATGCCGGTAGGGCGACAAATAGCTGGGCGCCTGGATCAGACCGGCGATCAGTGCGGCCTCGGGAAGCGAGATGTCCTTCAAGTCCTTGTTAAAGTAGGCGCGCGACGCCTCCGCAAAGCCGTTGATGGTGAACGAGCCCCGTTGTCCCAGGTCCACGCGGTTGGCATAGAACTCGAAGATCTGCTGCTTGCTGAATTTCTGTTCCAACTCCAGCGCGATCATCATCTCGGCCAGCTTGCGCTTGACCGTCTTCT
>JBGPJK010000014.1:0-30824 GCA_041485425.1 Terriglobia bacterium | reverse complement strand
CACAAGCGCGGCATCCGTGTCATCATCGAGATGGTGCTGAACCACACCTCCGACCAGCACCCCTGGTTCCAGGAATCACGCAGCTCCCGCACCAACCCCCGCCGCGATTGGTATGTGTGGAGCGAAACCGACACTCGCTACCGCGGCGTCCGCATCATTTTCCTGGATTCTGAGCTCTCCAACTGGGCCTGGGACCCCGTCTCCAAGCAGTATTACTGGCATCGCTTTTTCGGCCATCAGCCCGAACTCAACTACGACAACCCCGCCGTCCGCGAAGAGATGTGGGACGTGATGAAGTTCTGGATGGAAATGGGAGTGGATGGCTGCCGCCTGGACGCGGTTCCCTACCTGGTGGAACGCGAAGGCACCTCGTGCGAAAACCTGCCCGAAACCCACGCCATCATCAAGGAACTGCGCGCCAAGCTCGATCAGCAGTTCCCGGGCAAAGTGATCCTGGCGGAGGCCAACCAGTGGCCCGCTGACCTTCGCCCTTATTTTGCCGATGGTGACGAATTCCAAATGGCCTTCCACTTCCCGCTCATGCCCAGGATGTTCATGGGCCTGAAGCTGGAGGACCGCAAACCCATCACCGAAATCCTGCAGCAGACGCCGGAAATTCCCGAGCCCTGCCAGTGGTGCCTGTTCCTTCGCAACCATGACGAACTGACCCTGGAAATGGTCACCGACATGGAGCGGGACTACATGTACGACGAATATGCCAAGGACAAGGGCATGCGCCTGAACCTCGGCATCCGTCGCCGGCTGGCACCTCTACTCGATAACGACCGCCGCCGCATCGAACTCATGAACGGGATGCTGATGTCCATGCCGGGGACACCCATCCTCTACTACGGGGATGAAATCGGCATGGGGGACAACGTTCATCTGGGCGATCGCAACGGAGTACGCACGCCCATGCAGTGGGATGGCAGCTGGAACGCGGGCTTTTCCTCCGCCGACCCCGAAAGCCTTTATTCCCCCTTGATTCTCAACCCGGTCTACGGCTACCAGGCAGTCAACGTACAATCGCAGAAGCGGTTCGAGCACTCCCTTCTTTCCTGGATGAAACGCATCATAAGGGTACGAAAGTCAACGTCGGTGTTTGGCCGGGGCTCGATGGAGTTTCTTTATCCCGCGAACCACCGGGTGCTGGCCTACATAAGGCGATTGGGGAAGGAAACCATCCTGGTGGTCAACAATCTCTCCAGTTCCGCGCAGGCCGTGGAACTGGATTTGCGCCCTTACAAGGGGAACATTCTGATCGAGATGTTTGGCAGAAATATTTTCCCGCGTGTCGGCGATCTGCCGTATCTGTTAACCATGGGTCCCTACCAGTTCTATTGGTTCCGTTTGCGAAGGATCTAGCCTGGTTTGGATGGGGCCGGGTTGAGCCTGTCCTGAGCGAAATCGAAGGAACCCGGCGGGGGGCGGATCGAAGATCCGCCTCAAGCCTCAGAAATCGCGCCGCCACGTCTCATGGAGGGTTCGTTTGGCCGAAGAAACCATTCTCACGGATGATTTTCTTCGCGAGCTGATCAACGTCGGGGAAGTGGACATCCTCGTCGGCGTGCCCACCTACAATGACGCCAACACCGTCGGACAGGTAGTGCAGGCGATCCGCGCCGGCCTGTTGAAGTATTTTCCTCGGGATCGTGCCGTCATCATTAATGCCGACGGCGGTTCCAAAGATGCTACTCAGGACCTGGTGCGGGCCGCCTCGATCAGTGACTTGCAGCATGCTTCAAGTCTCCGGGCGTTGCGCACTCTGCACTGCATCAGCACCCGTTACCCCGGGGGCCCCGGCAGCGGAACCGCCTTGCAGACCATCCTCGCGGCTGCGGAATTGTTGCGTGCTAGCGCCTGCGCGGTGATTTCGCCCGATTCCACAAACATCGAACCGGAGTGGGTCGAGCGCTTGCTCCACCCTGTGCACCGTGACAACTTCGACTTGGTCACCCCCACCTACCGCCGGCACAAGTTTGACGGAATGCTCGTCCGAAATCTGGTTTATCCCATGAGCCGTGCGCTTTACTCCAAGCGCGTCAGGGAACCCTACCCCTCGGAATTCGCATTCTCCGGCCGGCTGGGAAGCTATTTTCTGGCGCGCGAGATCTGGTCCCATGATGTGGGCCGCACTGGCGCGGAAATCGGTCTCACCATCTCCGCCATTACCGGAGGGTTCCGCCTGGCCCAGTCGTTCCTTGGGACCAAGTCCCGCGTGGACCATGGCTCCGCCGACTTGGTGCGAGCCATGCGCCAGACCGTCGGCGTGCTGTTCTGGTCGCTGGAGCAGAACTTCCCGCTCTGGAGTGCGAACCGAGACTCGCAGCCCATCCCCACGATCGGCGCGGAATACGACATAAGCCTCGAACCGCTTCGCATCAACCGCAAGCGTCTATACCAGATGTTTACCCATGGCGTGGCTGAACTCGAACCCGTGCTCCAGTCCATCCTTTCTCCACCCACCCTCGGCGAGCTTCAGCGCGTCGCTACCGTTCCCGAAGAGGAGTTCTGCTATTGCGACGAACTTTGGGTTCGAACCGCGTACGAATTTGCCGCTTCTTATCACAAGGAAGTAATCAGCCGCGACCACATCATCCAGGCCTTGGCGCCTCTGTACCGCGGAAGAGCTTTCACCTTCCTGGTCAAAAATCGCGACGTCTCCAGCGATGGCGTGGAGAAAAACGTCGAGGCCCTCTGCCAGAGCTTTGAGCGATCGAAGCCGTACCTCCTGGAACTCTGGGATGGAAGGAAATGAGGATAATATGCGGGACATGATCATCAACGAGTTGACTCAAGCGATGCACGAAATCGCCAGGAGCGTTGCGCATTTCCTGCCCCGCTTGTTGGTGATGTTGGTCATTGTGCTGCTCGGATGGATCATCGCCTACGTTCTGAAGTTGGTCCTGCGCACCATTCTGCGGCTGGCCCGCTTCGACCGGCTTTCCGAGCACGCCGGCGCCGCCCAACTGCTCAACAAGGCAGCCCTGCCATCGTCCACCGAACTGCTCAGCCGCTTCGTTTTCTGGGTTGCCTGGCTCGGGTTCATTCTGGTGGGAATCAGCGTGCTTGGCATCGTTGGAATGGAGGAGCACGTCACCCGTTTTTTCGGCTTCCTGCCCAGAGTCTTCGCCGCACTCTTCCTCCTCTTCTTCGGACTGCTGGCAGCGAGTTTCTTTTCTCGCGCCGCGCTGCTCGCATCCGTCAACGCGGACCTGCCGTCGCCGCGCCTGATCAGTTCCACCATCCGCACCCTCATCATTATCCTGGTCGCTTCCATGACCTTCGAGGAGCTGGGTCTCGCCCAACACACGGTGCTGGTCGCGTTCGCGATGGTGTTCGGATCCTTGATGCTGGGTCTCGCCCTGGCCTTCGGCCTCGGCGGGCGGGACTTGGCCAGACAGTTTCTGGAAAGAAGGTTCGCCCACGAGAAGAAAGCAGCAGAGGATAGAGAGGATGAACTCTCTCCCCTCTAGTTTGTGCATCCAAACCCAAATCGCTTCATGGTTCATAATGGCTGGAGGCCCGAATGGTGCTGAACCCGAACCTGACGCGGAAGTCCACCACAGCGTTGCTCGCGCCAACGCTGCTGGTGGCTACTTTCGCCTTGTCCAGCTTCGCGGCCGGGAGTCCAGCGGCGCCCGAGGGCCCAGTCGCGACTGCGCTTTCGACCGATAGCATCGTCCAGAAGCTAGTGGTGGCCAACGCCCAGCGCGCCCGGGCTTTGCGCGGGTACCAGCAAACCCGATCCTACAGCTTGAACTATCACGGATTCCCCGGTAGCCGCAGCGCTGAGATGAAAGTTGACGCCTTCTTTACGGCTCCCAATAAGAAAGATTTCACCGTGGTTTCGCAGAGCGGCTCCAAGTTCCTGCTCACCCACGTGCTGCTGAAGCTGCTCGACAGCGAGAAAGAAGCTTGGCAGAGCGGCAAGCAGTTGGAACTCACCCCCGACAATTACGAATTCACCTTCCTGCAGATGGATCGCACTCCCGAGGGCGAAGCCTACGTCCTCCAGGTCAAGCCCAGGATCAACAACAAGTTTTTGTACAAGGGGAAAATTTGGGTGGACGCACACGATTTTGCCGTCACCCGGCTCTCCGCCGAGCCCGCCAGGAATCCATCTTTCTGGATCAGCCGCACCCAGATTGATCTGCACTACGCCAAGTTCGGAGAGTTCTGGCTGCCCCTGCACAACAATTCTGTCACCCACGTGCGCTTGGGCGGGGACGCGGTATTGAACATCGATTACGCCGACTACCAGATCAACGGCACCAAACAGGCTCGAGATGCGCATCCCTCCGACCAAACTCCAGTCCTGCCGCCCGCCAACTCCGTCTCCGGCGATCCGCACTAGTCTTCGGGACTGCACACCCTACACCAAACATATGTCCACACTGGCCTAAGTCCTTTCCTGTGAACATTCAGATAGCCTACCGGTCGCGACGGAATTCGGTCCCACAAACCGTGACCCGCACCGCCTAGGTTACCGAAGCACCTATTTCGCTGAAGCAAAGGGCGAGAAACCGGCATCAAAACCGGATATAATGAAACTCAACTTCCTGAGGAAGTGAACTCCCTTCCGAGAAGACCATATCCGATGTCAATGAAGATTAAGGCCGCAATTCTGGTTTGCTCCGCCGCCGTTTTGGTGTTCATGGTGGTGGGTGGATTGGACGGCGTTCGCGCCTCCAGCAACGACGGTGCTTACCGCCAGCTCCAGGTGTACAGCGAGGTGCTCTCGCGGGTGCGCAGTGAGTATGTGGAAGAGCCCAACATCCCTGCCGTAACCGACGGTGCTCTGCACGGACTGCTCGAGTCGCTGGACCCAAATTCCAGCTACCTGAGCGTCGCCGAGTACAAAGAATACAAGTCCCACAAGACCGAAGCCAAAGGTGACATCGGAGCTGCCATCTCCAAACGTTTTGGCTATGCGGCCGTGGTTGCGGTGATCCCCGGTGGCCCGGCGGACAAAGCCGGCCTTCAGTCCACCGATATCCTCGAAGCCATCGAAGGCAAGAGCACGCGCGAGCTGTCGCTTGCCGAGATTCGCGATCTGTTGTATGGCCAGCCCGGCTCCAACCTGAACGTTGAGGTCGTCCGTGCCCGTCGTGCCGAACCGCAGAAGATGGTCATCACCCGCGACATTGTTAACATCCCGCCCGTCACCGACAAAGTCCTGGAGGACGGTATCGGCTACCTCCAGGTGGACGCCTTCACCAAGGGCAAGTCCCAGGAAGTCGCCAACAAGATCAAGGCGGTGCAGAAGTCCGGCGCCAAGAAGTTGATTCTTGATCTGCGCAACTGCGCCGAGGGCGAGGAGTCGGAAGGCATCGCCACCGCCAACCTCTTTCTCAACCACGGAACCATCACCTACCTGCAAGGCCAGAAGTACCCGCGCGAGGCTTTCAACGCCGATCCCAGCAAGGACATCACCAACCTGCCGGTGGCGGTGCTGGTGAACAAGGGAACGGCAGGGCCCGCCGAAGTTGTGGCGGCTGCCATTCTGGAAAATGCCCGCGGTGACGTGGTGGGCGACAAGACCTTCGGTGACGGCTCCGTCCAGAAAACCATCGAGATGCCGGACGGCTCCGCCCTCATCCTGTCCGTCGCCAAGTACTACACCCCCAGCGGCAAAGCCATTCAGGACGCGGCCGTCACGCCGAATGTTCTGGTCGCGGATGTCGACGATGAGGGCGCGCTCCCGGATGAAGATCAGGAAACCGCTCCTCCCGACGAGACCAAGAAGCAGGCTCCCCAGCAGGACGAGCAACTGCAAAAAGCTATCCAGGTGCTCAAGAGCCACGCCAGCTAGTCGTCAGTCTTCAGATGTCAGCTTTCATCGCGCGCCGCAGGGCGCGCGATTTTGTTTGCCGAAGCGCCGGCGCCCGCCGGCAGTGAGCCTGCCCTGAGCGAAGTCGAACGAACGGCATCTTGCCCTGTTAGGAGTCGGTAGGCAGGGGTCTTGGGTCAGTGACGAAAAATCTTGAACCGCAGAGGGCGCGGAGGGTTCGCAGAGAACGCTGAGAAGAACGGTGGAGCCCTGATTCCAAACTACCGACTCCGGACCCACCCCTGCTATCCTGAACCCACGCACCGATGAAGACCTTCTACCAAGACCTTCCCCCGGTGGAAGTGGCCGGCAGGAAGCTGGTCGGCCGCGTCCTGTTCGGCCTGCTGGTCCTGGTTTCCGCGCTGGTCGGCGCCACCGCCGGACTTCTGCTGGTTTACTCTACGGATCTCCCACAAGTCGAGGAACTCGAGCACTACCGTCCCAGCTCCATTACCGAGCTCTATGACGGCCAGGGCCGTATCATCGGTTCCTTTGCCCTGCAACGCCGCGTCGTCGCCTCCTACGACGACTATCCCCAAGTCCTGCGCAATGCCCTCATTTCCATCGAAGACAAGGATTTTTACCGCCACTCGGGCATCAACATCCGGCGCATTGCCGGCGCCGCCTACCGCGACATCGAGTCCGGCGGCAGAGTGCAGGGTGCCTCCACCCTCACCATGCAGCTGGCGCGCAACCTTTTCCTTTCGCCCGATCGTTCCTTCCACCGCAAAATCCAGGAAGCCCTGCTTGCCATCCAGATCGAGCGCCGCTTCACCAAGCCCCAGATCTTCACTCTCTACGCCAACCAGATTTATCTCGGACACGGGGTCTACGGCTTCGAGGCCGCTTCCCAGTTCTACTTCAGCAAGCCCGCAAAACAACTCACGTTGGATGAGGCCGCACTGCTTGCCGGTCTGCCCAAGTCGCCTGGCTACTATTCCCCCATCAATCATCGCGACCACGCCCTGAAGCGCCGCAACCTAGTGATCAACTCCATGCTCGAGGACGGCAAGATCACCGCCCCGCAGGCCACCGAAGCCCGCAACCAACCCATCCAGCTCAAGCTGCAGCACGATCCCAATTCGCTCGCCCCGTATTTCGTCGAGGAGATCCGACGTTACCTGGAGAACAAGTACGGCAGCGACCAGGTGCACGAGGGCGGACTGCGGGTGTACACGTCGCTCGACATGGACTTGCAGCGCACCGCCAACCAGGCGCTGCTCGACGGCTTGGCTGCCTACGAGCGCCGCCACGGCTGGCGCAACCATCTCGAAAATGTCTTGACCAACGAGGTGACACTCGCCAACTACCAGCACCCCGACTGGGACGATGAACCCGAAGTCAACGGCTACGTCCACGCCCTGGTCACAGCAGTTTCGCCGGGCTCGGCGGCCATAAAGTTTAGCCGCTACACCGCACCTCTCACGCAAGCTGATGGGGCGTGGACTCGCCAGAAGATTCAGAACATCCTCAAACCCGGCGACGTTATTTATGTGAAGGTGCTGTCACTTGCGCCCGCAAAGGTCAGCCTGGAACAAGATTCTGGCGCCCAGGGTGCGTTGATCGCCATTGACAATGCCAGCGGCGAGATCAAAGCCATGGTCGGCGGGCGCGACTTCAACCAATCCAAGTTCAACCGCGCCACCCAGGCCCTGCGCCAGGTGGGCTCGTCGTTCAAGCCCTACGTCTATACCGCCGCCATCGACAACGGCGCCACCCCCGACGACACCATCCTCGACGCGCCCATCACCTTTCCGAACGCCTCGGGCCCGTACACGCCGCACAACTACGACGAAAAATTTGAAGGCACCATCACCTTGCGCCGCGCCCTGGCCCAGTCGCGCAATATCCCCGCCCTCAAACTCGCCGACAGCCTGGGGATCAAAACTGTCATCGACTACGCTCACCGTTTCGGAATTACATCCAACATCCCGCCGTACCTGCCGGTCGCCCTGGGTGCCGCGGACATCACGCTGTTCGAGCAAACCGCCGCCTTCAGCGTCTTCCCCAACGACGGAGTCCGCATCACGCCCCGCTACCTCACCAAGGTGACCGACTACGAGGGCCGCGTCCTCGAAGAAGATTTTCCCGACGTCAAAGACGTAATTAGCGCCCGCACCGCCCGCATCCTGACCTCGATGCTGCGGGACGTAGTCCAACACGGCACGGCTATCGCCGCCGCGGGCATGAAGTATCCCCTGGCAGGAAAGACCGGCACCACCAACGACTTCACCGACGCCTGGTTCATCGGCTTCTCGCCGTCAATGACCACCGGTGTCTGGATCGGCTACGACGAAAGGAAAACCCTGGGCAGCAAGGAAAGCGGAGCCCGCGCCGCCCTCCCCATCTGGATGGACTTCATGAAAGTCGCCCTCGCCGGCAAGGACCCCGGAGAATTCCAGCCCCCGCCCAACCTCCCCCTAAGCCCGGCCGCACCGAAAGTGGACACGCCCGATACCGCGCCCGCCGCAGAAGAATCGCACTGATTGGCAATGCGGATCAGCCCCTATCTCTTCCGCTCCATCTTCTGCCAGTTCTGGGTGGAACCGATATTGGGATCGAAACTGGCACTGTCGCTGAACACGTAATCGATCCCATTGGTCCAGGCGCTGTTGTAGCCGGTGGGCAGTTCGACATTCCACTTGTTGACCGGGTCGTTGTAGGTCTCCACGCCGCGCAGTACCTGGCTGTAGTTGTCGAAGATGCGGTCGTAGGCCGCACTCCGCTTCTGGTAGCCTTCATAAATCATGTCGCTGATTTCTTCCTGCGTGCGGTGGATCTGCTGCATGCGGTTAAAAATCGCCTGCTGCTGGCGCAACTGTTCCCGGGTGATGGTGGCCATCAGCCGAGTCAGCTCAACCCCATAGCGCGGGTTGTCCCAGTGGGTGGCGATGACAATCTGGTACGCTGGCACCCTCTGGTCGAATTCCTCGGCCGGCGCGCGAAAACTGATTACGCTCGGCGTCCAACTGACCGACTGCACCACGCCGCCGTACATGCTGGTCGTGCTGGAGATGAAGTAGTCCACGGTGGCGGTGACATCTTCCACCATCTTCTTGCCGCCCTGCATGTACTCGAACTTGACCCGGGCGGAGTCGGCGCGCAGTTCAAAAGGAAACCGGAAGGGCGAGATCTGCCCGAACAGGTTCATCATGAACTGATTGACCTCCAGCGCGTGCCGCGCCAGGTCGGGCAGCGGCTGGCTGTCCACGATCTTCACACCGGAGGCATCCGCACGAACGTGAGAAATGTAAACATTCTTCAGGAACGCCTCCGCCTGCATCGGCTGCATGATCGTGGAGCCGCTCTGCGCAAAGGACTGCTGCATCATCGGGTCCGGCGAGAAGTACAGATTCAGCGCTGGAAATGACTCGATCACCGCGCGGCCGTCGGGACTGGTGACGGTATAAGCGGTATGGGCCTCCGGCGGAAACTTGCCGAAATTCCAGGTGATCCCGCCCGCGAAGCTCCAGTCCTTGGGCACCAGCATGCGGAAGGCTTCGTAGCCCAAGCCCTGCTGATCCACGACCACCTGTTTGCGGAGAATAAGCTGATGTTTGCCGGCTTCCGGCGCTGGGCTGGCGGTGCAAGCGACCCCCACCAGTACCGCCAGGACTAAGAAAGCATGAGAGCGGCGCATGATGACCCTCCTCTTGTACTGCTGGGTTCATTCTGCGCCGAACGGGAGGGCTAGTCGCGCCAGTAACTTCTGCTGGCTGGTGTTATGGCTTCCCAAAATGGGCCCAACCAAAAGGGGAAGCTAGCGCGCCATAAACCAGGATCGCCACCACCTCAACTGTGGGGGAGAACTGTGGCCTTTACCGCCGCAAAACTCTCATCCAGAATCCGCACCGCTTCATCCACATCTGCTTTCGAAATATTCAACGGCGGAGACATGCGGATCACATTCCCATAAAACCCGCCCTTGCCGATCAGCAACCCGCGCTTGCGCGCCTCTTCCATCACCGCGTTCGTACCCTTGGGCGAAGGCGCCTTGGTCTGGCGGTCTTCCACCAGCTCCAGCGCCTGCATCAATCCCATCCCGCGTACGTCGCCGATCAGCCGATGCTTCTCCTGCAACTCCTCCAGCTTCTCCCGGAAGTACCCACCCACCACCGCCGCGTTGGTCCGCAGATCATCTTCTTCAATCACCTCAATCACCGCCTTCGCGGTCGCGCACGTGACCGGATTCCCGCCAAAGGTCGAAATCGTCAGCCCCTGGAACGAGTCCGCGATCTCCGGCTTGGCAATCGTCAACCCGATGGGCACGCCGTTCCCCAGACCCTTGGCAGAAGTAATGATGTCCGGCTCCACCTCCCAGTGCTCGATGCCGAACCACTTGTGTCCGGTCCGTCCCCACGCCGTCTGCACTTCATCGGAGATGAAGTCGCCGCCGTACTGCTTGACGATGCTGAACGCCATCTTGAAATACTCTTTCGGAGGCGTAATGAAGCCGCCGACGCCCTGGATCGGCTCCGCCAGAAACGCCGCGATGCGCCCCGAAGTCGAAAACTGGATGACATTCTCAATGTCCTTCACGCAAGCCACTTCGCACTCCGGATACTTCAGCCCCAGCGGGCAGCGGTAGCAGTAGGGATTCATGGCATGCACGATGCCGACTTCCACCGTCGCCCGCCGCCAGGTGCTCATGCCGGTAAGCGCGCGCGCCAGTGACGATCGTCCGCTGTAGCCATGGCGGAGCGCGACCACATCGAGATTCCCGGTATGCATGCGGGCAATCTGCACCGCGGTTTCATCAGCCTCCGTCCCGCTGTTGGTGAAATAGGACTTCTTCAGCGTGCCCGGCGTGATCTGCGCCAGCTTCTCAGCCAGCGTCACCATCGGCTCATTCGGGAAGCAGGTCGAGACGTGCTGCATGCGATCGATCTGCGCCTTGGTCCGCGAGGTCACGCGCGGGTTGCAGTGACCGACGCTAATGGTGACAATGCCGCCGAAGAAGTCCAGATACTTCTTCCCCTCGACGTCCCACACATGCTGCATGCTGGCGTGGTCCATCGGCACTGGATCGGCAAAGTACGTGGTGACCGAAGGGAAGATGTATTCCTTCTGCTTGCGGTTGATCTCTTCGCGGGTCAGCTTCTCGGCGGGAATTGTAGGAGCGCTCATTAGAAACCTCGGAGTATAAGGATAAACCCGCCGTAGTGCCGGCGTCCCGCCGGCCGCCATGCAGTAGGGAGGAAACGACTCTTTTGCACCGGGGGATGGTGGTTTCGGATTGACGCTGCCTCAGTTTGTGGCACACCACGCGGCTTGGTGGCCGGCGGGACCCTTCGACTTCGCTCAGGGCAGGCTGCCGGCGCTACGCCGTCTTCTGTTGCTGCTCGTGGCGCCGCCGCGCCACCACCAGGCGGATCTCCTCAAAGGTGATCTCGGGCGGAAGAGCTTCTTTGAGCGGCTTAAGCCATTCCGTTCCCAGGCGCTCGCAGGCGGCTTCAATCATGGGCAGCCGGTCTTTGTCCAGCCAACCGTTCTGGAACTCCACGGCGCCCTTTTCCACGAGATCGGCGACGGTGCTGATTACGGTCACCAGTTGCCGCCCGCGAATTTTCGCAATCTCCTCGAAGCTGCGTCCGTCCGCCAGCAGTCGCATGGTCTCCTCCGCAGGTTTCGGTTTTTTCTCCGGCACCGCGGTGGCCCGTGCCCCGCCTCGAAAGCGCGCCAGGGCGTCGAGAAGTTCATGGCCATAGGTTTCGGTCTTACGCTCGCCGAATCCGGGCACGCTGCGCAGTTCCGCCAGCGACGCGGGGCGCCTACGGCAGAGTTCGTCGAGGGAAGTGTCGTACATGACGATGAACGCGGAAACTCCCTGCCGTCGCGAGGTTTCACGGCGCCACTCGCGAAGATACTCGCGCAACTCAGGGTCGACATCGGCAGAGCTGGTTGGTTCAGGCTGCGGGCTTGGGGCAGCAGGAGGCGCCGCAGGGAACCCAATTCGTTTTGGCGGCGCCGCTTCGAGAGGCTTGGACAGCCATTCTGTCTCGCATCCGCAGACGTCGCAGGCGCCGCAGGAATTCCACTTCGGAGTCTCTCCGAAGTGCACACAAATCTGGTGATGGCGGCAGTGGTCGGACTCGGCAAAGCGGCGGACGGCATGGTAACGTTGCCAGGCCCGCTCCTTCTCGGCGGCATCGGCGATCTGCTCGGCGAAGTAGGCCAGCAAACCGGCGTCGCGCTGCTGCCACAGCAAGATGCAATCGGCGGGCTGGCCGTCGCGCCCGGCGCGTCCTGCCTCCTGGTAATACTGCTCGATCGACTTGGGCAACGACAGATGAATTACGGCGCGCACATCGGCTTTATTGATGCCCAATCCAAAGGCGATCGTGCCCACCAGCACCCGCACTTCGTCCGACGTCCAGCGCTCCTGGTTGCGCCTGCGGGCGTCGGTCTCCATCTTGCCGTGATAGGCAACGGCGGCAATCCCGTTCTCTTCGAGGAAATCCACCGTCTCCTCGACCTTGGCGATGGTGGGCGCATATACGATCACGTTACTTTTCGAATGGAACCGCAGAGCCCGCACCAGCACGCTCGACTGGGCGCGCTGGGACTCGCATTCCCTGACCATGTAGCGCAGGTTGGAGCGATGAAAGCTGGCGATGTACTTGTCGGGGTTGCGCAGCTGGAGCTGGTTGAGAATGTCGTGGCGCACGCGTCGGGTTGCGCTGGCAGTAAACGCGGCGATGGGACGGTCGGGAAAATGCACGCGCAGGCAACTAAGCTGCCGGTACTCGGGGCGAAATTCGTGCCCCCACTCGGAGATGCAGTGCGCCTCGTCAATGGCGAAAAACGCAATGGGAACGCGCTGCAGCCAGGCGATGGTATCGGCGCGCGCCAGCCGCTCCGGCGAAAGGTAGAGCAGGCGGTATTCTCCCGCGCGCGCTTTGCGCATGACCACAGGCTGCTGGTCGGCGGCCAGGGCACTGTTGAGCACGGCGGCGGGGATTCCCATCTGCGCGAGCTGGGCCGCCTGATCCTGCATCAGCGCGATGAGGGGCGAGATCACCACAACCGTTTTTCCCGACACCACGGCCGGCAGTTGGTAACAAAGTGATTTGCCGCCACCGGTGGGCATGACCACGCAGGCGTCGCGTCCCGCCAGGAGGCTGCGTACCACGCGCTCCTGCAAGGGACGAAACGAGTCGTACCCCCAGTAGCGCTGCAGCGGTCCGAGCAGGTCGGCGTCAGCGGTCATTCCAGCAGTATAGAATCGCGGCCGCAATCCGTGCTTGTGATGCGCGACACACCGTTCAGCGACAATTGCCAAAAGCGGAAGGCTATAATCGGACTCGCGAAATGAAGTCATTCTTCCGGCTCGTCCTGCTGGCGCTGGTGTTGCTGGTCGTGGCGCTGGTCTCCGCGCTCACGGCGATGCGCTTTGCTATCCACGGACGCGAGGTTGCCGTGCCCAGCGTGGCCGGCAAGACTCCCGCGGAAGGCCGAAGCATTGCCGAGCAGAGTGGCTTGCAAATCGCCGTGGAACGCCAGTATTACAGCGCCAACGTGCCGGAAGGAAAGATCCTGTCGCAACTGCCGCCCGCGGGGACACAGGTACGTCGCGGATGGCAGATCCGAGTTGCGGAGAGCCTGGGACCGCAACGCGTCGAGATTCCGAACGTGCTTGGCCAAAGCGAGCGCGCGGCCGAGATCAACATCCGGCGCCGCGGGCTGGACGTAGGAGCCGTTGCCGCGCTGCAAATGCAGGGTGCTCCGGCCGACCAGGTCCTGTCGCAGAGTCCGCCGCCGAACGCCAGTGGCATATCCGCCCCCAAGATCAGCCTCCTGGTGACAGAAGCATCGCCGCCGCAAGCCTTCGTCATGCCAAACTTCATCGGCCATCCGCTGGGTAGCGTGACGTTAGCTCTTCAAGATGCAGGAATGCACTTAGCAGCGGCAACTATGGCTGCATCGCCCACGAATCCACCGGCTTCGCCGGGCACCGTTACATCGCCGCCGCTTCCGGTCCCGCAGCCGTCTCCGGCCAGCATCGTGGTTTCGCAAAACCCCGCCCCCGGACAGAAGGTCGTCGCGGGTGCTGCCGTGAGCTTTGAAGTGAAGCAATGAAATCCGCCACCGACGCACGGAGACGCGGAGAAAAAGCCAACAGTCAGAGTTCAGAATGCAAAAGTGATTTCTGACTCCGTGTCCTGGGTATCCTCTATGGTCAGGTTTTTTTCAGGACTGCCGCGAAGAATCCATCACAGGGATGCACGCCGGGAATGGTTCGCAGATAGGGTCCGCTGGCAAGTGATTCCAGGTCCTTCCACGCCAGTTCCCCCTTCGACCGCAGCCGCTCCAATTCCGCATGGCAGTCGAGCACCCGCAACGACTGGTCCGCGGCGAGTGCTTGTTCAACCACTTCCTCGTTCTCCTCCCGCTCGAGCGAGCAGGTGGAATACACCAGTCTTCCACCGGGCGCGACGTGCTCCATCGCTGATCGCAGAATCGCTGCCTGGCGGCCTTGCAGGTCCATCAGATCCTCAGGTGTGAGCCGCCACTTGATCTCAGGATTGCGGGCCAGCGTGCCCGTGCCGGAGCAGGGAACATCCGCCAGCACGCAATCGAAACGCGCGTTGATTGGAAGCTTACGCACATCAGCAGCAATCACCTGCACATTTTCCGCAGGCACCAATTTTCGCAGCAGCCGAGCCCGGTGCGGGTGCAACTCCACGGCAACAATCGTCGCATCAGGATTGCGGTCGGCAAGCACCCGCGTCTTTCCCCCCGGCGCCGCACAGCAGTCAAGAATGTTCCTCCCCTTGCCCACGAGCAGCGCGACCAATTGCGACGCTTCATCCTGGATGGCAACGCGCCCTTCTCGGAACGCGCGAGTGTTAATGAGATCGCCACGTTTCACGCCGCGCGCTGAAGACAGTAGTTGACCTGGAGAGAGTTCGATACCCCGATTTCGTAACTCGTTTTCAGCTTCAGGCTGGCCGAGGCGAATGGTTGTGTCCGGCGATCGCTGATCATACCGGCAGATGCGCTCCGCGGCTTCAACTCCGAATTCACGCACCCAGCGCTCGACCAGCCACAGGGGATGCGCGAAGATCCCGGCCAGCTTTTCCGGAGTTTCTCCGGGGGGAACCGGCGTAGGTCCAAACGCGGTTCCTCCGCTTCCGAAGATAGCTCTCAAATGCTCGCGTTCGGTGGGAACCGAGGCGGAAACCTTCCGGAGCACGGCATTAGCGAACGGCACTGCGGAGCGCTTGCGAGCCCGCTTCACGAGTTCGACACTCTCGTGGACGGCAGCGCGTTCGGGCACCCGGTCCAGGAACATCAGTTGATAAACAGCGAGCCGCAAAGCGGTGAGCACTTGCAGGTCTAGCTTTTCCAGGCGCTGGGACGACTGCTCCGCAATTCCTCGGTCGAGCAGAGATCGCCAACGTAAGACCCCCATCACCAGTTCCGTTGTTAGCCCGCGATCTACAGGAGAAAGCTTGGCGTAACGTGGAGCGTGCAGGAGTTCTGAAGCGTACGCGCTCTCCTGCTCCACCTGAAGCAGGATGTCGAAGGCCGCGGCGCGGGCAAGGGAAACAGGCATGAGTTAGGGGCTGCTCGTCAATGGCTCAAAGATGCAAGTGCTTCCGCGGACCATTCATGAAATTGCCGAGAAGCCTTTGGTTCGAATCAGGGCACGCCTTAGGGCGTACCGCAAGCGCTGCAGACGAGAAGGGGCTCCAGCCCCTGAGGGTTGAATGTCAACCGCCCAGCCGCTCGCCGGTTTGCGGATGATATCCGTGGACAAAGTCGCGCGCCGCCATCCGCTTCTTGCCCTCCATTTGCACTTCGAGCAGTTCCAGTGCCGTACCTTCACCACACCCTGCGATCAAGTGATCAACTTCAAGCAGCAGCTCACCCTCCGGCATGGAGCGCCCGACCGCCTTTGCCGCCCACAGGTGCAGGTTTTTGCTGCGAAAATTGGTAAAAGCGCCGGGCCACGGCTGAAACCCCCGCAAGCGATTGCAGATCTCCGCCGCCGTGCGGTGAAAATCGATTTGGCCATCTTCTTTCTTCAGGATGGGCGCCAGCGTTGCCTTGGAATTGTCCTGCGGTTGCGGATGAATCGTCCCGGCCTGCAGCCCATGCAGGGTCTCCACCATCAAGTCAGCGCCGATTGCGGCCAGGCGCGGCGCCACATCTTCCGATGTATCGTTGGCAGCCATCGGGACTTCTTTTTGCAGCAGGATGTGGCCTGTATCCAACCCCGCATCGATTCGCATCGTGGTTACGCCGGTTGCGGCTTCACCGCAAGCGATCGCCCATTGGATGGGAGCCGCTCCACGATATTTCGGCAACAACGACGCGTGCAGGTTAATGTTCCCCAGTCGCGGCAAATCGATCATCCACTGCGGAATGATGCGTCCGTAGCCGACCACGACGATCGCATCCGGACTAAGCGCAGCGAGCTGTGCCCGAAATTCCTCGTTGTTCTTGATCTTGTCCGGCTGTACCACCGGCAAGTCCAGTTCGAGTGCGCGCTGCTTGACGGGAGAAGCAGTGAGTTCCAACCCCCGTCCCTGCGGCTTGTCCGGCTGCGTAACCACCAGCGAAACCGCAAATCCCGCAGCCACCAGTTTTTCCAGCGTGGGGACCGCGAAACGCGGGGTGCCGCAGAAGACGAGATTGAGGGATTGAATCATTGAGTCATTGAGTCATTGAATCATTGAGCCATTGAATCATTGACGGCGGTGAATCGCGCAATGACTCAATCCCTCAATCACTTAATTCTTACCATTCTCCCGCTTTCATCAGCTTGCGAATCTTGCGCTTCATGAGGTCACGTTTCAGCGCACTGATGTGGCTGATGTAAAGCTTGCCGTACAGATGATCGGTCTCATGCAGGAAAGCGCGCGCCAGCAGATCTTCGCCGGTTCTCTCGAACCATTTGCCATTCACGTCCTGGGCGCGAACCGTGACCCTGCTCGGACGCGTCACCGGCTCGCGGAACTCCGGGATGCTGAGGCAGCCTTCATTCTGCGTATGTTTGCCCTCAATGTGAAGGATCTCCGGATTGACAATCACCAGCCTGGCCATCGGGTCTTCCTTGAAGGTGATGTCGATGACCGCGAGCCGCTTTGAGATCCCGATCTGCGGGGCCGCCAGCCCTACGCCATGCGCCGCATACATGGACTCGAACATGTCCTCGACCAGTTTCTTCAGTTCGTCGTCAAACACCGTGACCGGTTCGGCGGTCTTCTCCAGAACCGGATTCCCAAACTTTACGATCGGATAGATCATTGAGTCTTCAGTCGTCAGCGGCCACTGGCTACAGCCCAGCTCCTAGTAGTTCTTCAACTGCTCCACATACCCCGCAAAATTGCGCCGAGTCTCTGTCATGGAATCACCCCCGAACTTCTCCAGCGCACAGCGGGCCAGGGTAAGCGCCACCATGGCTTCGCCCGCCACCCCGGCAGCAGGCACCACGCATACGTCCGAACGTTCGTAGGCCGCCTTCACCGTTTCCCGGGTAGCGAAGTCCACCGACTGCAGCGGGCGTCGCAAGGTGGAAATTGGCTTCAGGTAGCCACGCACACGAATGTCTTCTCCATTGGAGACTCCGCCTTCAATGCCACCCGCATTGTTCCGGGTGCGAGTAAAACCGGTAAAGCCTTCCGCGGCCCCATAGCCTATTTCATCATGCACTGCGGAGCCGGGGGAAGCCGCAGCCATGATGCCTGCCCCAATCTCCACCGCCTTCACCGCTTGCAACGACATGACCGCACCCGCGAGCAGCGCATCCAGACGTTCATCCCACTGCGCATAGGTACCAAGACCGGGCGGAACGTTGTGGGCAATCACTTCGAAAACACCGCCGACCGAATCCCCATTCTTCAGCGCCCGGTCCACCTCTTCCTTCATGCGCTGCTCGGCATCGGCATCGACGCAGTTCAAAAGAATCTCCTGACGTGCGCACCCAGCCTGGACCTGCTCCCACGAAATTGCCTTCTCGCCGATGCTTGCCCCGCCCACAGCCACCACGTGGCTAAGCACGTCGATCCCCAGTTCGCGCAAAAATAACTTCGCTACTCCGCCCATCGCCACCCGCGCCGCCGATTCGCGCGCCGACGCCCGTTCCAGGACATAACGGGCCTCCGGGAAGTTGTACTTCAATGCTCCAGCCAAATCGGCGTGCCCGGGACGCGGCGAAGCCACCGGCTTGTGCCGGGAGGGATCGCCCGCTTCTACCGGAAGCGACTCCTGCCAATTCTTCCAATCCTTGTTTTCCAGCAAGATGGCGATTGGCGAGCCTATGGTCATACCCTGGCGAACTCCCGAAAGGATGTGCGCCGTATCGCGCTCAATTTTCATGCGTCCGCCACGGCCGTAGCCCTGCTGGCGGCGCCACAATTCGCGGTCCAGGAACCCCTGGTCGACTTTCACCCCCGCCGGCATTCCGGACAGAAGAGCGACCAAGGCCTCGCCATGAGACTCCCCGGAGGTGAAGTAGCGCAGCATGAAATCAGGATTGTATCCGATGACATGAGAAAAGTTTGGTCTTCCGAAGATCAGAGCCTGGCGTAGTCAACGGGGTTCCACAGTGACGAATCGTGGGGTAACCTGTACAATGCCTGCAATCCCTGAAAGCCGAAAGGCTGCCACGCGTGCGCTTCCAGCGATCGTGCCATTCCCTAGTCGCTCTGGCCTTGCAGAGGAGTAGTGTCCTTGGATCAGCGATTCTTCGCCGATAACGGCTCCGTCAAAACCAGGATCCGTTGCCTGCTTGTGGACTGTCACATTCTGGTCCGCCAGGGTGTGCGGCGGTTACTGGAGGACGAGCCAGACTTCGAGGTGGTGGGCGAGGCGAGCAATGCCTCCGAAGCGCTGACCAAAGTTTTCCAGCACCGGCCAGATCTGGTGTTGATGGATGCAGGAATGCCCGGGTTGTCGCCCTTCGAGGCGGCACGGTTGATTCAGCGCGACTGCCCGGGTACCAAACTGATATTTCTCACCATGCATTCGGATGAAGAGTACGTCGTGCAGGCGTTGTCGGCGGGCGCTGCCGGCTACGTGTTGAAAGATACCTCCGCGGCCAGGCTCGTCAGCACGATGCGCGAGGTCCACAACGGGCACGAATATCTCAGCCCACAAGTGTTGAGCAGGCTGGTCGAGGATGTCCGTTCCGCGGACCTTCGCTTGGTCTCCCGCAGTTCCACCTTGACGCCCCGGGAACGCGAGGTCGTCAAGATGATCGCGGAGGGCAACTCAGCGAAGAAAATTGCGGAGTTGCTCGGCCTAAGTGTCAAGACCGTCGAGACCCACAAGTTCAACCTGATGCGCAAGCTCGACATCCACAACAAAGCCCAGCTGGTCACCTACGCCATCCAGAAAAAGATCGTCAAAATGCCGCTGGAGGCGTAGACAAAGTGTGCCGTCAAGATGGATCGCCAGCCACCAAGTCTCAGCACTAGCCGCGGTGAGATTCCCCCCAAAAATACTCCCAGAGACAGAATCGCATCCTGGGAGTATCTGGCAACTGAAAGCCGACAGCCAAGGGCCGAGGGCTAGAAGCTACTTCACCTCCAGCGGCTGCTCCAATTTAAAGCTGACCGCAGACTCGGCCGGCAGCACGACGTCTTTGTTCCCGGTGAAGGCGGTGCCGGCAGTGCCCGCGCCCGCGCCGGCAATCGCTCCGATGGCCGCTCCCTTGCCGCCGCCCGCCAGTCCGCCGATCAGTGCGCCCACGCCCGCGCCCCCACCAATCATGGTGGCCGTGCGCTTACCTTTTCCTTTTGCTGCACGGCTGACCAACGAGGTCTCGATCGGCCGGTCGCTGCCATTGACCGCCACCGAAGTCAGCCTTATTTGCAGGCTTGCCGCACCCTTGAACCGGCCCAGAGGCTTGGCGGACACCACCGTCCCGGAAGCATTCGCCCCAGCCGGAATCACCGTCTTCCCGTCCACTTCAACCGGCTCAGCGACGGTTGCGGCGAATGTCTGTCCGGTCTGACTGATCTTCGACCCGAGCGCTTCGCCCAGGCGCACGGTCAGCACTGTGCCGACTGGAACCACAACCGGTTTCGGAGCCTCCGCTTTGGTACCAGCGGGCTTGGCACTACTCGATGAAGTTGCAGGCGCGGCTGGGTTCATTTGGTTGTTGTCGCTCGAAGCGGGAGGCTTGCTGCAACCGAGAAGGGCGAACGATAGATACAAACTCAGGGTGAGTGCTATCAACTGGGATTTCATGATTCCCTCCGATGAGGGTGGTTTATCAGAAAGTGGTGATGTTCGCAAATGGGCATGCGAGGACTCGAAGCGATCCGGTTGCCCCGGAGTCAATCTTCACGACATTTTGTCTGGACGCGACGCCGCAGCAAGGGGAGCGGGGTTCGCGTTCTTTTCAGGCATCTCCAGCCCGGACAACGTCGGTGTTCCGCCGCCGGGAACGGTTTCTTCCGAAGTTGGCGCTGGCACGGCAGCGGGTTTCTTCTCCAGGAACTTCGCCGTGTTCAGCAGCGATCGACCGAGAGAGGGGTTGTAGCCCGTCCACGCATTTTCCAGCTCGCTTTCACGCTCGAAGTGCGCCCGCATGCTCTCCATTTTGGAGTCCAGGTCGTCCAGGTAGTGCAGCATCAGCGCCTCAGGGAACATCGGCAGCTTGGGCGAACCGAACTCGTATTGCCCGTGATGGCTAATGATGAGGTGTTCGACCAAAGTCTTCAGGTCATCCGGAAACCCAGGCACCTGCGCGATCTTGCCGTGCAACATTTCCAGTTCAATCACCATGTGCCCCAGCAACTGCCCCCGCGTGGTGTACGAAAATGATCGGTTATAGGTGAGTTCGTGGATCTTGCCGATGTCGTGGAGGAAGGCGCCCGTAAGCAGCAAATCACGGTTGATCTGCGGATAGTTGCGGCAGATCAGATCGCACGAGCGGAACAGCGATACCACGTGATCGAGCAAGCCACCGATGTATGCGTGATGCAGCGTCTTCGCCGCGGGAGCGTTCCGGTAAGCCTCCGCAATCTCCGGATCGGCCATGAAGGCTTCAATCAGACCTTTGAGGAAAGGATTCTGGAAGGTGGCGACAAAGCCCGCCAGAGTCTGCCACAACTCGCCGATGTCCTTGGTGGTCTTGGGCAAGTAGTCGGCGAAATCGACTTCCGTTTCACCCAGCCGGCGCAGCTTGTGGATGGTGATCTGGAAGCGGTTCTTATACTTGTTCAGCAGGCCCTTCACCTTGACGAAATCGTCCTGCTCGAAGGTGTCGAGCGATTCCTCGACGTTGTCCCACATCTTGGCTTCGATCTGTCCGCTGCGGTCGCCCAGCGTGAGCGCAATGTACGGCTCCCCTGACTTTTTGGGTTTGACCTGTTTGGAGACCACCACGAAGCTGGAGGTGATGAGCTTGTTTTCGTGCTGGGCGCAATCGCAGAGAAAGAAGTCCTTCATAGCGTGTTCAGCGCGGACCTATACAACGCGTCAACGCGACCTGTTCAAGCAGACACCCCTGACAACTGGCCGTAGGAAGGGGCGCGGCTCCCGCTCAGCTTAAACTAAAACACACCAAATTTTTTCTTCTTTTTCAGTTGCTTCGCACCCGTGTCTTTGGCAGTAGTCTCAACCGGCTGGGTCTGGTTGGGGCTGGCGCCGGTGTCCACGTAGCCCGGCTTGATCTGAATGTAAGCTTGCTCGCGCAATTTCTGCAGATAAAGGCGCAGCGCGGGCTGCAGCTTTTCTGAGTAGATCGCATCCTGGATGCGTGGCTCGATCTCGCTCAGCGAAGGTACGCCGGCGCTGGGATGCTCCGTGACCTTCAGGATTACAAAGCCCTGTTTGGTGCGGATCACGTCTGAAACGTCACCCGGCTTCATGGCGAAGGTCTTGTCCTCAAGTTCCTTGGCGAGCGTTCCGCGGTTGAAGTAGCTAAGATCTCCCCCCTGCGCGGCGGTCGGTCCGTCGGAATTCTTCTTGGCGATGTCCTCGAAAACGGCCCCCTTGCGGATCTGCTCCAGCAGACTATGCGTATTGGCCTCAGCCGCAGCCAGCACTTGCGAATCGTCCGCCGCGTCGGCACTGCTTTTCTTCTCCGTGGAAACCAGGATTTCGCTCAACCGGATCTGCTCCGGCTGCTCCATCTCGCTCTTGTGCTCGTCGTAGAACTTCTGTTCTTCGTCCTGGTTGATCGCCACCTTTGAGCCCACCTCTTTGCCGATGACCTGCTGCGTGATGATCTGGTTGCGCATGTTCTGCTTGAAATCCTCGAACGATACGCCTTGCGTCTGAGCGGCCTTTTCCAGATCCTCCATGCTTTCCAGGTTCATCTGCTTGCGCATCTGGTCAAGCTGCTTGACCAGTTCGGTGTCCCCGGTGATCCCCAAATCCTTACCCTTCTCCAGCAGTAACTGCTGGTTGATCAGGTCACGCAGGACGTCCTTCTCGCGCTCGGTGTAAAGCTTGTCAGCACTGGCCGCATCCTGCTGCCGCAGCTCCTGCTTGACCTGTTCTTGGCTGTGTTGATACTCACTGCGGGTAATGATCTGGTTATTGACGCGGGCAATAATCTCTTCCACCACGGTGTCCGCGCTGACGGGCAACGTAATGAGACAAACCAACAGCAACCAGGGGACTACTTTTCGCATAGGAAATCCACCGCGGTCGAAACTTAACGATTCTCTGGGACGACGACCTTCGCTAAATTGTACCTCTGGATGGCTGCTCCCAGCCAGCCCCGGCTGCTATGATGATGAGTTTTCGCTCCGTCGCCAAGCGACTATGCGGCCGGGGAGGTGAAGGAGATGCGAGTTACCAGCTATGTTCTGGCTGTATTTCTTTTGGGAGTTTCAACGATTCCAGCTAAAGCACAACACAAGAGCAGCGCGGCTACCCCCGACCTCGCGGCACTGGGAAAAATGGCGGCCCGCTTTGCCCCTACGCCCATACGCGTGGATACGTCCAAGTTGTCTACAGGCGACCGGCAGGCCCTGGTTAAGCTGATTGAGGCTAGCCGCATTCTGGACGATATTTTCATGAAGCAATTGTGGAGCGGCAACGTGGCCCTCTATCAGAAGTTGCAGAAGGACACAACGCCGCTGGGCAAGGCCCGCCTGCACTTCTTCTGGATCAACAAGGGGCCCTGGTCCGACATTGACGAATACAAAGCCTTTCTGCCGGGCGTCCCGCCACGCAAGCCAAAGGGCGCGAACTTCTATCCCGAAGACATGACAAAGGAGCAGTTCGAGCGCTGGGTCGCGGCAATACCGGAAACAGAGCAGGAGCAGGCGAAAAGCTTCTTTACCGTGATCCGCTTGAGCGCAGGTTCTGGGGGCCAGCGCCATGACCCATTCGGAACTGTTCCCTACAGCGAAGAATACAAAGATGACCTTACCCGGGCCGCAGGTTTGCTGCGTGAAGCCGCCGGCCTGACCGACAATGCATCGCTCAAGAAGTTTCTTACCCTTCGCGCCGACGGTTTCCTCTCGAACGACTATTACGAAAGCGATCTTGCCTGGATGGACCTGGATGCGCCACTCGACATCACGATCGGTCCCTACGAGACCTACAACGACGAACTCTTTGGCTACAAAGCTGCCTTCGAAGCCTATGTAAACCTGCGGGATGATGAAGAGAGCGCCAAGCTCTCCGCTTTTAGCCAGCACCTGCAGCAAATCGAGGACAACCTGCCCATCGATCCGCAGTACCGCAATCCCAAGTTGGGCGCGGCCGCGCCCATTCGTGTGGTAGACGAAATCCTGAGCGCAGGCGACGGCGCCCATGGGGTGCAGACCGCCGCTTACAATCTCCCCAATGATGAACGCGTCGTGAACCAGAAGGGCAGCAAGCGGGTCATGCTGAAGAATGTGCAGGAAGCCAAGTTCCACAGCGTGCTGCTCCCCATTGCCCGGCGCACCTTGTCAAAAACGGCGATGGTTGACGTGAGCTTCGACTCGTTCTTTACCCACATCGTGGCGCACGAACTCATGCACGGCCTGGGGCCGCACCAGATCAAGGTGGATGGGCACGAAACCAATCCGCGCGAGCAACTGAAAGAACTCTACAGCGCCATCGAAGAAGCCAAAGCTGATGTCACCGGCCTGTTCGCGCTGCAATACATGATGGACCACGCGGCGGAGATGGGTCTCGCCAGGATTCTGCCCTCGGATGATGCCGCGCAGCGCCAACTCTACACCACATATTTGGCTTCCGCCTTCCGCAGCCTGCGTTTTGGATTAGAAGACGCGCATGGCAAAGGCATGGCGGTCCAATTCAATTTCCTCATGGATAACGGAGCATTCATCCAGCGGGGCGACGGAACCTTCACCGTAGACATGACCAAGATCAAGCCGGCAGTCACCGAACTCGATCATGACCTCTTAACCCTCGAGGCCGAGGGCAACTATGCCGGCGCGAAGAAAATGCTCGATGAGCTAGGCGTGGTCCGCCCCGCGCTCAAGCGAGTGCTCGACGGTTTGCAGGGCATTCCCACCGACATTGAGCCGCTGTTCGTGACCGCGGACGAACTGGCGCCGGCCAGCAAGGAGCAACCAGCGCCCAAGCCGGCGCCAAAGAAGAAAGCTCGGCGGGGCTAAACGCCTCCTGCCGCAGCTTTATCTTCTGCCGCACGCAGCAGGGCCAGCGCGGTCACGTCATCATGAGTCGGTGGCCTGCGCATGAATTGCTGCACCTGGTTGAGAACGGTCACGCACAGCTCCGTCGCCGATTCTGTCGTGGCGTGCTGCAGGCTGCTTTTCACCCTCTCCAACCCGAATTCGTCGCCCCTGCACTTGCTCTCGACAATTCCTCGGGAGACCACCAGTAAAGCTGCGCCGGGTTCCACCGCCACCATGGGCGCATCGCAGGTCGCATGCGAAAAGAGGCCAAGGGGCAGGCCCGTGGCAGCCAGTTCCGTGACTCCAGTGCCATGTCGCAGGAGGCCGGGCGTGTGCCCGGCATTGAAATAACAGACCGTGCCCAGACTCTCGTTGTAGCACCCGGCGAATGCGGGACAGGAGCGGACACCTCCTCCTTCCGCCTGCAAAATCGTGCGGTTGAGCTCTAGGCAGAGCCGGACCATCGCATTGGCTTCGTTCACATCTTCCGCCGCGAACAATTCCGCCGCCTGCGTGCGGAAAGTCTGCTGCGCGGCGGAGATGACGTCGCGATTATCATCGTGGCGTCCGGCCACGTCCAGCAGTCCGAAGATCACCCGGTTCGGACTGACTCGGAGGAAGTCATAGAAATCGCCTGCCATGCGCTGGCCGTAGTAGATCGCGGCCAGTTCGGCGGCCGTGAGCACTGGGACCTTGGCTTGCACCGGTTCCCGCGCCATCACCCCGGGCTTCTCGTGTTTGAAGAGAAAGCGCATCACTGGTAAGCAGACGGGCAGAAGTTAACACAGAAGGAATCGGGCGGCAATGGCACCTCGGTATGTCCCACCCGGAGCCCGGCACAGCCACAGCAGCTCTATTCCCCGTACTTGCTGATCAGATACTTGCCCACTTCAGTTTCCAATTGCCCGTAGTCGGAGTGGATCGTATTCCGCAGTGCCGCTTCGGTCGAACTACCTTCGGCCAGTCTCTCCAGGACGCGTCGCAGGTCGCTCATTCCGTATGTCTCACTGATGTAGTCCACCGCCGCCAGCGACTCGTCATACGCCAACACCGCTTCCATGGGCGAGAACCGCATGAAGCTGCCTTCCAGGGCGTTGAAGGGAATCTGGTGTTGGGCCTGGAAGAGTTCGGCAAGCCGGCGCCCGCTGGAAAGCGACTTCGGTTCCATCGCCTGTGCGATCCCCTCATGCAGCCACTGCGGGCAGCGTCCCCCGGAAAGCTGGTTAATAAAGGAGTGCGCCAGTTCATGCTTCAGCACACGCGCCAATTCGGGGGTAACCGAACTGACGCCCTCCACCGGAATGCGTAACTTGCCATCATTCACCGCCCCGCTCCAGGACGGAGCCTGGGTCACATCGAAGAAGGTCTGGTCGGTATAGAGGATGACTGCGATGCTGCTGCGCGGAGCCACTCCGAATTCGCGAACCAGGTCGTCGTATTCCGCCTCCAGCGTTTCCACGAGCGCGTGCCGCAGCGATTCCGGGGTCTGCTTGCCTTCGTAGCGCAAGGTGAAGTGGCTGCTCTCGTGTTGCGAGAAGTCGGCTTCCGCGGCGGCTTCGCGCTCCGCCTTTGCCAGATATTGCTGTAATGCCGGGTCAGGCCGGAGCTCCAGGGAACGTTTCCAGGTGCGTATGGCTTCGCGATTGCGATCAGCGGCAAATTGTGCGTATCCCAGGACGGCCAGCGCATCCGGCGAATCCGGCGCAATGCGCACCGCGCGCTCGGCATACGGTAGCCCCTCGGCAGCATTTCCGGTGCGTACCAGCAGCGCCGCGTAATAATTCAGGATGGTCGCGTTCTGTGAATCGAAACGCAATGCGGTTTCGAAATAAGAGCGGGCCTTGCTGAAATTTCCGTGTTCAAACTCATGTTTGCCGGCGATGAAGTACCCGGTGGCGGTCGCGCTGGCATTGCCTTGCTGCTCTAGGCCGCTCAGCGCATCGGTATCGACTTTGTCCGAGCGAACGATCTTGTCGGCAAGTCCGGCCTCGCTCTTGAGGTTCTCATTGGGCGCAAATGCGGGAACATCCTTGGAGCCATTGACCCTTCCGCCCGGAGAAGCGTACTCCGGAGGCGCGCCCCCAGCCTCAATCCGCTCCACTGAAGACTTTGGAATTGCGTAGGAGTCTTCTCCGATGTCGTATTCGACGCGGTTACCGTTTTCGCGGACCTGGTCTGCCCAGATGGTGCGCCCGGTCTTGAGGTGGAGGACCTCCGCCGGCGCACACACCGCGACCAGGGCTGGAAACAGGACGACCGGCAATAAGAAGATGACAGAGGCCCGCACTGAGGCGCATTCTAGCAACAGGGGAGACGTCAGCGTAGGTGACCGAAGTACCCAAGCAAGCTCGAACTGGTGCAGGGATCTTGTGTGTACTGGCGGCATGCGTGCTCCAGGCCGCGAGCCAGCCTGCTCAAAACTCCGCCGATCAGCCGCACTCCCAGCCAATTCATTCCGCGGCGGCTTTATACTCGCGGTTGCGGACGGTGGGTCTGGATGCGTCTCGGGTTTACCGCATTCGGGACGCTTCGTTCGACCGCGCTGCCTTCCACATCACGCTCGACGACGGAACCATCGCCTTTACCCAGGACGTGGCCGGACGGGTGACCGGTGCCTTCTTTGAGGGAGACGGCGAAGTGCTGCTGATCCCGCCCAACCAGGTCGAGCGTGCTTCCATGGCGCGGTCCACCGGCGCCGCCATCCTCGAGGAAAGATTCGCCACCGCGTACTTTCGCTTCAACGACGACACCTTCGCCGAACTGCAGTCGTACCTCCGGCCTGCCGACAACACGCCGGAATTCATCTCCCAGTGGGACCCGACTGCCCAAAATCTGGCCGAGAGCGACGCTTTGCGGCTACTGGTGAGCCTCAGTCGATTCTTACCCGTCTCGGGAGGTCAGGCGCAGCCTGCAGGACTGCAGGGAAACCCCGCGAGTGACGATCGCATGCTGCACGTCCGCCTCCAGGGCCGCAAACTGGGCACCTTCGATCTTTATTACGACTCCCTAGCGTCTGAGCAGATCTGGGCCGGTCAACTGAAGACGGTCGAGGGCGCAAGCTACTACGACGTCTGGACTTCATTCGCCCTGAACCAGCGTCGCGGTCAGGGGGAAGACATAAACGGCGTCACAGGGGAAGAGGGTGTCGCCGGCTCCATTAATGTCTCCCGTTACAAGATCCGCGCCGAAGTAAAGCCCCCAACGCAACTCAACGCCGAAGCCTCGCTGCAACTCGAAGTCCGTCAGGGCGGCCAGCGGGCGGTCCTGTTCGAGCTCTCGAGATTTCTTCCGGTCACACAAGTGGACGCCGATGGCCATCCCGTCGAGTTCATCCATAACCCAGCGCTTGAAGGCACGCAGCGCGCACGTCGTGGCAACGATCTGGTAGCGGTCATATTTCCCCAACCGCTCCAAGCGGGACAAAAAATGGTGTTGCGCTTCGTCTATGGAGGCCAAGTACTCTCCGAGGCGGGAGGAGGCCTGCTTTATGTGGGCGCGCGCGGCACCTGGTATCCCAACCTGGGGCTCGCCATGTCCAACTTCGACCTGGAATTCCGTTACCCCGCAGGTTGGATTCTGGTCGCCACGGGAAAGCACGGGGACGCAGACCCAGGGGAGCTGCCTGCCAACCTTGCGGAAGGAGAACAAGTTTCCCGCTGGGTCTCAGAGCGTCCCATCCCGGTCGCAGGATTCAACCTTGGCAAGTACGTGCGAGCCGTTGCCCGCGCCGGAGATGTCACGGTCGAAACTTACGCCGCCTCCGGCGTCGAGCGGGCTTTCCCCAAAGCGCCTGCGGAGGCTGTGGTTTCGGCACTGCCGGCTCCTCCCGGCGTGCGTGAGTCACCGATTGTGGTCACTCCGCCCCCGCCTTCTCCTGCTCGCAATGCTCAGCCGGTGGCCGACCGGGCGGCTCGCGCCATCGATTTCTACGCCCGCCGCTTTGGCCCATATCCCTACAGCGAATTGGCCCTGACGCAGATGCCCGGTGCGGTCAGCCAGGGCTGGCCGGGCTTGATTTTTCTCTCCAGTTTTTCCTTCCTCTCGCCGGCAGAGAGGCTGCGACTGCACATGAACCGGGTGGACGCCACGCTCAGTGAAGCGGTCATCGCGCATGAAACTGCCCATCAGTGGTGGGGCGATCTGCTTACTTGGAGCGGCTATCGGGACCAGTGGATTGTCGAAGCCCTGGCGAATTACAGTTCGTTGATGTTGCTCGAGTCCGAAGATCCCTCCCAGTTCCGCGCCGTCATGGAGAAATTTCGCGACGACCTCCTGCAGAAAAATAAAGACGGCACACCGCTCATGGACGCAGGTCCCGTAACTCTGGGCTCCAGGCTCTCGTGTTCGCAGTTTCCCGCGGGATATGAGGCCATCAGCTACGGGCGCGGCACCTGGCTGTTTCACATGCTGCGCAACATGCTGCGCGACGCCGAGCCTAAACCTGCGACCAGTCGAACTGCGCCAGGGTCGCAGCCGCAAGACGAGCCCTTCGTGCGCACGCTCCACAAACTGCGAGACCAGTATCAGGGACGATCCATTACTACCCGCGACCTGGTGCGCGCCTTCGAAGATGAATTGCCGCCCTCCCTGTGGTACGAGGGTCACAAATCTCTAGACTGGTTTTACCAAGGATGGGTGCAAGGCGCGGCGATCCCGCGCTTTGAGTTGCAAGGTGTGAAGTATGCAGACAAGGCTGGCTCAACTTTCGTCACTGGCACGATCCTTCAGAAATCCGCTCCCCAGGACTTGGTGACTTCCATCCCTGTGTATGCAATGCTCGCTGGAAAAGCTGCATTGCTCGGACGCGTGTTTGCCGACGGGCCAGAAACGCAGTTCCATCTCAGGGCACCCGCCGGTACACGGAAGATCGTACTCGATCCCAACCGGACAGTGCTATCGCGTGCCAAGTAAAGTCCCGAACCGCCCCCGGACTCTTTACCGTTTCAGGAATTATTCCCGACAATTTTCGATCACTTCTCCCGAAACGGATTTCCACTTCGTCAGGGGCGGTATGGGAAAGCCATGCACTGAAGTGACGGGTAGGGGTGGAAAGTGAGCCAGCCCCGCAGGGGCAACACATAAGCCACCTCAAGCACCCTCCAGCCCCTTGAAGTTCTTGAACTGAGACCCGCACGCCGCTCTCACTCCACATGGCACGCCGTGTGCACCGTATTTCGCGTTAATCGGAGGTGAAGCGTGAGCTGCAGCCATGCGCGGGAACCCGAAAGCATCGCCGAACCTGACTCGACGATGGCTGACCTGAAAAACTCGACCGAATGCCAGACCATTCTTCTGGTCGAAGACGAAGCCTTCGTGCGCGACGTGACTTGCGAAATCCTGCAGTCGATGGGCTACCAGGTGTTGAAAGCGCGCAACGCAATCGAAGCCATGTGCGCATTCCACCAGCATCAAGAGGAGGTGCGGCTCCTGATCACCGATGTCGTCATGCCCGGCCAAAATGGCCGGGACCTGGCGCAGCAACTGCGAGCTCTCCGTCCCGATTTGAAGGCGCTTTTTATCTCTGGCTAATTGATGTACACATCGACTACGTTGGTGCAGGTGTCAAACGACAAGTTCCAGACGTGCTCGATGATCATGGCGCGGGTGATCCGCCGCCCGGCATTGCGCATCAGGTACTCGAGCAAGGCGAATTCTTTGGAGGTCTGTTCAATGCGCCGTCCCGCCCGCTCCACCCGCCGCTCTACCCGGTCCAGTTTCAGATCATCCACCGCCAGCACCGACTCCGCCGGCAAATGGCAGCGCCGCAGCAGCGCCCGGATGCGGGCCGACAGCTCCGAGAATGAAAACGGTTTGACCAGGTAGTCGTCTGCCCCCAGGTCGAGGCATTGCACCCGGTCCTCCACCCGGTTTCGCCCTGTCAGCACCAGAATGGGAACGCTGGGTTTCCGCGTCCGCACGTAGCGCAGGATCGAGACACCGTCCAAGCGTGGCAGGTTGAGGTCGAGCACCACCAGGTCGTAGTCAAATTCTCCAGCCATGGCGCGCGCCTGCTCACCGTCAGCCGAGACATCAATGGCATAGTGCTCGGCTTCCAGGCCCTTGCGATCGAAACTGGCGAGTGCTCCGTCGTCTTCAGCGATAAGGATGCGCATAAGATTCCTCTAATGACATCCTGATTCTAGGCGGACCTAGAGAACAGACAAGAGATTGCACCACGCACCAAGGTCTCGGCTTCCGAAAAGAGAACCCACTGCAGAAATGGGACGAACCTGCACCGTCACTCACCCCCGCTTTCCCCCGCCGGGGATAATTGCTCAACGCCAGCCTCGGGCTTAGGGAAAGGATCGCTTGGACCTCTGGAGCAAGGGAACACTGAGATCCCTGGTTATGCCCGGAGGCGTGCTGCTGCTCGCCGCCGTGATATTGCTGGAGGGCGGCCTTCTGCCCATTGCCTCTTCGGCGGT
>JBGPJK010000013.1:0-30970 GCA_041485425.1 Terriglobia bacterium | reverse complement strand
GGTGGAGTACGAAATGCAATCAGCGGTGACCTGGATCCGGGAGAACAACCGCAAACCAGCGGAGCGGGCGCTGCGCGACGTGGCCAAGCACGCGCATGCGGCGGGGTTGGCGCGGCTGGAAGCGGAGGCACACCGGGTGCTGGCCATGTACGACCCGGAGTACAAAGTGGCGATGAGACATCTGCAAGCGGCCCAGAGCGCAATCGACGGGCAGCGTGAAATCTCTCGCAGCGACCGGGATGAAGAGCAGGCACGCATCCTGCAGGTGCGGGCGACGCGCGCGGCCGAGGCGCAGGCCATGGACGCGGCGTCCAGTGCAATCCAGCAACTGGAGAGCATGGCGGAGAGCAGCCGCAGCCGGGTGATCCAGTTCTCCTATCATGCGGGGCTGGGAGCGGTGCTGCTGGCCCAGCAGAAGTACCCGGAAGCCATCGCGCACCTGGAAGAAGACGATGACGATCCGCAATCGCTGCAGCTGTTGTGGCGGGCCTACAGCAGCAGTGGAGCGGCAGCCCAGGCGGCCAAGGTGGCCACGAGACTGGCCGGGCTGAACGTACCCACGGTGGAGCAGGCCCTGGTGGTGCCCCAGTTCCGCGCCAGCCTGGTCAGCCGGGACGGGCAACCGTAAGTCAGAAGCCGGCCCACGATGCCACGCATTCCATTTTTCAGACTCGGGCCTGCGGCAGACGAGGCGGATCCGCCTCGGCTGACCAGTTATACCGCGTCGCTTTCTCTGGAAGACCTGCAGTTGGGGATTGATAACCTGCGGCACGACGTTCACCTAAGTTCGAAATTCGTGGAGCTGGCACGGCTGCAGATTGCGCGCCACATCGTGCGCCACGGCAACATGGAGGGACTGCTGGCCGCCGAGGCGCCGCAAAGCTCGTCGGGCAATCACTTCATCGGATCGAAACCGGTTGCCCAGCGGCAGGCGCAGGCAGAAGCTTCGGAGCTGAAGCCGCTGCTGACGGAAATGCACGTGGCGGCATTGAATCGCGCCAAGGCGGAAGAAAATATCGCGGTGGACGTGCTGGCCCGGGTTGCGATTCTCAAGTTCCTGCGGGTAGAACTGCATGCACAATTCGCCCTGATGCTGGAACGTTGCCGCATGATGCTCAAGAACTACGAAGGGGTGCGGCAGCAAAAGGCGCTGGAGTATCGCGAGCGGGTGGCGGCCTTCCAGGTGGCCAAGAAGATCATCCTGCGCAAGACGGGGCAGGATCTGTTCCGCATCTTGCGGGAGATCGAGAAGGAGACCCTGGCGCGGATGCGGCGCTCGTTGTTCGGCAACCGGGCGGAGGCGGGATACAAGCTGTTCCTGAACCCGCTGATCTTCAGTGAAGACGGGCGCGACACCTACCTCAATGCCGAGCATTACGTGATGCTGGGCAATTTTGATCGCGACCCGGACCGTTTCTCGAACATGCGCAGAATCACTTGCGAATTTCTGCAGTCGGCGAACCCGGGCGCGGAAGCGGAAGACCAGAGCGTGGTGGATGGCTGGCTGAACGTGCCGGAAAACGCGCAGGAGTTGGTGGGGGGCGGAAATCCTGACAATTCCACCCCGGAAGGGCGAAGCCAGAAAGCCCGGCTGGCGGCGTGGGTGCGCCAGTTGGAAGCGGAAGGGGTGATGGACTACGTGGTGGCCTCTTACGAGGTGGCCCCGCTGTTACCGGAATACTCGCCGCGCATCAACGCGCAACAGTTGAAGAATGCGCTGATTTCGCGGGAAGAACGGGACCGGGTGGAAAAGCTGATTGAGGAGGGCCGGCTCTCGACCGATGGACTCTATGCGGCGGTGGCGCGGATGGCAAGCTGCCGGGGCGCGGAACGGGCCAGGACGGCGGCGCGTTTTCTGCACGATTTTCTGCGCTATCACCGCGACCTGCGGCGGCTGGAAGCACTGAATGAGGTGCTGGACAGCATCAACCTGATCGGCAATGCCAAGATGCGGGAACTCTCGGCGATGAACGGGACGCTGTACGAGTTCCTGCTGGCCGAGGAGCAGAAGCCGGTCGAAGAGAAAATCCTGCGGCACGTGGTGCTCAAAGCAGACATACGGGATTCTTCACGGCTGACGCGGTCTTTGATGGAGCGGGGGCTGAACCCGGCTTCGTATTTCAGCCTGAACTTCTATGATCCGGTGAACAAGCTTTTGCCGAAGTACGGGGCCACCAAAGTGTTTCTGGAAGGAGACGCGGTCATCCTGGCGCTGTTGGAACGGGAGGGCGACCCGGGGCTGGCGGTGAGCCGGGCGTGCGTCCTGGCACGGGAGATTATCGAAATCGTGCGCGGGTACAACCAGTTGCTGGAGCGCGGCGGATTGCCGACGCTGGAGCTGGGGGTGGGGATCTCGTATCAGGATTCGGCGCCCATGTACCTGATGGATGGGGAGCAGCGCATCATGATCTCCGACGCGCTGAATGAAAGCGACCGGCTGTCGTCGTGCAGCAAGCGGGTGCGGAAGACGATCGAGCGGCTGAAAAGTCCGTTCCATGTGTACACGTTTCAAACAGCGGGCGACGCGGAATTGGAAGAAGGCGCGGACGACTTCATCCTGAATTACAACCTGAACGGCATCCGCATGAACGAAGCGGCATTCCGGCGGCTGCAGCAGGAGATCTCGCTGGAGCTGTGCCGCTTGGAGTTGCCGGAGTTGTGGGGGTGTGAGGGCTTCCGCTTGCACAGCGGGCTGGTGCCGGTGGGAGGCGACATTTTCCGCAAGATCGTGGTGCGCAGCAGCCGTATCCCGCAGATTGATCCGCGCAAGTTTTCTCTGCAGCAGTGGACGGAGCGGTGGTATTACGAGGTGTGCTCGAACCCGGCGATCTATTCTGCGCTGGAGGGGAAGGCGGCGAAGGCGTAGACAGAGGTTGCGAGTTTCAGGTTGCCAGCCCGGCAGCGGTGCACGTCCTGAGGTAATACCGCGCCAACAAAGCTTTCCGCGGAGTTCCTGGTTGACTTCCTCAGGTTTCCGAAGGACAATGCGCCAGCATCAGGCTCCCTGAAGAGCAGTTCTTTCCTTTCTCTGGAAGTGCCCACCCTCCGAGCCGCATATCGATCCCTGGCCTCCACTCCAGTAGTAAGCATGCTGTTAGGATTGCGAATTCGCGAGGCCCGACGCTGCTGGAGCGGCTAAGGAAACCGGGGACAGACGGGACGTTTTCTGCTACTTGGGTGACGTAAGCAACATACCCTTACCTTTAACTGGTAGCTGCAGAAGCATCAGGAAACGTTCCGTCTGTCCCCGGGTTTCCCCCGGGTTTCCCTTCATCGTGAGCTCAGGTGGGGTTCCGTCGGTCAGCGCAGTTTGCAATCCGACCTGCGCTGTGCCGTCAGCGTTTATGAAGCTTCAGTAGCGTTGACTGGATAATCGCGTTTTGTGTGTTTTGGGACTGGGGGGCACAGTCAGGCCCCTCATCCCAGCACACGCCAAAAAGGAGTTGTTGCCATGTGCAGGCTACGGAGCAGAACCCTTCTTCTTCTGATCTTCTTGCTCGCACTTCCTTGCCTCGCTGCCGCAACCGGATTCCTGGACGCACCGATATTCCCAGCAGGACAAGGTCCCGCTTGGGTCGCTACTGCGGACTTTAACCATGACAACAATCCCGATGTCGTAACGGCAAATTTCTCGGGCGCCGATGTCAGCGTGCTTCTAAGTAATGGTGACGGGACGTTCGGACCTCCGACCAACTACTCTGTCGGAGTGAACCCGGTGTTTGTCATTACTGCAGACGTCAATGGCGACGGGAGCCCGGACTTGTTGGTCATCGATGAAGAGGCTGGGCTTACGAAGCGAGCGCTTCATCTTCTGCTGGGTAATGGGGACGGCACGTTCCAACCGGCAACGTCGCTTACAGCCGGAGGGCAGCCGTTCTTTGTCGCTGTCGGCGACTTCAATCATGACCGCAACTTGGATTTGGCGGTGGCAAATCTGATTCCTAACGGAACAGTAAGCATATTGTTGGGCAACGGGGACGGTACGTTCCAGCCTCCAGTTAGCTACGCAGCGGGAGTCAGCACCGATGCCGTTGCGACGGGAGACTTCAATGGCGACGGAAATCTGGACCTGGCCACACTAAGTCCGAACGACGCCACAGTCTGCGTCTTTTTGGGGAACGGGGACGGTACCTTCCAGAAGACGGCTGACTATCCGGTAGGCACCGACCCAACATATGTGGCAGTTTCGGACCTTAACAATGACGGAACGGTCGACCTAGTGGTTGCTAACGACCAAGAGTTCGACATCAGCATCCTGCTGGGGAATGGCGACGGCACCTTTCAACCTCAGACAAAGATCATGCTCGGTTCGGGCATTCAGCCATATTCCATTGCGATCGGGGACTTTAATCACGATGGGAATGCGGATTTGGTAGTCGGCGCGAGCGACCTGAGACTGCTGCTTGGCAACGGGGACGGGACGTTTCAGCCACCCAGAGGATACTCCGTCGAAGGGCTTCCCCTCGCTTTGGCTGACTTCAACGGCGACGGTAATCTGGACATTGTGGCCACTAGTGCCTCTGTCTCTGTCTCCGCCATCTCCGTGCTCTTGGGGAATGGCGACGGCACTCTGCGCGACGCCAGCGATTTCATCGCTGGCTACGGAATCTTCTCTCTTGCCGTGGGCGACTTCAATGGCGACGGCAAGCTGGACCTCGTCACCGCGAACAGATTCGACACCAAACCGGAAATAGCTCTGCTCACCGGGAAGGGAGATGGCAGTTTTGGCAAGGCGGTGACCTTCTCAGTGCCCGCCGGCTCCATCTGGCTGGCGGTCGCCGACTTCAACCTCGACGGCAAGCTCGACGTTGTCGTCGCTGGGAACCCGAAAGTAAGCGTGCTGCTGGGCAATGGAAATGGAACCTTCCAGTCGCCTATCACCTCGCAGGCGGGTGGGCAGATTTGCTTCGTGGCCGTTGATGATTTTAACGGCGATGGCAAGCCGGACTTGGCAGTCTTGGATAACGGAGCAGAGACTTTCGGTGTCTTGCTCGGCAATGGAGACGGAACCTTCCAAGCCCCGCTGAACGTTGGCATTCCCGGACAATTCCCTGGGTCACTGACGATCGGCGACTTTAATGGCGATGGGAAGCTTGACATTGCCATCTCCGCAAGCAGCGGTAATCTGATCTGGCGGGGCAATGGCGACGGCACATTTCAGCAAGCTGGGACCTACCCCGGCGGATACGGCTTCATCATTACTGCGGACTTCAATCGTGATGGTAAGTTGGACTTGGCGGTGGCCGATGGGGCTAACAATGCCGTCGATGTATTGTTGGGAAACGGGGATGGTACATTTCAAGCGGCTAGAACTTATGCAGCTTCCGATGCATCGTTCCTTGCGTCAGTAGACATCAACGGCGATGGAAAAGCCGACCTGGCTGTAACTGGAAATCACAGCGGCACCTTGGCGGTTCTGTTTGGGAATGGTGATGGTACTTTTCAATCGGCCATCAATTATGCAGCCAACGCTCCCTTGAACCTAGCGGTTGGGGATTTCAACGGAGATCGCGCCCCGGACCTTGCGCTGAGTGGGGCTTTCAATTTCGTCACTAGTTTTCTCAACACGGGCGGCACCTTCGTCTCCACCACCAGCTCTCAGAATCCCTCCAAGTTCGGCCAGCCGGTGACCTTCACTACGACCGTGACCCCGACCTTCTCCTTCATCGGCACACCCACGGGCATGGTGACCTTCAAAGATGGAACTAAGCTGCTCGGCAAGGCGCCGCTGAGCGGAGGCAAGGCCAGCCTCACCACCTCCAGCCTGAGCGTCGGCAAGCACAAGATCTCGACGACCTACTCGGGTGATAGCAACTTCAATCCGAACACAGCTCCGATTGTTAAGCAGAAGGTTGTCCACTAGCTCGCTCGGGTCGAACCCGGCCTGCAAACCCGATCAAAAACTGGAGTGACGGATCGCGCGGAAGGGAATCATGACCACGGCTTCGATGGCCACGGCGGTGCCGTTCCTGGTGGCGGGACGGAAGTGCCATTGGGCGAGGGCGGTACGGGCGTAGGCGTCGAGGCGGCCGTCAACTCCGCGGAGGATGCGGACGTCGGCCACCGATCCGTCGCTGTGAATGACGGCATAGAGCGTCACTGTGCCTTCCACGTTTTGGCGCATCAGTTCGATGGGATATGCGGGGTCAACCTTCTGGGTGGCAACGGGGGCGATCAGTTCGCCCTTGTCTGTGTTTTCCCTGAGTTCAGCAAAGTGGATGACCCAGCTTCCGCCCGCGGAATTCAGGTTGGGCATGTTCAGAACCATGGAGTAGAACTTGCGAGCGCCGAAGACCTTCTTTTCGGCGTCCGTGGGAAGGTCGTCGGAGACGGTGTGCTGGCGCGGGACGCTGGTGACGCGGGGCAAGGTGGCATCGGCCAGCAGACGAGAGCTGCTGCGAAGCGAGAACGGCGAGCCCCCGTGAGTGCTCTCGGCCGGAGCGTGGCCTGCAACAGTGGAGGAGTCCGCCGGGTTCGGTCCGGCACCGACCAGCAGTCCCGGGGGAATACCGCTCGCGCGATTGCCTGGGCCCGCGCCATTGCCATTTCCGTGGTCGGTTCCGAGGGTCTCCTCGGTTGCGCGGCTGTCACCCGCGGCGGTATCGGGAGTGCCGGGCGCGTCGGGTTTGCCTTCTGGAGTCGCAGCGAAAGTGCCGCGGCGATTGCCGAGGGGGACCTCGATGGCCGGGCTGGTTGGGGGTGCGGGATGAATGCTGAGCGCGATGAGGCGACCCCCAACGTCGGAAGTGCCGGTTGACGCAAGCGATGGGGGAGGCGGGACGACCGCAGCGGAGGCCGTGCCCAGCGTGGCTTGAGAAATTGATGCCAGCGTCCGCTGCTCGGCCAGGGGCAATTGCGGGGCGGGGGCAACAACTTCGGCGTGACCGATATTGACGTCACCCAGGGTGCGCAAGGAAGAAGTCTGCACACTGGGCGGCGGCTCGACGATGGCGGGCTGCGGCGCACTGGGGGCACGCCTGACCGACGCCCGGTGAACTTCGGGGGGAGGTGTGACGACTGCCGGCGGCAGCGCGGGCAGCTTCAGTTCGGCGGCGGAACGCGCGGTTGCGGCGAGCGGTACAGCAACCTGGGTCTGTGACCAGGCGACAATGTTGGGCAGCGGCACCTCGTGGTTCAGCTTGATCCTGGGCGGCGTCACGATGGTCTGGGAGCGGTTGTCGGGCTCGGGGGGGACGGAAATGATCGGCTGCCGGGCGAACGCCGGCTGTCCTTTTTTCGCAACCCGCGGCGGCCGGCCACCGGTGTTGAGGGGCGGCAGGTATTCGGAGGTCGGGTAGATGATGTCGGCGCTGCTGAAGACGGGTCGGAGGGCGATGTGCGAAGGCGCCAGCCAGAGTTGCGACGATCCCCACACGGCGGCAGCCACCAAAACGTGGTAAACCGCGGACTCAAGAAATCTTCTCCAGGGAAGGCGGGAGGCGACGAAGACATCCGGCCAGAACGGCGCTGGGGGCGACGACAGGCGAAGCGGCGATGGCCGCCTGGGCCAAAACAGGTCGGCCAGGTTGCGAAGAAAGGCGTTAGGCCAGGGCTCCAGTTGGACCAGCAGGGTGGGTGCGGGCGCAGAGCGTACCACTGGGTTGACTGCGGATTCTGAGAGCCCCGAGCCCTGTTTCATGCGGCACGCCACGGCCGGCGGGAAGTGCTTCATTATAGCTTGGACCAGAGGGCATGGGTCACAAGTTCCAGAGGGGCGTTTTCCGTGCTCTAATTACGTTTTGAGGGGTTTATGAAAAAAGTGGCGCTTCTCTTCCTGATGTTGGGGATGGGTGGTTTGCTGGTGGCCGGGCAGGAGGCTGGGCAGAATTCCTCTGCTGCGGCGAAGCCGGCCGCGGATTACTCGGGCATGTACACGTTCCTCCAGGAAGGGGAATTCGTACAGGTTACGGTGGAAGACGAAGGGCGAGTGACGGGGTTCGTGTCGCGCTATGGCGACTTGGAGAGCGACAAGGGGGCATTCCTCGACCAGTTCTTCAAGCACGGCAAGCTGGAGGGCAAGAAATTGAGCTTCACCACCGAGACAGTGCATGGCGTGTGGTTTGAATTCAAAGGGACGGTGGAGCGCGGCGCTGGCAAGAATGTGGGAGACGAAGCGTACTACGTTCTGAAGGGCACACTGACCCAGAACAGCACGGACGCAAACAAGAAGACTTCGTCGAAATCGCGCGAGGTGGAGTTCCAGTCGTTTCCTCAGGATGCGGGGGCGGAGCCGGCGAAGCGCGATTAGCTGCGAGTACCCAGTACCCTGTTCGCCGGGTTGGGTTGACGAGCAGTTCTCGGTTGGCAGTTCTCGGTTCTCAGTTTGCTTTATGCCAGCTTGGTACCGCCGGAAGTGCGGCGGGTTTCGGCGACTTTCTTTTCCAGCCAATCGGTGTGGCCAGCCTCAAACGCGACGAATTCGCGATAGAGTTCGCGCAGTTCGGCGTCTTCGGTGGTCTGGCTCAGGCGAGTGTAGTAGCGGACGGCGTTCTGCTCGGCGGCCATGGCGATCTCCAACGCCATCTGGCGCGGGGAACGGCCGACCTTCAGCCGGCTGATGGTGAAGATCTCTCCATTTTCCAGGCGCGGCACCTCGATGAAATCGCGAATATCCTCTTCGGTCACAGCACAGGGGCGGGTGCCGTAGCGGTCGAAGTAGCGCTTTTGCAGAAGGGTGCCGTGGGTGCGCTCCTCGTTGGCCATGTCCCAGAAAGTGGCGGCGATGTCGAGGGATTCGGGATCGCGGAACTCGGCAAACATCTCGGCGAACTGGTGATAGATTTCCGCGTTGCGTTCCTCGATGAAGATGGCGACGTGCAGGGCTTCCTGTGGGTTGAGTGAAGCGAAGTCGCGTTTCATGCATCCTCCCGAGAGCTTGCAAAACAGAATAGCGTTTTGCCGGGGAATTGAATAGAAACAAAGGGTAGGGGAGTCTTTAGTTCTTCCCAAAATGGTAACTGGTGCGAAGGCAGCCGCTCAGGCACTAAGGCTGCGGCTTCGCCTTGGTGCGGTCATGCTCGATGCGCTGGATGGTGGAGCGCAGCCAATCCTTCACCGCCGCTTCCAGTTCGTGCTGGTTGTACTGCCGTTCCATGCTGTCGACGGTCTCGCCTTCCTGGTTGAGGGGGATGTGATGGCAGGGGACGTTTGCACTCTGGGCATCACCGGGGACGAAGTCGGTCAACAGGCACTCGTTGCAAGGATGCGGGCGGTCCGGTTCGCTGAAGTTGATGCAGGAAAGGGAGTCCTGGAAGACGGACGTGGGCTTCCAGGGAGTGCGCACCGAGCGGCCATAGCCTCCCTGCTCGAGGAAGCTGAGTTCGAACTTCAAAACATCCAAGATGTCGCGCTTATCGTCGGACATGTGCACCTCCTCGCCGGGTACAAGGGCTGCGGGATCCTCCCCGTACGATGACCATTCTCGGTCCTGGGCTACCGTGGTGCTGTGACTGGTCTCACCTCATCGAGTGACATACGTCACAGGGATCCCGGGCGGGTCCAATGTGACATTAGCCACGTGCCCGGTGTGATAAGAATCCGGCCGAGCCGGGCGCGGCCGCAGGCGGGCCAGGCGGGTCACCGGTGCTTGTGACGGGGTTCACTGCACCGACGTTCACCGCTTGCTAGGGTTACGCAAAAGGAGACTGATCATGGAAAAAAGTTATACGTATCACACCACGGCGCACTGGACGATGCACAAGCGCGGCATCGTGGAAGCCGAAGGCAGCATTCCGCGCACCATTAATTTTGCGGCGCCGCCGGAATTCGGCGGGGAGCCGGGCCTGTGGACTCCGGAGCACCTGCTGCTGGCCGCAGTCTCGACCTGCTTCGTGGCGACGTTCCGGGCCGTGGCCGAGGCGTCGAAGATGGAGATCCATGGCATGGAAGTGGCGGTGGAGGGAACCATCGAGAAACAGGAAGGCGGATTCCGCTTCACCAAGATCACGCTGCGGCCGGTGGTAAGCATTACCCGGGAAGAGGACCGCGAGCGGGCGGGCAAGCTGCTGGAGAAAGCCGAACGGGTCTGCCTGGTGTCGCGCTCGATTCTGGCGACCATGACACTGGAGCCGAAGGTTCTGGTGGAAGCCCCGGTTGGGGTCTGAGCAAGCCGGGTGGGGGAGACACCGGTTCGATTCCCAAGAGTGAGCCGCCGTCATTTGGTGACGAAAGCGTCAGACACTTACCTTCTTGCGTCTGAGGCAACGGAGCGCCCTGTATTTTCCAGCGCCGAGTTTGAGGCCAAGCTACCGCCTTCCACACGGCTGACCACGTACAGCGGGCGCGCCTTGATCTCCTCGTAGATCCGTCCCACGTACTCGCCAATGATGCCCAGGAATAGCAGATTGATGCCGGAAAGAAAGGTGATGGTCAGGATCAGAGCGGTGAATCCTTGCACGGTGTGATGTAGAACGAATTTCGCGTACACCGAGTAGATCGCATAAAGCCCGGAGAAGAAAGCGGCGCTCAATCCGATCAAGGCTGCGGCCCGCAAGGGGACGATGGAGAAGGCAAAGAGCCCGTCGGCAGCCAACCTGAGGCCTGTTCCCAGGCCGTACTTGTTCTCTCCGGCATGGCGCGCAGCACGCTCGATGGGAATGCCGATCTGGCGGAATCCCACCCAACTGCGCAGTCCGCGCACATAGCGGTGGCGTTCTTTCATGCGGCGGAGTTGCTCCACCACGCGCTGGGACATCAGTCCAAAATCTCCGGAATCCAAGGGGAGTTGCAGGTCTGAGAGCGCCGCCACCAGACGGTAGAAGAGCCAGAAGGAAGCACGCCGCCACAGCGATTCCTTGCGTTTAACCCGCTGGACGTACACGACGTCATAGCCCTGCTGGAATTTCTCCACCAGCAGGGGAATGGCCTCGGGGGGATCCTGCAGATCGCCATCGATCACAACGGTGGCATCGCCGGTGACGTAGTCGAGGGCGGCGGTGAGGGCGGTCTGATGACCGAAATTCCGCGACAGGGTCACGGCACAGACGCGGGAGTCCTCGCGGGCGGCCTGCGAGAGCAGAGCTGAGGTCCGGTCGCCGCTGCCATCATCGACGAACACGATTTCGTGCGGGCCGCCGGGCAGCAGGTCCAAGACGTTGCGGGTGCGGCGCAGCAGTTCGGGCAACGCCGCCTCCTCGTTGTAGACGGGAATTGCGACTGAAAGTCGGAGGGGGAGCGTCATGGGGAAACGTTGCCTCGCGAAATCGTGCTAGCCATTTCTTTCTCCCACCAACACATATTGAGCACCCAACGGCAGCCAGGCTAACCAGGGCTCGAGCGGACGCAACCAGGCCAAGAAACGTGGCATGAAAACAATGAAGTTGCGGAGCGCGACGCGAAGGTGGGCGCTTTCCAAGTAGCCGAGCGCTTCATAAACGGGCAACAGGACCGCATCCTTGTCGAAGGGACACCGCTCCACAGCCCAGCGGGTCAGTGGATTCAACGGGTTGTGCTCAAACATCGCCAGGCAGCCGCGCGGCGCCAGCAGAGTTGCGAGCTTCTCGACGGTGTGTGCTCGTTGATGCGGCGGGATGTGGTGCATCACGTTGGCCACCACGATGAGGTCGTACAGTCCCCGGAGCTCGCCGAAATCGGAGGTGAAGTTTCCTTCCCGAGCCAAAGCGGCATCAATCCGACGAACACTCTCACCCGAAAGGTCGTAGCCATCGAGTGGCGCCGCGGGCAGATGCTTCTTGAGAAAGCCGGAAAGCAGGCCCACCCCGCAGCCAAAATCAAGCACACGTCCGCGGAAGTCCGGGGCGAGAATGCGCGCCAAAAAGCGGGCCTTGTACTCGGCAAAGTAGGTGGAATCCTCTCCCGACACAGCGACGCTGTGGTCAAGAACCTGTTTGTAGTCTCCGGCAAACTGGTCAAACTGCATCGGGGTATCCACTCGCGACGGCGATGGGCAACGTGGCCCCGTTGGCACAGATCGGGACGTCTGCCTCCTTCGCGGCTCGGGTTGGGTCTTACGAAGCCCAGGGTATCTTGCAAGCAATCGTACCAAAAATCAAAGTCGGCATATCGGAAACTGGCCACGCGGCATCTATGAAATGGGTTCTCGGCTGCAAGCTTATTACTGCGGCTGCCGACGACTGGCTTTCAGCCGTCTCATTTGTGATTGGAGATTCGCTGCTGCCGCCTGGCCTTCCGGTGTGTTGATGAGATTGTTGGTTTCGCCGGGATCATGCGCCCAGTCGTAGAGCTGGCTTCCGAGCTTTTCATGCACAATCAGTTGCTGTTGCGCAGTGACCAGGGACTGCATGGATCCGGTTGTAGCCGTGGGTATTGATCCCGCTGCGCGATCCTGCTTGGCGGTGTACTTGTTCTGCGCCAGTTCGGAGAGAGGGTCAGGCCAGTTGCTTGCCGACTGCGGGCTGTTCCACAGCGCGCTCAGCGGCGGTCCGGGAAAGATATCCTGCCCGTTCCCCCCGAGCAGGTCCATGATCGTTCTGGGTATGGCGGCGTTACTTACGGGCGTGGGCAGGCGGATTCCTGCGGGAACGTGGCCGGGATACCAGAAGATCAGCGGAACATGAATCTGCTCGCGGTAGAGGGCCTCGCCGTGGAATGCCAGCCCGTGTTGCCCCAGGGATTCACCATGGTCGGAGGTAATCACCAGCAGCGTCGCCTGACTCAACCCGCGCTTGTCGAGTTCCGCCATCAACTGCGCGAGCGAGTCGTCGAGGTACTTGACGCTGTCGTCGTACTCATCAACAACCCCGCCTCGCGGCCAACCGGATCGGGGATAGAGTCGCGGTCCTCCGTAGGGAAAGTGCACATCAAAATAGTTCAGGACGGCGAAAAACGGCCGCTGTGGCGGACCATCGTCGATCCATCCGAGTACTTCCTGGCTCACCGCCGCCGCTCGCTTCCGTACGGCTTGCCCGCCACCGAAGCTGGCGGATCCTTCTGCGTCCGTGTCCAATAGCGACTCAATTCCCAAGAAGCGTAGCAGGCGCTTCACTTTGCTCTTGTCGCTGCGGACCAAGTAAATCCGCGCAAACTCCTTGCCAAAGAGTGTGCGCACAAACATGTCGGCGGGTGAATGAAAGTAATCTTCAAAATGAGTGAAACCCCGGCCAAAACCGAGGCTGCGGGAAAAGTAGGTTCGATTGGCGGAGAAGGCGCCGGTGCGGTAACCCCGCTGCTCCAAGGCTTCTCCCAGTGTGGGATAGCCACCAAGACTCGGCGCACCCGAACCGAAAACCGGCATTGGCCCAACCTTGTCCATGCCGTGCTCGAACTGATAGCGGCCGGTAAGCAGGGAAACATGGGAAGGATAACTCCAGGAACAGGTTGAGATGGCGTTCTCAAACAAGGCCCCCTGCTGCGCCATGCGATCAAGATTCGGACTGGTGGGACGGGCGTAGCCGTAAGCGGAAAGATGATCCGCGCGCAGCGTATCCACCACGATCACCAGTACATTCGGCGATCCGGATGCCGGCGAAGGCAGTTTCGCCAATGCCCTCCGTTCCTGCAGCCACTGTCCCCCCTGGATGCCCACTATCGTCAGCGCCAGGGCCACAACCACCCAGGGCGTGCTCCTTTTCCAGAATCGCAATGCCGCGTCCTGATGAGTACCGAACCAGCGGGTGAATGCCACAGCCACACCGAGTGCCAGCACCAGATCGGCACTGCGGTAAAGACGGCCGGTCAGGGTCAGCCAGTCATACACGGAAAGAAACGTCAGCAGGAATACAAGGGTTCGTACTGCAGGCAGGCGCGGCACAAGCCGCGCCAGCAAGCTGGCGAGCAGCGCCACCAGCAAGAAAAAGAGCATGTCAACCAGGGGTGAGATCCAGAGAATCTCCTGCGAGACGTGTATGATCCGTCCCCACTGGGCCCAATTGATCCGCTGGAAGATCAGCAAGCCCGCCCCTTCCGTCAGGCCGGTGACAATTCCAAACCACAGGGCCACACGGAGGAGTAGCCCCAGGGAAGAATGCGGAGTGGAATACTTTGCTTCCATTTATTTTGAAGGTTCGCTCCCGGGTGGTTGTCGCCCCGAAGCATGGGCTGCGGGAGTGCGGGCGCCTTGCCTGGCGCCGCTCACGGCGATCTGGTAGCCCATGCTCGAACCCCGACGCCCGTTCCAATCGAAGACCCGCACAAACAATTCGACTGGAGAACCGCCTGACCCGGGGGTCAGAAGCTCCAACTTCGAATCCGCGTTGACTCCAGGCTCGATGTCATCGTTCATGCAGATGTCGTCGAATGCATCGGGTGTAGGGTCGGCCAGCTCCGGTGGCAGGTGATCGTCGCCCGGGTTGCGGCATGTCTGCAGCAGCTCACCTTGGGCGTCTGCAATCACCAGAACCGGGTCCAATCGACTCGCGGGTTTCAGGCGACGGGCTCGGACCTCAATCGTCACCCTGGCGCCTGGCTCTGCCGCAATATGGTAGTAATCATTGACCGGCTTCATGATTCCGCCGGTGGTTGGTTGGAAATCAGAGGTACCTTCTGGAAGCGGGAGCGGCGAAGTCATGCGCTCGGCCCGCCCGGTGGGTGAGTGACTGGCCAGCGCGCCCTGCAATTGCGCAGTCAGGCTGAGACCTGCCCTCCGGCCCTCCGGGGTGTTGATGAGATTGTGGACTTCCCCGGCATCTTGCGTCCAGTCATAGATCTGATCGCCGAGCTTCTCATGCATGATCACATGCCAGCGCTGCGTGACCAGCGACTTCATCGCACCCGTGGTCGCGGTGGGTATCCGCTGGTCGGCGAGCTTGTCCCGGCTGCTGGCATAGTTTCGTTGCGCCAGTTCGGAAACTGGATCTGACCAGCGAGGTTCCGGCTGCACCCTGTTCCACAGTGAATCCAGCGCCGGCCCCGGGAACTGGGCTTGTTCATCGCCCCCCAGCAGGCTCAGGATGGTCGCAGGAATCGCTGCATTGGTAACATGCCTGGTCACCCGCACATTCGTGGGCACATGCCCGGGATACCAAATCACCAGCGGGACGTGGACCTGGTCCCAATAAAGAGCTCTGCCGTGTTTGTCCAGGCCGTGTTGCCCCAGCGACTCACCGTGGTCTGATGTGATGACCATGAGGGTGTTGGTCGCCAATCCTCTGCGCTCCAACTCCTGCATCAGCCGTCCGATGTAGTCATCGACATACTTGACGCTGTCGTCATACGCGTCCACCGTTCCGGTTTGTCCCCAGGAAGGTTTGGGATAGGCTTGCGGCCCGCCATATGGGTAGTGCACGTCGAAATAGTTCAAGAACGCAAAAAACGGACGCGATCGGTCGCGAGCGATCCAGCGCAATACTTCATCGTTGACCACGTCCGCGCGCTTGCGGATACCGAACGCACCGCCGAAGCTGCCCGAGCCTTCGGCATCCTGATCGAGCAACGAGGTGAATCCGAGCCGGCGCAGAATCCGCTTGCCCAGGCTCTTGTCACTGCGGGCCAGATAGATCCGGGCAAACTCTTTTCCATAGAGGGTGCGCACGAACATGTCGGTGGGCGAATGGAAATAATCTTCAAAATGGAGGAATCCGCGCCCGAAGCCCAGGTCATGGGAGAAGAAAGTACGGTTTGCGGAGAACGCGCCCGTGCGGTATCCCTTTCGCGCCAGGCCCTCGCCCAAGGTGGGATAGCCCCCGAGGCCGCTATGGCCCCACCCAAGCCAGGGCTCCTGCTGTACGTTGCTGACGCCGTGCTCGTATACGTATCGGCCGGTGACGAGCGAGACATGCGAAGGCAGACTCCACGAGCAGGTGGCGATGGCATTTTCAAACAACGCGCCCTGTTGGGCGATACGATCCATATTCGGGCTTGTCGCACGCGCGTATCCGTAGGAGGAGAGATGGTCAGCGCGCAACGTGTCCACCACGATCACCAGCACGTTGGGTGAGCCCGGGGCAGCAGCCGGCAACTCGGCGGTCGCGCTGCGTTCCCGCAACCAGGCGCCACCCTGGATCCCAACGAACACCAGGACGAAAGCCGCCAGCACCCACGGCGTAGTCCTCTTCCACAACTGCAAGGCTGAACCTTCACGCCTTCCAAACCAGCGGCTGAATGCCACAGCGACGCCGAGCGCCAGCAAGAAGCAACTGCCATGATGAAGGCGGCCAGTCAGAGTGAGCCAGTCATATGCCGTCAGGAACGTCAGCAGAAATACAAAGACCCGAACCGCCGGGATGCGCCGAGCCAACCGGGCCAGCGACCCGACCAGCAACGCGAGTATTAGAAACAAGATCAGGTCAACCAGGGGCGAGATCCAGAGGATTTCCTCCGAGACGTGCATCATCGGGCCCCACCGCGCCCAGTTCACTCTCTGGAAAACGAGCAGGCCCGCGCCCTCCACCAGCCCGGTGACCATGCCGAACCAGATGCCAACCAAGACGAGCGGGCCCAAGGGCGATGGCGAATGGGAACGCGGCGCTTCCGTGCGGTTCGACGGCACGACGAAGTGACTGTTTTGTGGCATGGACTGTGGCGCTTTGCTTCGTGAACCCGCTGCACCCAAATGAAGGCAATAATATCAGGCGAACTGGTGGGCAAAGCATGACATCCATCGCGAGCGAACGTCAACCAGAAGAAGTTGGTGGGTAGTGTCCTATTAGTGCGTTGATGAAAACTGGAACCTAGATTTTCTTCGCAGTCTTCGACGTTGCACCGTAAAACTGTTCCCGAGTAAAGCCCGACTGCGAAATGAGGTTTTTTATCATCTTCTCTTCGAAGTCATCGTAGTTGTCCACGGTGACTACTGCTCGCCTTCGGGTTCCAGCGGCAGGGCGTTCGTACTGCGCATGGGTTGATTCTTGACCTGCCAGTGTGAACCCTAGGGCGGTGACGATCTGAACTACTTCTCGATGCTTGAGTGGGGGATACCTGCGCTTTCCCATGCGTTTAGCAGTGAGAAAGAATTGTGGCCCCTAGAATTTGCAGTTCTTCGACACTGTGGTGTGGATGACGGCCACTGAAGAGTCGGTCTCTCAGTACGGCGAGATAATAACGAATGAAGGATGCCAGTGGAGACCGACGAGGAATCAGGCCATCCGTGCCGTCTCCCGCAAATACGGTTGCGACATAGCTAAACAATTGCTCCTGAAGCCGAATGATGGCCTCATCTCTCGTGTTTCCACGAGCGAGCAAATTTAGGTCTATGCACTCTGCATAAAACGCTTCACCCTTGCCGTAGCTGAAACAGCGGAGCGGCAATATATGCCCACAGTGCCCACACTGAATCAGTGGCTTTAGGAACATGGGGGCACCGCACCGTTTACAGTAACGCACTTCGTGAACGGCAGGTGGCAAGGGCTTGCTTGCTTCCCGTGCGGGAGGTTGGGTGGTGGTTCCCATTGTAGATTCTTCCTCCCTTACTAGATGACAAATGGCGGAGTTGGGTGCAAACGCCCAGTTTAGAAATCTGTCAAGACTGCTAAAACGGCACTCTTTGTCTCACGAAACAAGTGCAAGTGCAAAGGCAAAATACCCGAAATTGTTGGGGGAAGGGGCCAAAGAACGGTACTCTGAGAGGAACCAGTCGTGTGCCCGACCCAATGCTTAATTCTATTGGCAAGAATCGTGGCGAGGCAAGGGTACGCCTGGGAGTACTTTCTAAACTGTTGTTTTTGAATAAGATGCAATGCCAAGATATTTTACTCCAACAGCCGGAGAGTTGCGCGCCGTTTCATCGTGTGGCGCAAGAATCAACGCAGTCTTAGGACACTACCGGGGTGGTGAGTCGGAAACGGATAGCGGGGCAACGCACCCGGCTCTCTGTCTCCGGAGTAGTGCCGGAACGCGTCCAGGCAGCGTGCGGGTCTAGCGCTGCCTGCGCAACCGCCAAAGCTGCTGCAGGTAGCGTACAACGATCACTCTGGAGAGCTTGGAACGTCCGTGGGCGCGCGCGCGAAAAACATAAGGGATCTCACGCATGCGCGAGGGCTTTAGGTGCGTGACTATCTCCAAAAGGATTTTGAAGCCTTCCCCATTCAGTTGATCACGTACGCGCAGGAAATCCTCCCGGCGAAGCATGAAATAACCCGACATCGGGTCGCTGAGCCTGATTCCGACCAGCGATTGAGCCATGCGGGTGGCAATCCTCGACCCCAGACGGCGGATCCACTTCCAACTCTCGGTACCGCCGCCGGCAACGTATCGGCTACCGACCACCAGGTCGGCGCCTCGCTCCAGTTCTGCCAACATGGTGGGGAGAATGCCGGGGTCGTGCTGCAAGTCGGCGTCGATGCACGCCAAGGCTTCGCCCTTCGCGCAAGCGAAGGCATCAATGACGGAAGCACCCAGCCCGCGGTCCCGGGTCCGGCGCAGGACTCGAATTCTGGAGTCGCCTTTTCCGATTTCCTCGGCCAGTGCCCAGGTAAGGTCAGGTGAGTCATCGTCGGCTATTACGATTTCGTAGTCGATGCCGCGCAGGACGTTCTGGAGCGCCGCAAGCAGGGGACGAATGTTCTCTGCCTCGTTGTAGGTTGGCGCAATGACGCTCAGTTTCATAGGAGTCAGGTCTGCTCAGCAACGCAAGCCATGGCGGTGGCCCGAACCAGAACTGCAAGGGAGCCCAGACGGGTTCTCGCGATGCACCATGCGATCATTTTTCGGCTGGGTTCGATGGGGGCACCTGGAAAACCTGCAGCGAATGATTCAAGATCTGAGTGCGCGGATACTGCAGCACCCAACGATAGCTGTCCGGGTTGTCGAGGAATTGTCCCGACAGGTTGGTTGCGCTCACCACGACGGTACCCGTGGCTCGCTCCCCCTCCGCCAACCGTCGAGCGCGGATTCCGTAAACCCGCGGGTCTACGCCACCGATGTACGCCAGCGAAATGGTCTCGCCTGAATGGTCCTGTTCGTATCGTCTCAGGGCCAGCAGACCTTGCCCCCAATCGAGATTGCTGTCGGTGAGCAACCGGTAACTCTCCGCCGGGCGCACGAAGACATTGAAATATGAAAGATAATCCGGGGCGTAGCGCAATGCATCGGCCGCATTCACAACCACGGCCAACAGCAACAGCGCCAGCGCGGCTCGACGTGTTTTCGCCGCCTCCCACAGATTGCCTGCGAAGAGCAACACGAAAGGATACACCGGCAAAATGTGCCGTTCCCCCAGATCGAAACGGGCGAAGATCGCGAAAGCAAAGTACACGGCCGGAAATGACGCCATGACCAGCAAGCCGCTGGGCACGCGCACCTTCCTCCGCAGCATCAGGACTACGCTCGTGGCAAATAGTAACAGTACGATCGTAGGCCACTTTAGCAACAGGACCACCGGATAATAAGTTTTCCAGCCTCCAGCCTTCGAAACCCTGCCCAGGAGAAATCCCGGCATCCCGTGGCGATTGTGCCGGGTCACGGTCCGGAACCCTTCCAGGTATTCGCCAGCCGGAACTGGAAGGGTCAGATTCAGGCGGCTCCGGACCGGCTTGTAAACGACATCTTGACGGTTCGGAAATGTTGTAATCAGTTCCCCGTCTTTCCATGTAAGGCGCGAAACGTGGAAGAAGTATCCTGCCCAGACGACCAGCAGGGTGATCAATACCGCAGTGCACGTCTTTCCCCAGTTCCATCTGCGTGGATCGATGGCAGCCCTTTCCCGCTGGAGCACCAGCATCCACGCGATCGCCACCAGGAACATGACGGGTGTGGAGAACTTGGCCAACAACATCAGTCCAAGGACAAGGCCGAGCAGCAGAGTGCGGCGCAGTGACGGTTGGTTTCTCCACCTGGTCAGCTGCACCGCGGCGGCGAAGATCATCAAGGTCGCAGCGCCGTCGGTGGTTGCCACCGCAAAGACCGCCACCATGGCGGGGGAGAAAACAAACAGGGCCAATACCAGGTTGGCTGCGCCTTCTGAGAACATGCGGCGCGCGGTCGTCCACAACAGCCAGGCAAGAACCAGGCCCAGGATGACATTCATGCTGCGCGCCCGGCGCGCCATCGCTTCCGGATCAGGCGCAATGCGGGTGGCGCGCCAGCCGGTCTTGCTTGACGTCTCGATGTCAATCTGCCATTTGCGCTCCAGAAGAGGCAAGGTACACAACAGCCGTGCCAGCGGGGTGTGGTCGTTCCACAGTTCGAAGCGGTTGTGGTGCCAGGCATCCAGCCCGGCGGCGATATCAACCGGCTCGTCGTAGGTCAGAGACTGGGTCCGAATGAACCACGCGCATTGCAGCAAATAGATGGCGCAGAGTCCCAGCGCAACCATCGAAGCCAGGTTCAAAGTGGGGGATCGCGGCAGCGGTTTCGAAGGCAGGGTAGCGGTTTCAGATGACGGGTCCATTCGGCGATCCAGTGTTTTCTTTCTGGCAAAGCAGTCTGAACGAATCGATTCGTAACCCGCGTCGATTGTAAGCCCTGATGTTACAACGGGTGAGTGGTGAAGAAAGAACTCCAGACCGGGACCATCACTGGCCGGCGCGCAGAGGTGAGATCAACAAGTGGCCGGAGGACTTCTTCTTGGAATCCACCTTGTCGTGCTGGTAAGTCAAGTCCAACGACCCTTCGGCGGTAGTGGAAGCGTCGGCCAACATGGCGGCCAGGGAGCGGAACGAGCGGCCGATGTCCTGGCTATCGTGGAGCGCGACGGGAGCTCCTTTATCGATGGCAGGGGATACCAACTGATAATTGTTGGGAAGCTTCCAGAGGAGCTTGCAGTTGGTGGCCTTCTCGACGTCATCTTCAGAGAATCCGGGAATTTTCTTGTAGCGGTTGAGGACCAGGCGAACCCGGTCGCGGCCCGCACCTTCCTCGAGGAAAGTACGCATGCGGCTCGCGCTCCACAGCGACACCACATCGGTCTGTGCCACCAGCAGAACTGCATTGGACAAGTCGCAAAGCAAGCGGGTGGTCTGGTCCACGCGGCCGGAGCAGTCCACGACTACGTAGTGGAAGTGGGAGACCAGCAAATCGAAAAGCCGCGCCAATTCGGCAGAGGTCGGAGCCAGGGAAGATGGCAGTTGCGTCCCCGCCAGGAGTTGCAGTCCGCCCTTGCAGGGAGTCATCAAGCCCTCCAGCAAGGAGGCATCCAGGCGGTGCAGGTTCTGCAGCGCGTCAGGGACGCCAAAAGCGGGGCGAACATTGAGATGAAGAGCAGCATGACCGAGGAGAGCGAAGTCCACCAGCAGGGTTCCGCCGTGAGTTTCCTGGAGGGCGATGGCGATGTTGACCGCTACGGTGGTGGCTCCCGATCCGCCCTTGGCATTGGTTACAGCGAAGACGCGGGCTCGGCCGGAGGAGCTGCGCACCTTGCTGCGCGAGGAAGTAAAGCGGGTGAAGGCCTCCAGCAGGGCTTCGGAGGTCAGGTTGCGTTCGAGATATTCGCCGGCGCCCGCACGCATGGCGGAAACGATGGTCGGCGGGTGATTCATTTCGCCGGCGGCAAAGATGCCAATGTCGTTGGTGGTGGCGTGGATCAACTCGATGGCATGAATGGCACGTTGGGGGTTCTGCGGATCAATATCGACGAGGACGACTTCCGCCCGCACATCCTGGATTTGGCGCAGGATGGGGTCGGTGGGGCCAGCGGGAAAGCCGAGATGCCCGAAGACGGTGCGGCCCATCTGGGTGCCTTCGACGCGATGCTGGAGCACCGAAAGGCGTTCTCTATCCTCGCAAAGAAGGGTGACTGCTATACCGTGCATGGCTGGGGCCTCGCTGATGTGCCCAGTATGATCATGTTATGAAGAGACGGAGACAGCGCCAAGTGACTTCGGTAACCGAGGGTGATTTCCACAGAGAAACTCCTTCATTTGGTGCCAAACCGAACTTCAAGCGGAGGCCAAGAACAACGCTACCGCAGGAGGCCCGGGAATATCCCTGTGCGTAACCATTCTATGCAAAATCGGGGTGGTTGAGAAGGTAGGGGTGGTGAAAATCCGCGGCGCACAAGCAAATTGGGAATGTGCCGCGGTGCAGTGGGTTCAAGGAACCATGGTGGCGCGTGGAGGCGTGAGGGGCTCCGCCGCGGACGGTTCTTCCTCTTTGTGTTCGTGGAGGGCAGAAATGCGGCCAAAGCTCGCCGCCGGGTCGGCATCAGGCAGGAATTCGTAGCCTTCGAGGTGAACCGCGATACCGGTCCGAGTACCCACGACGGGCTTGGCCACGCGCACGACCTTACCGCGGCAGCGGACACGCATATTTTCGGCCAAGGTGATCTCGGAGGGCATGACCAGGGTCAGTTCAATGGGATCGCCTTCGGCGAGCGCAAAATCGGTGTAGAACAGGGCTCCGCGCGCGCTCAAGTCCTGGGTGAAGCCGTTTCCTTCGCGGTCGCCTCCTGGCAAGCGAACGCTGACCGGAAGGTGAAAGTCGAAGCGTTGCGCCCCGCGGCGCTCGATCTGAACCTGCTCGGTGCTCATAGCTTCTCCGAAGGTTGGGATGGGCCGGCTGCCATCCGACCATGTACGTGTGCGATGGTTTTCCAGCCGAAGGTGGCGCGAGACCGAAACATCGAGTGAGAATCCTCTTCCGTGGTTTGGAGACCAAGGGCCTGTTCTGGCGTTGCCTCTATACTAGCCAGTGACCTGCCGACACACATCCCGGTTAAACCCGGCGGCAGTCAGGCAAACTTTACATCAGGTTGTGGCAAGTGGAAAGTTATTAATTGGGGGCGGGAAAAATTCCCGTCCCAGGCGCAGACGGCGGCATCCATAGAGCAGGATTGAAAGTGGCGGATCCGGGCATTACCAACCCCGACAGCACCGAAACGACACGCGGCGCGACATCCATGGTGCGGAGGAACGGCGGCTTGCCGGCAACCCTGCGCGCGCTGAAACACCGCAACTTCCAGCTGTTCTTCAGCGGACAACTCATCTCCTTGATCGGGACCTGGATGCAGAGCGTGGCCCAGTCGTGGCTGGTGTACCGGCTGACCGGTTCCTCGCTGTTGCTGGGTGCGGTGGGATTTGCCAGCCAGTTCCCGGTGTTCCTGGTGGCGCCGATCGGGGGCATCGTCGCGGACCGCATGAACCGGCATCGGGTGGTGATCGGTACGCAGATCGCATCCATGGCCCTGGCGTTCATCCTGGCGGGGCTGACGCTGAGTGGCCGGGTGCAGGTGTGGCACATTTTTGTGCTGGCGGCGCTGCTGGGCGTGGTAAATGCATTTGATATTCCGGGGCGGCAGGCGTTCTTGGTGGACATGGTGGGCAAAGAAGATCTGATGAATGCGATTGCGCTGAATTCATCCATGTTCAACGGGGCACGCATTATCGGGCCGGCGATTGCAGGAATCCTGGTGGCGAGGATCGGCGAGGGATGGTGTTTCTCGGTGAATGCGGTCAGCTACATCGCGGTGATCATCGGGCTGCTGATGATGCGGGTGCAACCTCGTTCCTATCGCGGGCCTGCCGGGTCGCCGCTGGCGCACATCCTCGAAGCGTTTGGCTGGGTGCGGCGCACCGGACCGATTCGAGCACTGCTGCTTCTGCTGGGGCTGGTGAGCCTGGTGGCAATGCCGTACACGGTGCTGATGCCGATCTTCGCGGACAAGATTCTGCACGGTGGCGCGCGCGGGTTGGGAATTCTGATGGGCGCGACTGGAGTAGGAGCCTTGCTGGGTGCTTTGACACTGGCGTCACGGACGGGAGTACGCGGACTCGGTCGCTGGGTGGCGTATTCGTGCGCTGGGTTCGGAGCGAGCTTGGTGCTGTTTTCTTTCTCCCGCAGCTTTTGGCTGTCGGTTGCACTTCTGCTGCCGGTGGGTTTCAGCATGATGTTGCAGATGTCGGCGTCGAACACGCTGATCCAGGCCATGGTGCCGGATGCGATGCGCGGCCGGGTGATGGCGCTGTACTCCATGATGTTCATGGGCATGGCGCCGTTTGGGGCGCTGATGGGGGGAGCGCTGGCGGACCGGTTGGGAGCGCCGATCACGGTGGCCATCGGAGCCTTGGCCTCGATTGGCTGGGCGTTCTGGTTCGGCACGCAGTTGCCGAAAGTGCGCGTCGAGGCACAACGGTTGATCGTGGCGCAGGCGGTGGCGGGAGGCGAGCCGGCGGGGGAGATTACAGCCAGGGTGGTGGAGCCGTAGCGCCGGCGCTACGGCTATTCTTGCGCGTAGATGACCTCGTCTTCATCTCCTGAGGTCGTGGCTTGGGCCGTGCTTCCGTATTCGAAGCCTTTTTCGAAAGCTTTGAGGTTCAGCTCACGGAAGCTGGCGGGGACGGAGTCGGTGACGGCTTTGCGGACGGCGTCGGGATCGAGCAGGCGAGTGACCGCGGTGAAGAATCCTACCATCACAGAATTCAAGACCATGCGCTTGCCGAGTTGCTCTGCAAGGCGGGTGGCGGGGACACTGTAGACCTGAGTGTGGCGCGGCAGATCGGTTACGCGCACCAGGTCCTGTTCGACGATCAGAATGCCGCCGTCCTTCAGTTCGGGAGCGAAGCGGGTGTAGGCCTCCTGCGACATGACGACGAGGATGTCCGGCTCGCCGACATAGGGATAGAGAACGGGCGAGTCCGAGACAATCAGTTGCGCGCTACAGGCGCCGCCGCGGGCCTCGGGGCCGAAGTTCTGGGTCATGGTGGCGAAGGCGCCCTGATGGATGGAGGCAGCCTTGCCGAGGATGATGGCGGAGAGAATGACGCCCTGGCCGCCGAAGCCTGCGAGACGAATTTCGGTTAGCTGCATACCATCTCCGCTGGTTCCACGAAACGGTCGCCCAGCGACTCGGCGAGTTGGGCGCGCACCATGGTCTGGTAATCGGGGCGGTCGCGATCCACAAACTTGCCCACGATGATTTCTCCGGTCATGGTCATGCCCACTTCGCTGGTGGGCGCGCCGTGTTTCACCTTGCTTTTCTCTTTGTAGTACTTCATGGTGTCCAGCCCGTCGCCCAGCTTATTGCGTCGCTGGTAGAGGGTGGGGCAGGGCGAGATCACTTCGATAAAGGAGAAGCCTTTCTTGTTGAAAGCTTCCGCGATGGAGCGAGCCAGTTGGCGCACGTGGAAGGTGGTCCAGCGGGCCACGTACACGGCGCCTGCGGCCTCGACGAGATGCGGCAGATTGAACGCGGGCTCGCAGGTGCCGTAGGGAGACGTGGACGTGATGGCGTGGCTGGGCGTGGTTGGGGCAGTCTGGCCTCCGGTCATGGCATAGATCAGATTGTTGACGCAGATTACTTTGAGATCGATGTTGCGGCGGGCGGCGTGGATGAGGTGATTGCCGCCGATGGCCGAGAGATCTCCGTCTCCGGAATAGACGACGACATTCAGCTTTGGATTGGCCAGCTTGAGGCCGGTGGCGAAGGGGATGGCGCGGCCGTGCGTGGTATGAAAAGAATCCAGCTTGACGTAGCCGGCCACGCGTCCGGTGCAGCCGATGCCAGAGACCAGGGCGAGCGACTCGAGGTCGATCTTCGATTCGATCAGGGCGCGGGCGAAGCAATTCACGGTAGTGCCGATGCCGCATCCCGGACACCAGATGTGGGGCATGCGGTCCGTTCGCAGGAACGGTTCGACGGGATTCATGAGGTCGCTCATCGGCTCGCCTCCACGATGACTTTCAGGATGTCTTCAGGGTGATGGACGCTGCCCCCGGCGTGGGGGACGGCGAAGGTCTTGGCTTTGCCGGCAGCGGCGCGTTCCACTTCGTGCACCATTTGTCCGAGATTGAGTTCGGGGACAACGAAAGATTTCACGTAGGCGGAGAGTTCGCGAATTTTGGCGGCGGGAAACGGCCAGGCGGTGATCAGGCGCAACTTGCCGACGCGGAGTCCCTTTTCGCGGGCCAGATCGATCGCCCGCTGCGCTACCCGCGAGGTGATGCCATAGGACACGACGACCACATCGGCATCATCGAGATTCTGTTCTTCATACATGGCGATGCGATCGGCGGCGTTGCGAATCTTGTTCTGCAGGCGGCGCACCAGTTTGTCCTGCACTTGCGGCGTCATATTGGGATAGCCACGCTCGTCGTGGGTCAAGCCGGTGATGTGGAACTTGTAGCCCTCGCCGGCGTGCGCGATTTCGGGAACCATGTCGCCGTTGGTTTCATACGGCAGGTACTCCCCCACCGGCTTGTGGGTGTGGCGGCGAGGAACCACTTCGATCTGGTCAGCGGGGGGAATTACAACCTTTTCGGTCATGTGGCCGACCACTTCGTCCATCATGAACATCACGGGCACGCGGAATTCTTCGGCCAGATTGAAGGCTCTGATGGTGAGGTCGAAGCACTCCTGGGGAGAGTTGGGGCAGAGGGCGATGATCTCGTAATCGCCGTGCGAACCCCAACGGGCCTGCATCATGTCAGCCTGCGCGGGAAGGGTGGGAAGGCCGGTGGACGGACCGCCACGCTGGACGTCGACGAAAACGCACGGGGTCTCAGTCATCGCGGCGTAGCCGATGTGCTCCATCATCAAGGAGAAGCCGGGGCCGGAAGTCACGGTAAAAGCCTTGGCTCCGCCCCAGACTGCTCCTTGCAGGGTGATGGATGCGGCCAACTCGTCTTCCATCTGAATAAAGGTTCCGCCGACGGTGGGGACACGGGCGGCAAAGCGCTCGACTATTTCGGTGGAGGGGGTGATGGGGTATCCGGCGGCAAAGCGCGCGCCGGCGGCAAGAGCGCCTTCACAGCAGGCGTGATCGCCATCGAGAAAGTGCACGCCGGTGAGGACGCCGCGAGGATCAGCCTTCATCGTCCACCTCCTGGGCCACGCCGGCCGCGACTTTGTGGCCGTAGATGGCGAAGTCGGGGCAGTACATGCCGCACAAGTCGCAGCCGCTGCACTTTTCGGGGTGGACCACATGCGGCGGGTGGTAGCCCTTGGAATTGAAAGCGGAAGAGAGCGCCAGCACCTTGGTGGGGCAAAACTCCACACAGAAGCCGCAGGCCTTGCAGCGCTCGACAACAATGGAAACCCGTCCCTTTGCCACGTAACCCCCACGTCAGGGAGTGATGGGCACTCCCGGAACTCAATTTTTATTATGGGGTGGGGAGTCGCAGCGGGGTGTGACGGGGGTCACGGACGTTGGTGAGGGAGGGCACAGGGGGGCACCACAGAGACACGGAGACGCAGAGAAGGCGGGCGAGGCAAGCGAAAGAGCTGCCTCATGAATAGGGCTGTCATGCTGAGCGAAGCGAAGCATCCCTATCGCCACCACGATTCCTAGCGGCAATAGGGATTCCTCGCTGCGCTCGGAATGACAAGTCTTATTGCCCGGCCCTGAACTCCCGCACCACTTCGAGCAAGGAACCATGTACGAAGGGAGCAGGGGTGAGGGTGAGGACCAGCATCAGCAGGGCGAAGAGCGCGAGCCCGCGGCGGCCGCCGGTGATTCCCGGCCGCTCCGGCACTACGGGATGGCGCATGCCGCTGAGGCCGAGCAGAATTGCCCAGATCAGCCAGCCGGCCCAGAAGTAAATCGCCATGGGGATGAGCGCGAGGATGGTAAGGCGAGATACATATCTGTGGGCGCGGGGGGCCAGCGAGAAGATGATGTGACCGCCGTCGAGTTGGCCGCCGGGCAGCAGGTTGAGGGCGGTGGCAAACATCCCCACCCAGGCAGCAATGGCGGTGGGATGCAGGAACACGCGATCGAAGGGCAGAGCCGCGATACCGTGAGTCAACCCGGAGGCGGCAAGCAGGTAGTGCATGGCGTGAAAGATGAGGGGATAGCCGAGGTCAATCTCGGAAGCAGCAATTCCGACCGGCATGGGCTTGGACAATCCCAGGGCGACCGCCAGCACGCAAACCGCGACCACGAATCCGGCAATCGGCCCGGCGATTCCGATGTCAAACAGAGCTGCACGGGAGCGGATCGGGGAGCGGATGCGGATGAACGCTCCCAAAGTCCCGATCAAGGTCGGCGCTGGAATAAAAAAGGGAAGGGTTGCGTAGACGCCGTAGTAGCGACAGTAAACATAGTGACCCATCTCGTGCGTCAGCAGAATGAGCATCAGCGTGGCGGCGAAAGGTATGCCCAGCAGCAGGCGCGAGGGATGGGCAAGCGTCCAGCGCAGCGGGAAAAAGGGGAGCGCGTCATCGTTCAACGAAAACGCCGGCAGGTTGTGCAGGAAGTTGAATTGCATGCGCGCGCCCACCACCAGGGTGGTGAAGAGGGTGGCCAGCAGGAGAAGGGCGTGCAGCCAGTAGCGCGGCTTCGGAGGCCGCACCACGAACACCTGTACGGGACGGTAGAGGTCGGTGGTGGAAGAGATTGGGGAGGTCGGGTCAGACATCGGAAGTCCCGGGGATGCGCTCTTGAAGAAGCACGCGCGGGCGAGTCGCCCGCGCCCACACGAGCTTTGCCGGCGTTACACTTAATCGATGGACTGCAACTCCTTGCCGGGCTTGAAGCGCACGGCCTTGCCCGGCGGGATGGAAACTTCCGCGCCGGTGCGCGGGTTGCGTCCGATTCCGGTCTTGCGCGGACGGACGTTGAACACGCCAAAGCCGCGCAGTTCAATGCGATCGCCCTTGGTGAGCGCGCGCTTCATGCTCTCAAAGACGGTCTCGACGGCCAGTTCAGCTTTGGTCTTGGTGATCCCGGTTTTGTTCACCACTTCATTAATGATGTCGAGCTTAATCACAGGCGGCTCCCGGCGGCGGAATCACAACAGTGCACCAAGTGGTTGATGCTAAGGGAGATAAGGGAGATTGTCAACGGCAGGTTGTCTCCCGTAAGATGGCGGCACCCAGCCGGAAAGCATTTTGTAATTTGGGAATCGGGTAATTGGGCAATTTCCGCCGGAACTATCCGCTTTCCAAATTACCAAATTACAAGATTTCCCAATTACCAAATTCCCCAAGGAGCACCATGTTGAAGAGTGACCGCTGGATCCGCAAGATGGCCCAGGAGCACGACATGATTAATCCCTTCTCGGAGAAGCAGGTGCGAGAAGGTGTGGTGTCGTATGGGCTGTCTTCGTACGGCTACGATCTGCGCGTAGCCGATGAGTTCAAGATTTTTACCAACGTGAACTGCACGGTGGTGGACCCGAAGAACTTCGACGAGCGGTCGTTCGTCACGGTGCGTTCGGATTGCGCGATTGTGCCGCCGAATTCTTTTGCGCTGGCGCGGTCGGTGGAGTACTTCAAGATTCCGCGCGATGTGCTGACGATCTGCGTGGGCAAGTCGACCTATGCGCGTTGCGGGATCATTGTGAACGTCACGCCGTTTGAGCCTGAGTGGGAAGGGTTTGTGACGCTGGAAATCTCGAATACCACGCCGCTGCCGGCCAAGATTTACGCGAATGAGGGGCTGTGCCAGATCATCTTTTTCCAGGGCGATGAGGTGTGCGAGATCAGCTACGCGGACCGCAAGGGGAAGTACCAGGCGCAGAAGGGGATTGTGCTGCCGAAACTCTAGTCGTCAGTCTTCGGTCGTCAGTTGTCAGTCGTCAGGAAGAGGCACGCAGCACTTAGCCTTCAGTCAACCAACGGTCGCCAAAATGCCCGGCGGCGAGATGGTGGCTCGATATCAGGGTGCAACACTGAAGGGCTGAATGCTGAGTGCTGAATGTTTGGGACCGTGGTACTCGGTACTAGCTTTTCTTGCTGTTCTCGCCTTCCTTGTACATGTACTTGATCGAGGGCTTGTAGATCATCAGGTTGGGGTGGGCGTTGCGGTTCACCTTGATGCAGTTGCGGTCGTACCACTCGATGACACCGTGGATCTCTTCTCCGTCACTCAGGACGATCACCATGGGTGTGCGGGATTGCATCTGCTTCTGATAATAGAAACTTTCGGCGTTGGTCTGCTCGGGCGGTGGCATCTTCCGGCCGCCGTTGGGACGATCGTTACGCTCGGGACGGTCAGAGCGGTCGCGGCGTTCGCCCAGGGTGGCTGGCGTGTGATTGGTGTGGTTGTGGTCGTTGCGATTCAGCGAAGGGCGGATCAGTTTGCGGTTGGCAAAACCTTCTGCTTCGACGGACCGCTCAACTGGGATGGAATCAATTGCATCTTTCATGGCACCACCTGTTCGACACGCTTCTTGTCGCGGGCCACAACACGGCGCTGCTGTGATTGTGGGTACTAAGGCGTGAACTTTGACATACCGTAGCACAGGTGCGGGAGGTATGACAATGAGCAAGGGGTGCTGGAGCAATCACCTTGAGACGAAAGTACCCAGTCAGCAGTCAGCGCCCAGCATTCAGCCAGCAGAGAGCCTCAATTGGTGCGCGCAAGGTCCTTCACCCGGCTGAAGCCGGGTTCAGGATGACGCCATTAACTCTAGAATGGGTGAGTGCTGAGTGCTACTTCTCCAGGGCGGCGGCAAAGGCGTCGAGAGAGAGGGAGCGCAGCAGGTTGCGGCGCATGCCACGCTCGACTTCAGCCAGGCGGTCGGCGGCGGAAGTGATCCAGGGGAAATCGACAGATTCTGCGAGCTTCTTCAGTTCACCCTCAATATCGGTATTGCGAAGCAGTTCCGGGGTGCCCGAGCTCAGGAATGTCAGGTCCTGCAGCAAGGAGTACAGGGTGCGCAGAAGTTTGTCGGTCTTTTCGCGGCCTTCGGCCCCGGCGCGGTAGGTTTCCGTGATCTTGAAGAGTTCGGTGTGATCGGCGGCGCGCCAGGCGGAGTTGAGGAGTACCAGGGCGTGGGCGCGGGCGGCAGTGTAGGCGGCGACGTCGAAGCTGCGGGCGCGTCCAACAGCGCCTTCGGAAAGGCGGGCGACCAGGGCACGCTGTTTTGGGTTCCAGTCGGGACGATGTTTCGCCAGGTAGCTTTCGATCTCTTCGACCGGCAAGGCGGTGAGGGAAACAATCATGGAGCGCGAGCGGATGGTGGGCAGCAGTTCCCCGGGATTCTCGGCCAGCAGGAAAATGGTGGCAAAGTCGGGCGGTTCCTCCAGCACTTTGAGGAGGGAATTGGCCGCCTCTTTCATGAAGGCGGAGTCGGTGAAGATGTAGACCCGCTCTTTGGCGTCGCCGGGGCGGAAATAGATGGTCTCGATCACCCGGCGCACCTGGTCCACTTTGATCATCAGTTGCGGCGGGTCGGGCGGGATGATGAGCACATCGGGATGAGTCTGGACGAAAAGGCGAGTTTCTTTCTTGTCGGTGTC
>JBGPJK010000012.1:0-31110 GCA_041485425.1 Terriglobia bacterium | reverse complement strand
CGATTACGTACACGACGGCCTCCGCAGTGGTCACAAGTCGCTCCCATCCGCTGTAGGCAATGCAAATTGAAAGGTCGCACCGTAGTCCGGATTGGTGGTCGCCCACAACCTGCCGCCGTGCGATTCGATAATCGTTCGACTGATGGACAGGCCCATCCCGATACCACCAGGCTTGGTGGTGAAGAACGCCTCAAACAGATGATCAACCTGGTCTGGTTCCAGCCCACAGCCGCAATCCTGCACGCTCACCTGCACGCGATCCGGATCGACCTTCTGCGACTTGATCAACAGTTCGCGCGCTCGGTCGCGGACCTCGTTCATTGCCTCGACGCCATTGACCACGAGATTCAGGATCACCTGCTGAAGTTGCACCCGATCTCCATAGATCAAGGGAAGTTCAGCCCGCAGTTCGGTCTTCAAGCGAACCCTGTTTTTGAGCAGTTCGGCATCCAGCAAGGCGGTCACCTCGTGAATGAGGTCGTTCATGTGTAATGCAGACTTCTGAAACGTGGTTTTTTTTGACAACGCACGAATTCGCTTGACCACTTCGCTGGCGCGATTTCCCTCGGTGATGATCCTGGCCACAGAGTCCCTGGCCCTTTCCAGATTGGGCGGATCGAGCGCAAGCCAGCGCGCGCACGCATCCCCGGTGGTGACTATGGCAGCCAGCGGCTGATTTACCTCGTGTGCTATGGACGTAGCCAGTTCACTCATCGTCATCACCCGCGTCAGGTGGGCGAGATCGGACTGCGTCTTATGAAATGCCTCTTCTGCGCGTTGGCGCTCGGCGATTTCGGACTGCAATTGCTCGTTGGCTTTCCGCAATTCAGCCGTGCGCTGCTGGACTTTTACGTCCAACTGGTCCCGCGCCTCCTTGAGTTCCTGCTCCGCATCTTTTCTTTTCTTCACAAACCAGCTGCTGAGCAGTGCAGGGAATGAGAACTGCGCCAGGTACAGTAGCGCGGCCGGATGAATGGAAAACGTCCGGCTAGGAGAAACGAAGTAGTAATCCAGTAGGAGGGTGCCGAAAGAAACGGCGAAAATTCCAGGGCCGATGCCCCCGAACCATGTGCTGATTACGATGGCGGCAAAAAACAAAGGGGTCGGGAAAACCGTGGGCTGGAGCGATTGTGTGATCAGAAGCGCCAGGGCCACCGAAATGGCAGCGATTCCATATTTCAAGGCAACAAGGGCAACGCGATCGCGCACAGTATTCGGAGTCTCCATCCTCGCCTCTGCACAAGCAAGCAGTTGGCTGCTTCAGAGTACACCAAGTGTTCGACGAACCGGATTGCGACACTCCCAGGTGAAGTGGCAAAAGTAGCCATATCCAGCCTTTGAGCATGGCTCTTGGTTTTCCTGGGCGAGCATCTCGAGACCCGGTTGTTGGCGTAACATCGCCATTACACCAACAACGCTCGGGCCTACTCCACTGCCCGCATGCACGTGGACCGGGGCACCCGCAGCTTCCTCTCGACCTGCCGCCAGCTGAGGCCCTTGGCCCGTAGCTTCCTGACCTGGGCGGCGTCGACCCGGACGCGAGGCCACCCCAGCAGCTGGCCATTCTTGCGCGCCCGCGCCAGGCCTGCCCTCACCCGCTCACTGATGCGGACCCGCTCCTGCTTGGCGATCGTCGCCAGGATGGAGACCACCGCGTCCTTGAACATCCCGGTAGAGTCAAGGTACTGCTCAGTGAACGAGCGCCAGCCCACGCCGTAGCTGGTGAGCTGTTCGAGGCGCTGGAGCGTGGCCGTCCCCTCCCGCGAGGACTTCCGGCAGCCGCTTCACTTGTTATGCGATGTTACGAGGTCGGCGACCAGTGGAGGCGGCTGCCGTTGAATTGAAAACCCTTGGTGGGCCCGCAAGGATTTGAACCTTGGACCAATGGATTATGAGTCCACTGCTCTAACCGCTGAGCTACGGGCCCGTCGATGGCTTACGGGGACTCCTTCTGTAACTGTAGCGGAAACGGTAGCGGGCAGCAATCGTTCTGACGGCTGGGCAGCGCCCAGGTTTCGCCTTCCGCAAAGAAAATGCCGTCCCCGGGCCGGGCGGCTTTGCGCCAGCCGCAACCGCATGACTGGCGCATCAATGTTTCTTTTTGTACGGGTTCGGATAGCGCAAGATCCCATCCAGATCGATGCCGCGCACGATGCCCGCCGAGTGGTAGAACAGCCCGAAAGAATCGATCGAGGAGTCATCGGGGAAGATGCAGGCCTCCAGCACCCGGTCCACCGAGTTGTTCTTGATCCAGCCACCCCCGGCGGCGTTGATACCTCCGAACAGATCGCTGCCTCCGAGCAGCGAGCAATAGCAGGATGCCGGATTGCCCGTGCAACTGCCGGGCTGCGTCTGGGAGTAGTAGGCCAGCGCGGCCAGGCTGGGATAGGTGGTGTACAGAGCGTCGAGGGAAACGTAAATCCGGGAGCCATCGCTGGCCGAGGTCCAGCGGCAAAAGCTGCGGATGCCGGCCAGCCGCAGTATCGGGCCTCCGTTGGTGTTGTAGGCGGCCTGGCGGGTCTCGACAACGCCTCCGTTGTCCGTGCAATACTGGCCCGGCGGAGTATCTCCCACCGACCCGCCATTGCGGGCCGCAGCCACTCCGGTCAGACCCGTGCCGCCGAGCAGCAGCGACGCCGCTGCCAACAGCGCCGTCATTGCCGCGCCCGCTGCCATCCTGGAAATTTTCACCATGATCCTCCTTAAGCCATCAGGTCCGCATCGATTTCGGAAAATCGCCGTCCGCCGCTGCGGTGCGTTGGAAAGGCCAGCCGAGCCGGCGTCCGCAAAGCCGTTCCGGGGCCGGAATATTAGCACAGGAAGCCCTCGCCTGCATGGGCCGCTGCGTGACTGGTGGAATGAAACGGGGAAATTTAGGGAATCATGGAACGGTCAGCGGGTTGCTTCGGAATCCGCCCCGCCTTCGGCTTGGGCTTTCTGTACGAGCCACTGTTGCAGTTCGCACTCCAGGGCGGGGATGGATCTCGACGATGCTGAGGCCGGCTAGGCCTCCGGGGGCAGTCCATAATGATTGTAAGGTTGGCGAAGGGGACAGTTTGTCCGCTTGCGGAGCCGGTCCCGAGCCTGTGAACCTACAGTAAGTAATGGAAATAAAACAGCTTAATTGTATGTGGCCTGGTTTGGGGCACTTTGTCCCCCTTGGGACGGCACCTGAGTCGAGGAAAGAATCCCGCACCAGCGTTACCAAAGTTTGGACCGAACGCTGCAAGTCATTGTCCTGAAGTGCCTTAGCTGCTATCACTTACATCTAGCCCAGCCGTAGCCTGAGGTCCCCCGCAGGCGAACAGGATTGGTGCGGAGGGACATGGCTGGCCGTTCGCAGTCGCAGTCTTGGAGAGACCTGACCCTCGGGGCCAAGGTGTTTATCAGCCTCATCGTCATGGCGGGCACCAGTGTGCTCGTTTACACCGCGATTAATCCCACCAGCAAGAATGTGGCGAAATTCATTTGCTACCTGTTGGTAGCCGTGCTGGCCTCGCGGCTGAAGGTCCATCTGCCCGGCATCACGGGCACGATGTCGGTGAACTTCCTGTTCATCCTGCTGGGCATCCTGGAACTGAGCTTCGCGGAAACCCTGATCCTGGGCAGCGCGGCGATCCTGGTGCAATGCTTTTACCGCGATCACCCCACGCCGCTGCAAGTGCTGTTCAACATCTGCGCCAGTGCGGTCGCGATTGCGGCGGCGTATTGCGTGTATCACGCGGCACTTTTCCACGGAGCTTTGAACAACCATTCCTTGCTGCTGGTGGCGGCGGCCTCCACCTACTTTGCGGCCAACACGGGTTCGATTGCGAGCGTGATCGCGCTGACCGAAGGGAAATCGCTCAATAAGATCTGGGTGGAGTGTTATTTCTGGTCGTTCCCTTATTACCTGGTGGGGGCCGGAGTTGCCGGGTTGGTGGCCTGGTTCAACCGTGCGTTCGACTGGCAGATGTCGCTGCTGATTCTGCCGGTGATTTACCTGATCTACCGTTCTTATCGCTTGTACCTGGGCAAACTGGAGGATGAGAAACGGCACGTGGAAGAGATGGCGAACCTGCACCTGCGCACCATTGAAGCGCTGGCGCTGGCCATCGAAGCCAAGGACCACACTACGCACGATCACCTGCGACGCGTGCGGGTGTATGCCATCGAAGTGGCCAAAGAGTTAGGCGTGAGCCCGGGGGAAATGGAGGCTCTGCATGCCGCGGCGCTCTTGCATGACATTGGCAAGCTGGCAGTGCCGGAGCACATCATCTCCAAACCGGGGCGGCTCACCCCGGAAGAATTCGAGAAGATGAAAATTCACCCGGTAGTCGGGGCCGAGATCCTGGAGCAAGTTCGCTTCCCGTACCCGGTGGTGCCGATTGTGCGGGCGCACCACGAACGATGGGACGGTTCGGGGTATCCCTTCGGCCTCAAGAGAGAAGAGATTCCGATCGGCGCCCGCATTCTATCGGCAGTGGATTACCTGGACGCGCTGGCCTCGGACCGCCAGTACCGGCGCGCTTTGCCTCTGGAAGAGGTAATGCAGGGTCTGGCTGCCGAGTCGGGCAAATCGTTTGATCCGAAAGTCGTAGAGGTTCTGCAAAATCGCTACCTGGCTCTGGAATCGCTGATCGAGGCGCAGTTCGGACACGATGTGGCCAGCAAGTTATCCACCGAGGTGAAGGTGGATCGCGGGACCGCGCCGGATGCGGGATTTGAAGTGATCACGGTGCGGGACGGGCAGGAAGCGAATTTCCTATCGTCCATCGCCGCCGCCCGGCAGGAGGCGCAAGCCCTGTTCGAATTGAGCCAGGATCTGGGGGCTTCGCTCAGTTTGGGTGAGACCCTCTCGGTCTTCTCGGTGAAGCTGAAGCGGTTGGTGCGATACGACGCTATCGCCATCTACATCCGGCGCAACACCGAATTGATCCCGGAGCATGTGAGCGGCGACAATTTCCGGCTGTTTGCGTCGCTGCGGATTCCGCTGGGCCAGGGACTTTCCGGATGGGTGGCGCAGAACAAGAAACCGATCATCAACGGCAATCCCTCGGTGGAACCGGGATACCTGAACGATCCTACCAAGTTCAGCACCTTGCGTTCGGCGATGGCCATTCCGCTCGAGGGTCTGGCCGGCGTGGTCGGTGTGCTGGCTCTTTATAATGCGGAACGAGACGCTTTCACTTCTGACCATCTGCGCATTCTGCTGGCGATCAGTTCCAAAATGGCGCTGGCCATCGAGAACGCGCTCAAGTACGAGCAAGCGGAGAACTCCGCCACCACCGACTACCTCACGGGATTGCCCAACGCGCGATCGCTGTTTCTGCAACTGGACCGGGAACTGGCGCGCTGCAAGCGCGACACCTCGTCGTTGACGGTCATGGTCTCGGATATGGATGGTTTCAAGCAGATCAACGACCGCTTCGGGCATCTGGAGGGGAACCGCGTGCTTCGCCTGTTCGCGCAGGCGCTGAAGGACAGTTGCCGCGAGTACGACTACGTGGCCCGCATGGGCGGCGATGAATTCGTGGTGGTGGCCCCCGGGCTTCCTCCCGACGCGGCGGCGAAGAAAGCGGAGCAGTTGCGCGAACTGGCAAAACAGGCCGGCCGCGTGGTCTGCCGCGAAGACATTCTCTCTCTCAGTGTGGGGCAGGCGCTCTATCCCGAGGACGGATGCGACGCCGAGGAACTGCTGGCGGAAGCGGACCGGCGCATGTACATCGAGAAGCAGCAGCAGTCCTCGCAGAAAAGCCGCAGGCTGCATCCGCGGATGAAATGCCGGGTCACCATGGAGTTACATCCCGAGAGTGGCGACAGCCCCATCCTGGGGAATTTGATCGATGTGAGCCTGGGCGGCTGCTACGTGGAAACCAGCGCCCTCCTGCCCACCGGCAGCCAAATCAAGCTGATTTTCTCGATCGACGACGGCAAACTGCAGGCCGAAGGTGTGGTCGTTCGCATCGATCCGGGATCAGGCCTCGCCATCCAGTTCAACGAGATGAGTCGCGAGGAGAGGGACCAGATGCACCGCATCCTGGAGTTTGTTCACAACACCACGAAGTTTTACGACAACCGCTATTTCAAAGAACTTTTGAAGCGTTGATCCAGAAAATCTCCATACGCACGGGAGGTCCAGGCGAAGGTTGCGCAGACTGGCGAAACTCGTGGCCAAGATCCTGATCACCGTCCTGCTGGGCGGCTTTCTGGGTGCGACCGCGATGGGCACGCGGTCGAGTTCTCCATCATCACCAATGCGGGGATATGCACCAGGGCGAGATTGTGGAGTGCCGCAATACCGCAGAGATATTCCGTGAACCAGCACATCCCTGCACGCGGGAACTCATTCGGGCGCTACCGGTAGTGCCACGGTTTGCAGCGGCGGCTGGCAAGTAGTCTTCTGTTGGAAAAAAGAAAATCTTTAACCGCGGAGAACGCGGAGAAAATCCGCGGAGAACGCGCAGAGGCTATTTGCCCTCTTTGGGGGAACCTTTTACTTTCTGCCGGGATGGAATTCTCCCTTGCGGGAGAATTGGGAGTAGGGCCACTCGTTCTTCTTGCCAGGAGTCGCGCTGGCGGCCGCAGCAAAAGCGTTGGGCTCGCTTCCCCAATCTGCCGGGGCGGGTGCAATGCCCCAGACATTTCCGGACTGGTCCAGGGCCAGACCTACCAGCCAGTACTTGCCCTCAGTGCCGAGTGGGACGCAGTTGGCTACGCGGCCAGTGATGGTTAGCCCAGTCGGAAGCTCGTCCAAGCGAACCGGCATCCCTGGCTCCATCGGCCGCGAAAGCCGGACACCGCAACCCTGGGTATTCACCACCAGCGTATGGCAGTGCTCGGTGAATTCGACGGCCGGATCAAGACTGGTCACCCGAAGCGGGATCTGTGCTCGAATTCGGGTGCTACGTCGAGCGGATTCGAAGGATTTCGCGGTCGGGTCCATATGCCTGGTTCTCACAAAATTCTACGTCGGAAAGGGCTGGGGGCCTGTGACTACGCGGCACAAAAGGACACCAAAGTAACCGTTTGCGCTGGGAACCGGGAACTTGGAACTGAGAACTGTTGAGTGGCGAAAGCCCAGCCGCACAGCCATTCTCAGGGGTTCGACGGCAACCCAATTCCTTCGCGATCGCTGCTAGACCGCCAGGGATTGAATCTGGATCAGCGGGCCGGAGGTGTTCGCGCGGGCTTTCCTGAGCATGTTGGCGGAAGGCATCCCGGTTCGCTGAAACGACTTCTCGCAATCCGCACTCGACGGACCGCGCATGCTGCCTTCCATGTAGGCCAGGCCCGGACAGCGGGTACAGGTGCCGACATGGCTGCAGGTGGAGCAAACGGGCAGGTCTTTGGCGCGGATGGAACGGACATCCTTTAATTCCGGCGAGTCGCGCCAGATGTCGATGAACTTCTGGCGGCGCAGGTTGCCGCTGGGCAGAGGAAACTGCACGCAGGGGAAAACATCGCCGTAGGGAGTGATGTAGGCCGCGGTATGTCCCGCGCTACACGGCAGCCCTTCCATGATGTCATCCCCGGGGGGCGGCGGCGGGGCGCAAAACTCCTCCACGTTTCCTACCAGATTCTTGTTGTGGAACACCGAATTCAGCTCTGCTCCGGAAATGCGGAGATCGAGAATGGAAGTGTCGCCGTCGATCTTGGGTGTAATCGTCGGATCGAGTGTGTAGTTGACGCCCAGTGCGGCCGCCAGCGCCTGGACCCCGGCATGCTCGCCCATGTTGGCGGTCATGAGCACGTTGGCGATGGCGACCTTCAGCCCTTGCGATTTGAGAAAGCGAATGGCTTCGATGCTACGCTTCAGCGAACCGGGCAACTTGGTAATGGCGTCATGAATCTCGGGATGATTCGAATAAATGCTGATCTGCACCTGCTCTACGCCCAGGTCGCGCATGCGCCGGGCTTCCGCTTCGTGGATCATCACCCCGTTGGTCTTGATTCGGACATTGAACAGCCGGCGGCGGGCGTGTTCGAGGATTGCAAAAAAATCGCGGCGCATCAGCACTTCGCCGCCACTTAATGTGAGGAAGAACGTGCCCGCCTCGGCGAGTTGATCCAGCACATCCTTGATTTCGGCGGTGGTCATCTCGCCATGGTCGTCATGGTCCAGGTAGCAGTGGATGCAGCGTTCGTTGCAGCGGTAGGTGACGTCAAGATGGACGCCCAGGGGAACGCCCAATTCCAGGGCGCGCTCGTTCATCTGCTGCATCAGGCTCATGCCGCCTCCACTGGAGGGTTTTCAAAGGGATGGTCGGAGACCAGCAGGATACGGTGCTGCGAGAGCTCATCCACGAACTGTTCGGCATCACAGCGCGCGATTTCGGGCTCGACGTCAAAGTTTTCACAGACGTAGCGGGCCACAATTTCGGAGAGCGGGGTGCGGCCGTCGGCTGCCTGCCAGATGGCCGTGGCCACCTCGTTGAGCGTGAAGAAAGTGGAATCGACCGCGGACATCACCATCATTTCGCCGCCCAGCATGCGCGCGGCAATCGCAGTGCTCCTCGCGATGTATTTCTCACTCATCGGATCAGGTCCCAAACCCGCTGATCGGGGGCGAAGGTGAGGCGCTGCACCGGCACGCGGTCCACGAATTCACACGCCGCGCGGAAAACAAGCTTTACCAGTTCGGCATCTTCGGCAAAGAAGAGGATGTTGCGCAGCAGGCAACGCGCGGCTTCGCTGGCACGGACTGGTTCAATCTTGTTCTCCGGGCCTTTCGCCAGAAGAAAGAGCGCACGGATGGGAGCGGAACGGTTCTCACCCACGCGGGCCAGTTCTCCGGCAAAGGGGGTTCCGCAGGCACAATATCCGTCCTGGGTGCGGCGCACGTAGGAAATCTCATCGGTCAGCAAGGTCACGTCGGGCGGCGAGAGCCGGGAGATCGTGGTTTTGCCTGCTCCGGAGACTCCCGAGAACAGGAACGCGTGAGCGTTGCGGACGGCGCTCGCGGCATGCAGAAGAAATCCGCCTTCCCGCGCCAGGATCAGCGTGTGGATAATGCGCAACACCGAGTCGATGGAGTAGGGGTTGGCCGACTGGCGAATTCTTCCCCGGCCCGCGCGCGGGTCCCAGTGGGCGCGAAAATCTCCCCGCTGCAGATGCCACTCGCCGTTTTGCATTTCGACATGTACGTCTTCGTTGGATTCCATGGCGGGTGATGGCGTGACCAGATCCACATCAAACGCAAATCTGGGTTGGGAGGAAGGATTCACAAAGCCGGCGTAGCGGCTGGCCAGCAAATCGCGGAAGGCGGGATCCTGGGTCCGCAGCAAGATGGGCATGCCGCCAATGTCCACCGCGATTTCGTGACTATGGCTCAAGACAATGCTTTCCTGATCCGGAACTCGAGCCTGCGGCCGCCACCAGTCCGCAGCACTTTCAGTCGCAACACGGTGCGACGAAAGAGACTCCAATGGCAGAGCAGGCGGGCAAACATTCGCCGAAATAGTCCAGGCTTCCGCGTGGGCGCCAGCAATGAACCGTCACGATAAATTTCCGTAAGCGTGCCCAGCAATTCCGCCGGACCTATCGGCGGGTCGTAATCCGACATGCAGTCACCGCGCGTGATCAACACCGGTTCGCCGCCGGGGCTGGACTTGCCCAACACGCGGTGAACGAAGAAGCGGCCTTCGCGGGAATAGAGCACAATCTCGCCCGCCTCTACCTGCTCAAATTTCCTGGATTGAATGGTAAGGAGATCACCGGGCCACAAGGTTGGAAGCATGCTGATTCCGGTGGCCCGCAACTGCAAGGTTCCCCGGGAGTGCAGCACCTCGGCAGCCAGACTGCAACCAGCCTCTTTGCGGTTCTCTGCATTCATGGAAGCAGCCGCTAGGACGTCTTCTTGTTAAATCGGCATTGCTGCTGGTTGCCGTTAATCTTTCCGCAGGCCAATGCCAGGGTTTCAAACACACGCTCGTATCGAAACTCCGGCTTGCGATACGGCTTCTTCTCCGCACCTTCACGCGGCGCGCTGTTCCCTTCTCCAGAAGGTCGGTTTTTCCGAGTCATAGAAGTCCCAAGGAGTGTTTTTTTGGCTTCTGCGCCGTTCTCACCTACAGCTTGCCCCGCACCTTTAACAGGATAAGGCAGTGTACAACAGACCAGAAGACAATTGCTAACCGTTGTTGCTACAGCAGATACCCGGAAGTTCACCGGGAAATCCACAGCCGCGGCCGCGGCTCTCAGTAGAAGGAAAGTGTTCCTTGGAGCCTGGCGCGGCGCAGGGTGTAGGAGAAAACCGCGAGGCTGAAGGGTAGAAGAATAAGGGAAAATAGCGCCAGGATGGCGATCTGGCGCGCCAGAACCGGCCAATCGGCTGCTTGCAGCAGGGCCAACCGCATGCCATCGAGCGAGTGGGTGATGGGGATCAGTTCGGCGACGACCCGCAACGGCAGGGGCAGGGTTGCTACTGGGAAGAGAGTCCCAGTCATGAACCACGCGCCCGATCCCAGCATCCACACCAGCGCTGAGCCTTTCTGAATAGCCAACTGCAACGCAGCCGCCAGGATGCCAATCGCCACCGCAATGGTGAGCGACAGCGCGAAGATCACCACGCAACCGGGAAGGTTGGCGTGCAGGGGCGCGCCGAACAGCAACAGCCCCGCTCCCAGATAGAACAGCAGCTGCACAGTGTTTCCGGCGAAGGCAGAGATCGCGCTGAGGAAAACCAGCACGGGTGCCGGCGTCGAAGTGGTCATCAGGATTTCCAGGGTGCCGGTTTGTTGCGCCTCCTGCACGATCCCCAGAAACGCGTTGATCCCCATCACCAGGAACGTGTAAAAACCGGTGCCCACGAGGAGAAAGGGGAAATAGTCGACACCATCCGGGCGGAACCCGGGACCGATGGCGCGGGAAAGGTAGTAGAAGGCAGCCAGCTCAGCGGCGGTCCCTGCGGCCGTGATCAGGAAACCGGTGCGGTAGCGAATGGCGGTCAGCAGATCGCGCCGCACAATGGCCGCCGTCTTGTCCAGAAGTTGGGCCAGTTTCATCGCCCGCTCCTTGAGGCAAGATGTGCTTCATCCAGTTCGCCGGTGGTCTGGAAATAGAACGATCGCAGTTCTTCCACGCTGCTGTCGCCAATGTTCCGGTACGCCGCCAGCCGGCCGCGGTGCAGCACCGCCAGGAGATCGCCGACCGCGGCGGCTTCATTGAAACTGTGGGTGGCGAGGATCACGGTGGAGTTCTGGGCGGACAGCCCGCGAACCAGGTTCCAGAAGTGGGCCGCCGAAGCGGGATCAAGGCTGCGGGTAGGCTCATCCAGCAGGATGACGGAAGGTTCCTTGATGAGAGCGCGGGCGATGCCTAGCCGCTGGTACATGCCGCTGGAAAACTTCATGACCAGGGTGTCGGCGGCGTCGAGCAGACCGGTACGATCGAGCATGGCTTCGATCTGGCGGGCCCGCGATTTGCGCGGGACATCGTCCAGCGCAGCAAAGAAGTCCAGGTTCTCGCGGGCGGACAGGCGAGGGAAAAACGATCGCTCGGTGGCAACCGCAAAGCCGACGTGTCGGCGGACCCGGTTCGATGCGGTCCGGGTGTCGGCGCCTTCCACCAGCACCCGGCCGGCATCCGGCAGGAGCATAGTGGAGACCAGCTTCAGCGTGGTGGTCTTGCCGCTGCCGTTGGGGCCGAGCAGGACCAGCACCTTGCCGGTGGAGACGGTGAGTGAGAATTCATCGAGCGCGCGGGTTTCGCCGCCGCGCTCCCGCCCCATCCAGTTGAACAGAGCCGGGTGGTGGCGAAAGACTTTGCTTACGGACTCGAGGACGACGCTGTCCATGTTCTGCCCGAAACCTGGTTCTGCTGAAAAAGAGTGGGCTGGAAATGTCTGTATTATAGTGGCGTCGGTCGCGATTCTTGCGCCCGAATCAGCACTTCAGCTTTGAGAAGGCGCCCTTTGAGCATGCCCATCGCCGTCTCCGCGCAAGCCGTCGGAGAAGCGCAGCCACGGCGCGCGCCAGCTTTCGCTTCCAGTCCGGAGTTCGATCTGTTGCTCGCCTGCTGTGCCGAACTGCCGGCGAGCGAGCGTGCCGAGCGGCTCCGGGAGATTCTCCGAGGCCCGCTTGATGGGCCGCGACTGGTCCGAATGGCCGAGCACCACGGCGTGTTACCACATCTGTATCGTCAGCTTTCCGTGGCCAGCGGGGTGCGGCCCGAATCCCTCGATGCGGTCCGTCAACGCGACCAAGCCAATGCTCGCCAGACCCTCTGGCTGACTCGCGAACTACTGCGCGTCCTCGAGCACCTGGAATCTCGTGGGATTGGCGCTTTGCCATACAAAGGTCCGGTCCTTGCGGAGATGCTGTATGGCAACGTTGCGCTGCGGCAGTTCTCTGATCTGGATGTGCTGGTCCACGCCGCGGATGTGCCGCGGGCCAAGGCGGCCCTGATGGAACTGGGTTACAAACCCGGATTCGAGTTTACGCCACAGGAGGAGCGCGCCTACCTCGCTTCGGGATACGAATACACCTTCGACAGCGCTCAAGGCCGCAATCTGCTGGAGCTGCAGTGGCAAGTCCTGCCGCGGTTTTATTCGGTAGATTTTGATGTGGATGGGTTCTTCGATCGTGCCCAGGCGGTAACCGTCGCCGGGCGTTCGCTACCAACGCTCGGGGCAGAAGACCTGATGCTGGTGCTGTGCGTGCATGCCGCCAAGCACGCTTGGGTGCAACTCTCGTGGCTGTGCGACATCGTCCAGCTGGCTCGCTCGCAGCGGGTGGATTGGGATGCTGTCACGCAACAGGCAAAGCGCCTTGGCATCGAACGAATAGTAGCAGTGAGTTTCGTGCTGGCTCACAAACTGCTCGGTACGACGCCGCCCCCTTTAGGACAGGCGCGCACCCAGCCGGCGGTCGAAGCCATTGCATGTGCCATTGTTCCGATCATCGCGCAGGGTGCGGAATACGACACCGAGTCGATCTCATATTCTCGGCTCATGATGCGCCTGAGGGAGCGCCGTCGGGATCGTCTCCGGTTTCTATGGCGGCTGATAGTTACCCCGAGCGTCGGGGAATGGTCGGCAGTGCGCTTGCCCAGGCCGCTTTTCTTCCTTTATCGATTGGTGCGGGTCTTTCGCCTTGCGGCCAGAGTCATGCGCTGAGCACGACCCGCATGGTGCTCCTGCGCGCACAAAGGGAGAATCACCCTCGAGCATTCTTCCGCGCCCTGGCAATCCCTTTGCGCAACCCGCGCTCGACGATCCGCTCGTATCCGGCGGCATCCATCGCGGACATCACGGTAGCCGCGATTCCGCCGGGTGTGGCGGCTTCGTGCAGCAGGCGGTGGAGGGGAATCTTGCCGCTACGCCAGGCGAGGATTCCGTCGCCCAGGGCGTGGGCGGCGGCGGTCAGCGCACTTGTGCGATCCAACCCTAGTTTTTGCGCCGCCGCGGCCAGCGCAGCCAGGGCATGGTAACCGTGGCTGGAGGAGTAGGTGACGGTGAAGGCGTCGAATTTGCTCTCGGGAATTTCGACTACCTGGCCGACGCGCGCGAAGAGGCGTCGCACTACCCGCTTTGCGGAACTGGGGGAACTGCGGTCAAAGGTGATGGCGGTCAGCCCGCAGGCGGTGCGGCACACGGGACTAGGCATGGCTCGCGCCCAGTGGACCGGCGGGCCCAACTGGGCGCGTAACTTCGCGAGCGGGATGCCGGCGGCCAGACTGACCGCCGGCAAAGAGCGATGGAGCTGTCCGACCTGTTTCAGAAGTTCGCGCACCGACTCCGGGCGGACGGCGATCACCAGCAAGCTGGCTTGAGCAACGGCGCGCCGCAAATCCGGCTCAGGGGTGACGCGGTATTGCCGCTTGAGTTGTTGCAGCTTCCGCGGATGCCGGTCATGGACCACAATCGGCCGGTCGTATCCCGTAAAACGCAGTCCGGCGACCAGTGCGCTGGTAATGCGTCCGCCGCCGAGAAAGACTGTGGCTCTCACGTGAGTTCCGCGCAGGCCTGGTCGGCCGCCTCCACAAGCGTTTGCACATCGGCTTCGGTATGTGCGGTGGAGATGATCCAGTGCAGGCCGTTGGATGGGGTCATGTAGATGCCGCGTTCGAGCAGCGCGTGGACGAAGCGGGAGTAGCGCTGCGTGTCCACGTAGGTGCAGTAGTCGCGGTAATCGTGGATGGCGTCACGCTCCGTGAAATAGATCTGGAACATGGGGCCGAAGCCCTGCACGATAACCTTCACCTTGCGCCGCCGAAACACTTCACGCAATCCTGCGATCGCGGCATCGCCGATGGCGTGCAGCTTGCGGTAGGTGCCATCGGCGGACAATAAATCCAGGTTCGCGGCGATGACCTTCATGGTCAGGCGGTGTCCATTGAAGGTGCCGTAGTGCAGGACCATGTGGTCACCCCAGCGCATGCGGTCGAGAATGGAGCGCGGTCCGGCCACAGCGCCCACGGGAAATCCGGCGCCCAGCGCTTTGCCAAAGGTACTGAGGTCGGGCTGGATTCCGTAATACTCCTGGCATCCACCCGGAGCGTACCGGAAACCGGTGACGACTTCGTCGAGAATGAGCAGCGCACCGTGGTCGCGAGTGAGTTCCCGCAGCTTTTGCAGGTAGCCCTCCCGCGGCAGAATGCAGCCCATGTTCGCCATGATGGGCTCGGTAATCACCGCCGCCAACTCGCGCCCATGCTGGCGCATGACGCGCTCCAGGGCGGGGACGTCGTTCCAGGGGGCGAGCGCCACGTCGTCGAAGGTCGAGGCGGGAATGCCTTCCGAGTCGGGGATGCGGGCCGGATTTTCCGGCGGTCCCAACTGTTCGGGTGGATGGCTGTGGGCATTTAGAAGATACGGGTCATACCAGCCGTGATAGTGGCCTTCGAACTTGAGGAACTTGCGGCGGCCGGTGTGGGCGCGAGCGAGGCGCAGCGCCAGCATGGTGGCTTCACTGCCGGTGTTGGCGAAACGCACAACTTCGCCAGACGGCACCATGCGACAGAGGCGCTCGGCGGCTTCCACTTCCGCCGAGGTCGCGGCGGCAAAGTGTGAGCCCTCCGACATAGCTTGCGAGACGACTTCGACCAGCTTGGGATGCGCGTGCCCATGGATGAGCGCGCCGAACGACATCATGAAGTCCACGTACTCGTTGCCGTCAGCGTCCCAGACATGGGAACCCTGGCCACGCTCCAGGAAGATTGGTCCCGGCGCATACACAGATGCACCGCGAGAAGGAGAGTTCACGCCTTCGACCAGAGACTGCTGAGCGCGGGCGAACCATTGGGCGGAGCGGGTTGTGGCGGTTACCGGTTTCAAGCCGTAAGAACAATACCGCAAAGAGCGGTTGGGATGCGAAACCACCGCGCCCATGAGATCTCAATCAGTTGTTTGGTGAAACGGGCACCCCTCCCCCCTTGCCAGCCTCGCACCTCTCTCTCCTCGAGTCCACGCTTCAGCTAGTAACAACAGCAAAACCTATTTGACTCCGACCGGCCCTTCTCAGGGGATTACACTCAAAGCCCCTGACTGCGGCGGTAGAGTCTTTCGGCTCTGGGCGGGATTGAGTGTAAGCGCGGAGTTACGGGGTATTGTCGGCGATACGATGTCTTTCATATTGACTCGTGCCTAAGCGCCGAGCTATCTTGTGGGCCTTCCCCCTAGGCCCTGGGCCCCTTTCTGGTTTGAAGAATTCGCCGTGGCACAGCTTCGTTTACTGTCCGCGCGAATAACTCAGCACTAACTGCGTTCGACCAACCAAAAGGAGAACCTCAATGAAGAGATTGTCGCTGAAGAATCGTGTTATACTCCCCCCCCCAGGTGCGGTGGTGCGGGCGACCGGCCGCCGCCGTGGTGTTTTGTGGTTTGGTGTTGATCATGTGTTCGGGCCTTAGTTACGCGCAGGGGCGGGAGACTCATGCCCTGGGAAACGCACAGCTGGTAGGCCAACCTAAAGGGGCCCCATGCGGCATTCAAACTCCCAGCGGCGACGCATGGTATCCCTCGAATCACCCAGAGCTGACCACGTGCTACAAGGTTGGGGTCACAAACTGTCCGACTCAGGACGTCAACCATCCGGTCCCGCAGCTTCTTGCCTACGTGGCGGTGACCCAGGTGGATGCGGGTTTCAGCTCAAGAGGAACGATCGTGTTGCACAGCGGGGATGGCGGTACAGGCTTCCTTAACGCCGGCGATGGCACTCCATATGTACAGGCCTACCACCAGGCGCACTTCACAACCGTGCAGGTCGCATGGACGGATGACTGGGACGACAACACGGCGCCGGACCCACCACCCGTCAAGAGCGTGAAGGACGAGGCATGCCGGCCCGCCACCTTGCTCAAGTTCATCCACGACAACTATGCGGTCCCTGCGACCGGGGCGATGTGCGCGCAGGGACATAGCGGTGGCGCGTCGGCGCTAGGCTATGCCATGGAGTTCTATGGCGCCGACCGGGCCGCCAACACGACACAAAACGGGAACGGCTATCTGGACACGGTGGTCATGACCTCCGGGCCGACCCTGGCCGACATCTATAACGGCTGCCACTACTTAGCCCCGCCGCACCCGGTTACCAGCTCTGTCTGCCACGGCGGCGTGTGCGTGGGCAGCGCCACGGAATGGCAGAGTTGCCTACAGCACCCGATGAGTGGCCAGCTGGATTGCTTTGGCGGCGGCAGAAAGTACCCCGCGGGCGATGGGAACTACGCCACCGCACGCGCCGTCGCCATGCACACCATTGACCTCAACGCCAACTGCAACAATTGGAAGGGATCGGGTGTCGATACCACCGCGATAGATCCCGACTGGCTGGACATGAGCCTGGTGCCGGCGCCGTTCCACCAGTACCCGCAAACCTTCGTGTACGGCTTCTTGTGCTCCGGGCCGAATTACAACGAAAACCTCGACGACACCTCCAACAGCTCCGCGGCCCAGGGCTGGAGCTATCTGAGCACGTTGTCGGTTTCGAGCGGACAGCCCAACGCGTTTCCGCAGATTTACCGCGTGGACGGGTGCGCAGACCCAGAGATGATTTGGGCACATGGGTCGACAGCCGTGGGTGGGACCTCCGGCTACGCAACATCGGAAGGCGCGATGGAAAACAATTGCTTCGTGCACTGACGAAGCAAGATTGCGGGGTCGACGAGTGCGTCCGACGCGCTCGCCTGCCCCGCAATTGCTGGACGCGAAGGGTGATATCTCTGACTTATTCGCCATGAACAGGTGAAGTATGCTGAGTAGAGTCATTTGTTGGAGCGTGCTGTGTGCGGGCGTCTTGCTGTCCCTGCCCCAGGGTGCTAGTGCCGCGGGTTTCAAGGTCAAAGCGGTACTTCCCGCTGATCCGGGCTCGCGATCAGTCGCCCTGGCCGACTTCAACCACGACGGAAAGCTCGACCTCGCCGAGGTCGGTTATCTGGCGTCCAATGTATCTGTATGGATGGGCACCGGGGAAGGCTCGTTTCACCCGCCGGTGCGCTATTCGGTCGGGAAACAACCGTTTGGAGTTAGCATTGCAGACCTGAACCTGGATGGCAATCCCGACCTCGTGGTTGCCAATGAGCTAGACGACACAATTAGCGTGCTCCTAGGCAATGGTGATGGTACCTTTCAGCTGCAGTTGGTGTTTGCTGTCGGGGATGGGCCTACGGCTACGGCCGTGGGGGATTTTAACAGGGACGGCATCCCCGACGTGGTGGTCGCGTGTTTGGGGGTTGCGGTTCTTCTGGGCAACGGCGACGGCACGTTCCAGCCAGCGACCTTTCCCAGCTCCAGCTACGCCAACTCGGTCGCGGTCGCCGACTTCAATCGCGATGGCAATCTCGACATAGCCATGGGATTCGGTGCCGTCCAAGAGGGAAGAGTGCAAATGCTGCTGGGCCACGGAAACGGCACATTTGAAGCTGGCGCCCATTACTCTCTGGGCGCGGGGACGGAGCCTCTCTCCATTGCGGTGGGCGACCTGAACCATGACCGGAAGCTGGATCTGGTGGCCAGTACGTTCCCTGGAAGTCTAGTTGCCGTGCTACTGGGCCATGGCGATGGTACGTTCCGCCAGGCCGTCTTTTACGGCAGTTTCAACCACCTCACAACCTCGGTCGTCATGGCGGACTTCAACCGCGACGGCAATCCCGATGTCGCGGCTGCCATTTTCACCAATCCCTCCTTTGTCAGCGTGTTTAACGGCAACGGCGACGGCACGCTCCAGCCTCCTGTCAGCTACAACGCCAGGGGAAACGAGGGCCAAGGCATCGCGGCCGGCGATCTGAATGGCGACGGCAGTCCGGATCTGGTAATGGCTAATACAGCAGATGAGGACGTCAGCGTGCTGCTGAACACCGGCGGAACGTTCCTCAAGACCAGCAGCTCGCTGAATCCGTCGCACGTGGGAGAGAGCGTGACGTTCACGACGACCGTGAAACAAAGTGTGCCCGGAACCGGAGTGCCCACCGGCACGGTGACCTTCAAAGACGGCAGCACGGCCTTGGGCACAGTTTCTCTCACCTCCGGGGTGGCGACCTTTACAACCTCCAGCCTGAGCGCAGGCTCGCATAACATCGTGGCCTCCTACTCGGGCGATGCCAACTTCAACCGGAATAATTCCAAGCCGCTCACCCAGGTGGTGGAGCCGTAGCGCGGGGGGGGCGTCAAGGGCGGGTGCGTGCTCGACCTATGCCGCCGGGGTCCGGATTCGTACCTTCAGGACGGTCGGATCATTCAGCCGTACGGAGCCAGCCCATCTCCCCGCGCGCGTACCAGCGGAAACTGCTCCAGGCGAAGAAATGGTCCACCGGCCAAAGATCCGTTAATGTCCGCCAAACTGCCAAGTCTCGTTCATCAAGGTTCCGTCTGCGGTCTCGCCGCCGAAGAGGATGACCTGATGCGTTGCGGAATCGTACGCCATCCCTACACCGGAGGTGACCGACGGTGAATTCGTGGGAGTCAATTGAACCCAGGTAGTCCCGTTCCATGACCAAGTTTCAGCGATTCCACCGAACAGCACCGCGGCCTGCGCGGCGGGATCGAAAGCACTGCCTCCGCCGGTGAACGCTTCTACCTGGGTGGCAGGAGACTGCATCGTCCAGTTGGTGCCGTCCCAGGTCCAGGTGTTGTCGGTGCGAATCGTGTCGCCGTTGCCTCCCGTAAGAACAACGTTGTGCCTCACCGAGTCTAGGGTTGCGGTTCCCCAAGCTCTTGGATAAGGGACGGTGGCAGGATTCAGCTTCTGCCAGGATGTCCCAGTCCACCGCCAGGTAGTGCTGAAAACCGGAAACAGCGGTTTGAAGATGTTGTAGCCGCCGAACATCATCGCGTGGCCAGACACCGGATCCGTAAACATCATGGCTCCGGTCGCGTTGGGTGGCGATTTCGGCATCTGTGCCTGCGTCCAGGTCGAGGTTGCGCCGTCCCACAACCACGTATCCTGGAGGTAGTGGTTCGTGTCGAACCCCCCGAACATCACCAGCTCTTGTGTGGTGCGGTCGAATGCCATAGTGGCGCCGTTGCGCACCGGCGGGGCCACGGCAGTCTTCACTTGCACCCAATTGGTTCCGTCGAATGTCCAGGTATCGTTGAGATTTTCGGTTGCGCCCATGCCACCGAAGAGCACTACTTTCTTGCTGACAGGGTCGTATGCCATCGCGCAGTAGGACCGCGCTGGCGGCGAGGTTGCCGTGGAAAGCCGTTTCCAATTGGAAGCGTGGAGGAGAACCGGTTGTGCTGCCGCAAAAGCGAATGCAGCCACGACCGCGAGGAGAGTTGTCCTTGCTACCTGCTTACGAGAACCCATGGAGTTAGTTTCCTTTGCCAGCCAGAGAATCAAGACTTAAGGTGGCGAGTAAACCTGAACCTGCTTGATGATCTTAAAGAGCAACGGGGATTTTATCGTATGTTCGGCGCCGCGCAATACGTACCTTCGGCCCTATTCACGTCCTGCGGCTAACGTGTTCGCAACACTACACTCGCACTGTTAAGTGGTGTTTGTACTAAGGGATCTGTCAAAAGCGATTACACCACCCATGCACCCTACAGAGCCAACCAGATGGTCTGGATGGCTTCTAGTCTGCCGTCCCGCCTCCATCTACCACCAGCGCCGCACCGGTCATGAACGAAGAATCATCGCAAGCCAGAAACAGCGCGGCTTTGGCGATTTCCTCGGCGGTGCCGATGCGCCCCAGTGGCCGGTTGCCGCAACCGGCCAGGTAATCCTCCCACTTCTGGCCGCGCATGCGGGCGTCTTCGGGGAGCATGGGAGTGTCCACGTCTCCGGGGCAGATGCAGTTTACGCGGATGCCCTGGCGTCCGTGATCGATGGCCATGGCCTTGGTCAGCAGCACCACGCCGCCCTTGGAGGCGCAATACGCCACCGCGGCATCGCCGCCCACAATGCCCCAGCCGGAACTGTTGTTGATGATCACGCCGCGGCGCTGGGCAATCATCGTGGGCAGCGCACACTTCGACATCAGAAACGTTCCCTTCAGGTTGATGTCAATCTGCAGGTCCCATTCATCTTCAGTGCAGTCGAGCGTGGTGTGGGAATAGAAGACTCCGGCATTGTTGAAGAGAATGTCGAGTGTGTTGAAGGCCCGCAGAGTTTCGTCCACGGCACGGCGGCATTCGTCGGCCTTGCGTACGTCAGTGCGGAGGAAAATGGCCTGGCCACCCGATTCCAGGATGCGGGCGGTGACGGCATGGCCACGTTTCTCATTGCGCCCGGTGATGGCGATCTTGGCGCCTTCCTTCGCGAAGAGCAGAGCGGTTGCCTCTCCGATGCCGGAAGTACCTCCGGTGATGAGAGCGACTTTGTGGTTGAGGCGCATGAAAACCAGCACTTGGCAGTTAGCAATTAGCACTTAGTCCGTCAAGAATGTTGCCGGCCTCGGCACGGACCGTTGCTGGCTAATTGCTAAGTGCTAACTGCTAATTGCTGCTTCTATCACATCGATCCCGCCAAGCCGCCGCCATCGACGACCAACGCTGTTCCGGTCACGAACGAAGCTGCGTCACTCGCCAAGTACAACGCTGCCTGCGCGATCTCCTCCGGTTTGCCTACACGACCGAGGGGGCGGCGGGCCGCCTCCGCCAGAAATCGATCGTTGGGCTCGCCCAGTTGCTGGGCCTCGTTACGTAACATGGCGGTATCGGTATCGCCCGGGCAGATGCAGTTTACCCGAATATTCTGCGGGCCGTGGTCCACGGCCATGGCTTTGGTCAGGAGCACCACCGCTCCTTTCGACGCGCAGTACACGGCGGCACGCGGACCCCCGGCCAATCCCCATCCGGATGCCATGTTGATGATGGAACCGCCTCCAGCCTTGGCCATCAAGGGGATGACCTGCCGGGCCATCAGGAAGACGGATTTAACGTTCGCCGCCATGACCCGGTCCCAGTCTTCTTCGCTGAGTTCGACGATGGAGGCGCGGCGGATGATTCCGGCGTTGTTGAAGAGGACGTGGATGCCGCCGAATTCGCGCTGGACGCGCTCGACAACGCGTTGGCAATCGTCGGCGCGGGTGACGTCGGCGGGCTCGAAGAGGGCGCGGCTGCCGGTGGCCGATATCTCGTCGGCGACGGCGTTACCGGCAGTCTGATTCAGGTCAGCGATGACGACTGCGGCTCCTTCGCGAGCGAACAGATGGGCCGTGGCCCGCCCAATGCCGCACGCGCCGCCAGTGATCAGCGCGGTCTTGCCTTTGAGTGCGCCGGTATAGCGTGTCGGAGAGGGCATCTTATTTCCTAGCAGCCTGCGAAAAACTCTGATTTGGGGTGGCGCAGCGCTTCAGCGCTGCGATAACCACTCTGGAATCGAGCGCGGCTTCAGCCGCCGAGGTGCTTGTTTTTGCTTTTTCGCAACCTCTAAAAATCTCCTAGCGTCCCGCCAAGCTTCCCGCCGTCTCCGCCCCATCGATCGTATATACATGTCCCGTCATGTAGGCCGCATCATCAGACGCCAGAAACGCGAACAACGCCGCGATCTCCTCCGGCTTGGCGTGGCGCCGTAGGGGAATCTTGCTGTTGACCTCCTCCAGCATTGCATCGGTATACTCGGCGCGCTGCATGGGCGTGAGCACGTATCCCGGAGCGACCGCGCAGACCCGCACCTTGGGAGCGAGTTCGAGCGCCATGGATTTCGTCAGTTCGATCACTCCCGCCTTGGTTGCGTTGTAATCGGCGTAGTAAGGGTATCCCACGATGCCGTTGGTGGAGGCGGTTTGCAGGATGACTCCGCCGTCGTGTCGCACCATGTGCCGCGCGGCAGCCTGCGCCACGTAGAAAACACCGGTCAGGTTGACGGCGATGACTTTGTCCCATTCTTCAGGGGTGATGTCGAGAAAATTGTGGCGGATGCTGATACCGGCGTTGTTGATGAGGACATCGAGGCCGCCCATGAGTTGGATCGCCTCGGCAACCGCGGCTTCGACCTGCTTCAGTTTGGAGACGTCGGCATCAACGGTTCCCGCCAGGTCCGGCAACTCGTGATGGATTCGCTCGCGGGCCTTGGCGTCCCGGTCGAGGACCACGACGGCCGAGCCTTCCTCGAGAAAGCGGGCCGCGGTGGCGGCCCCGATGCCGCTGGCGCCTCCGGTGATGAGCACACGTTTGCCTTCGAGACCTCGCATTGCAGCTCCCTTGGTTGAAAGTACGGCATCACAGACTATCAAAAGCGCCACGGTGCCGGCATTCTTTGTGCTGGGTAGTGTAGTGGAAGATCCGGGTGCGGGGGCGCTGATGGAGGCCGGGCGTCCCCGCCCGGCTGGACGGGCGAGACGCCCGTCCTCCATTGTTCCTAGAACATGTTTCCGCGAAACAGGTATACCAATTCGATCACCAGAATAATCACCACCGTAAGTTCCAGGAAGAACGCTCGGCTCTGGTTGAACTGGTCCACCATGAAGCGGTACAGCTCTTCGGCGGTGCGCACCTTCTGCGTGACCAGGTCTTTGTAGTCGGGGACGCCGACCTTTGCGGCGGCCACTTTGTAAAGGCGGGCGGAGAACATGTCGCTGAGGAACTTGATGGCGTTGTCGGCGTGCTCGGTAAGCTCGCTTACGTCGAGCAGGACGGTATGCAACTTCGTGGCAGCACGCGCCAGGCGCCAGCGGGCGAGTATGCCGGTGCCTTTGTCCAGAGAAGCGTAAACCCCTTCCAACTCGCCGGTGAGCAGCTCGTCGTAGTGACGGAACTCCAGCAACTGGGAGTTGGCGTACTCCAGCAACTGTATGGCAGTCTCAGCGCCGGCCGCGCTGTCGTAGAGAAACGCGGCGTTGTAGCCGATCACGGCGAGGTCGTTGGGGTAATAAGAAATGCGCGACTGCAAAATTTCCGTGCGTTCGCCTTCGGAGAGCTGCGCGGTTTCTCCGCGAACGATCTGGGCGATGCGCTCTCCGTGGGAAGTCACCAGATCGGCGGCGGAGGGCGAGCCGCTGACCTCGCGCACGTGAAAGATGAAGTAATCTTCGCTGAGCCATTCCGCATAGGGCTTCACCAGCGCCGGGACGGCGCGCTCCAGCTTCTGATGGGCGATGCGGGAAGCGTGTCCCGCGAAATCCACGTCCCAGACCCAGCGGCTGCCCAGTCGGACCAGCATGTCCCAGTCGCCCGAGAAGGGCAGCTCGAAAACCACGCTGAGTACACCGTAGTCGTAGTACTTGATCTGGCCTTGCAGGCGTTCGCCGCTCTCCAGCACAAGCGGTTCGATGGGCTCGACTACCGGAGGACGCTGGTAGCGAATGTAGCCGGGAGTGGGGTGCTTGAAGCTGGGCTGCTCCACGGTGCGGGCGCCGAAGATTTCCCGCAGCGGATCGAGGCGGATTTCCTCGCACACGTCGAACTGGATCAGGACGAGGACGGAGCCGTGGAGCGAGGCTTCGGCGACAGCCTTCGCCTCCGGGGACGCAGAAGTCTCGGTGACGGTGATCGCGGTTTGTGTCTCGGGGAGCATGCGTACCATCCGGCGAAGGGTTGGGGCTACAGGGACCCTCTGGACTCCTGCTATTCTCCCAGAATCAGGGAAGTCTGGCGAGTGAGCGCTTCCCGCCGCGACTGCAACCATTTTAGAATCAGATACATACAATAGCGAAGCCCTTAAGTCACGAAACATAGGCCGGGCAGAATCTTACAGCTTGCCTGCCGGGCGTCTTGAGTACAGAATGGCTGGGCTTTTCCGAAGCGGAGGTCCGCCATGACGAATCCTCGTGGGGCAGTTTGCTTCTTGGCCGTGCTGCTGCTCGCGTGTGTGCCGACGGCGCTGGCGCAAGGAACCTACACGCAGATTGATGTCCCAGGGGCGACGGTGACCGCGTGTACGGGCATCGATGCCGCGGGGGACCTAGTTGGCGTCTACATGGACAGCGCTGGTAAGCTCAATGGTTTTCTCCTTTCCGGCGGCACCTACAGCACGATCGATGACCAGGGCCAGGGTACGAGCCTCCGGCAGATAAATGATATTGGCACCCAAATCGTGGGTGTAAGCGCTGCCGGTTTTGTTTATGACATCGAGACTCAGACCTTCACCGACGTGCACGATCCCAGCGGATATAGCACAACTCCGACCTCGATTAATAACGCAGGCACTGTTGTGGGCTACTACTACATGCCCCATCAGGGCGTATATCGAGGTTTTGAGCTAGTCGGCTCCACGTACACTGATATCAATCCGCCAGGTTCGGCGACTGTGCAGCTTTACGGGATTAGCAGCTCGGGCAAGATCGTTGGCTTTGAGGGCACGCGCCACGGGACCGAATCTAACTTCTCTTACAGTCAAGGCAAGTATCAAAAAATACATATACCGAATGCTCCTTTGGCGACGGTATACGGCGGAATAAACCCGGCGGGCAATGCGGTCGTGGGATACTATTCTCCCTCCACAGGGATGACCGCTGGATTTCTGTATCAAAACCAGACTCTTACCACGCTGCAATTTCCGGGATCGAACACCACCTTCGCCGCTGCCATCAACAGCGGCGGCGAGGTCACGGGCTTTTTCTTCGATGCAAACGGTAAAGAGCACGGTTTCACCTGGACGCCTCCCGCTGATGCGGCGAAGAAATAACCTAGCCATCTCATACGAAGCCTCTCATACGCGCGCAGCGATGCATCCCTACCACCTCTGAGATTCGTGGTGGGCATAGGGATTCGTCGCTTCGCTCGGAATGACAAATCGGGAAATAACGTTAGTGTCGTCGGGTCAGGGCCCACAGCAACCCCGCCCCCACTGCTATTCCAGCGACTGCCAGTCCTGTGCGCTGCATCGAAGACCGCACCTCCGCCTCACGGCGCCGCACCTGGGCTCGTTCTGGATAAGGTCCCAGCGGGCCGAGATCCCCGTCCCGCATCGCCATCTGAATCACCTCAGCCAGATGCAAAGCATGCCGGTCCGTACACTGGGCGATCTGCTCCCGGCAACTGAAACCGTCGGCGATGATGAGGCAGTCCGGCGAAGCATCGCGGACTGCGGGAAGAAGTTCGAGTTCGCCGATGGCGACTGACACGTCGTACTTGTCATGTTCGAAGCCGAACGAACCCGCCATGCCGCAGCAGCCGGGCGCCGGGGCCTCGTAAGCGACTCCCATTTTCTTCAGCACCGATTCTTCATCGGTCATCTTCATCACCGACTTGTGGTGGCAGTGGCCATGCATGAGAGCTTTGCGGGCCAGCTTCGGCGGCTGAAAGTGCTTGGCTTCTTTCTCCAGAAATTCGCTCAGCAGAAATGTCTGTTGCGACAGCCGGCGGGCGCGGGCGTCGTTGGGAAAGAGATTGATGAGCTCGTCGCGAAAGACGGCCGCGCAGCTCGGCTCCAGGACCACGATGGGAATGCCCGCTTCGATTTCGATGGCTAGGGTATCGAGAGTGTCGAGCAGCAGACCCTTAGCACGGTCGAGCATGCCGAAATCGTAGAGGGGACGCCCGCAGCAAAGACTTGCGAGCGGCAGGAGCACGCGGAACCCGGCGGCTTCCAGGACTTCGACGGCCGCTTTGGCAGTATCCGGCAGAAAGTGGTTGTTGAAGGTGTCGGGCCACAGGACGACCGGAGTTGCTCCTACATTGCGTGGCTGACGCCGCTGGAACCAGTCGCGGAAGGTTTGCGGTGCAAAGGCCGGAATACTCCGCTGCATCGGGAGTCCAGCGACCAACTTGGCGATGTCGCGCAGGAACGGCAGCTGTGTGGTGAGGTTCACCAATCCCGGCGCGTTCGACGCCAGCCGCGCCCAGATATCAATGTTACCGAAGGCGTAGGCACTGCGCGGGCGCAAGCGGCCGTCGTAGTAGTGGGAAAGAAATTCCGCTTTATAGGTGGCCACATCTACGCCCACGGGGCAATCACTCTTGCAGCCTTTGCAGGCGAGGCACAGGTCGAGCGAGTCCTTCACATGCTCGTCGCGCCAGCCGTCGCGGATCACATCGCCCTTGGTCATCTCCCAGAGCAGGTGAGCGCGACCGCGGGTGGAGTGCTCCTCGTCGCGGGTCACGCGGAAGCTGGGGCACATAACCCCGCCTGCATCTTGACGGCACTTCCCTACTCCTACGCAGCGCAAGGTGGCATGCGCGAGACTGCCATGATCTTCGGGGTACTGGAAATGCGTTGGCGGCGCCCAGGGTTGGTAGCCGGCTCCCAGGCGCAGGTTCTCATCCAGGCGGTAGGGTTCGACCACTTTGCCCGGGTTCATCTTCCATTCCGGATCCCAAAGTGCTTTGAATTCGCGGAAGGCCTGCACCAGTTCGGGACCGAACATTTTTGGCAGCAACTCCGCGCGAGACTGGCCATCGCCATGTTCACCGGAGAGCGAGCCGCCGTAGCTAACAACCATGTCGGCCGCCTCTTCCACGAACTTGCGGTACTTGCGGATACCTTCGGCCGTCTCCATGTCGAAACTGATGCGGGTGTGGACGCAAGCATGGCCGAAGTGGCCGTAGAGCACGCCGCGATAACCGTAGCTGTCCATCAGCCTGCGCAGGTCGCGGAGGTAGTTGCCGAGATTTTCCGGGGTGACGGCGGAATCTTCCCAGCCCTCCCAGGTCAGCGGTTCGCCGGGGACGTGCGAAGTCGCGCCCAGGCTGGACTCGCGGACCTCCCAGACTCGCTTGGCCTGTTGCTTGTCGGTGAACAAGCGCATTTGCGGCGGGTTGGGGCTGCGGCTCAGAGCCTCCATGAGCCCGCGGGCCTGGGCTTCGGCTTCGGGCGCGGTCGAGGCGCCGAACTCTGCCAGCAACCAGCCGCCGCCTTCCGGCAAGAGCGCGAGCCCCTCGGAGTTGATCTTCTTCCTCTTCGTAAACTCGACCAGCAGATCATCAATGCCTTCGAGCCCGATGGGCTTGTGGGCCATGATCTCGGGCACGCGGTCGGCGCACTGGTAGATGTCGGGATAAGCAATAACGAGGAGAACGCGCTCGGGCGGGCTTTCGACCAGGCGGCAGGTGGCCTCGAGCACGGTCACGCAGGTGCCTTCCGAGCCGACCAGCGCGCGGGCTACCTGAAAACCATTTTCGGGGAGCAGGTAATTGAGGTTGTATCCCGAGACACGCCGCGGAATGTTGGGATAACGCTGGCGCACCAAGCCGCCGTAGGTTGCGGCGAGGGTCTTCAGCCCCGCGTAGATTTCACCGCGGCGGCCGCCTTCCCGGATGATTCGTTCCAGGTCCTCGCTGCTGGTCTGGCCTACTCGCATGCGCAGGCCGTCGTAGGTGAGGATTTCCAGTTCTTCGATATTGTCGTCGGTCTTGCCGGCCATGACCGAGTGCACGCCGCAGGAGTTGTTGCCGATCATGCCTCCCAGGGTGCAGCGGTCGTGGGTGGCAGGATCGGGCCCGAAGGTCAGGTGGTATCGCTCGGCGGCGTTGCGCAGGTGATCGAGAACCACTCCGGGTTGGACGCGCGCGAGGCGGCGTGCGGGATCAATTTGCAGAATCCCGTCCAGGTACTTCGACATGTCGAGGACGACGGCGACGTTGCAGCACTGGCCGGCGAGCGAGGTTCCGCCGCCTCGGCACAGGATCGGTGCGCCATATTCCCGGGCAAGAGAAATCGTGGCGATCACATCGTCCACGTCGCGGGGGAGAACCACGCCGATGGGGACCTGACGATAGCTGGAGCCGTCGGTGGCATAGAGGGCGCGGCTGCCTTTGTCGAAACGCACTTCCCCGCGAAGGTGACGGCGCAGGCTCGCGGCCAGGGCGGGGGCGTCAACTACGGACGACTTCGCGAGCTGCGCCAGGTTTGCGAATGTCGGGGATGACATCGGTTCTCGGTTCCCACTTCCCCGTTCTCAGTTTGCGGCCGCTAGTCGCTGGAGCCGCTGTCGCCCGCTCCCTTGCCGCTAACGTTGGCGATGTGAATCCGGGTCTTGCCGTCTTCCGCTTCGATGTTGACGGTGACTATGTTCTTGTTGGCGGTGGAAACGATCGCGTAATGCTTCTCGTCGGAGACGGAGACGTTGGCGGCAGGCAGCCTGGACTTATAGAACTCGGCAACCTTCTCCGGGGGATCGTCGGTCTCGAACTCGGCGGCAACGGTGTGCATTCCACCGAAATTGAGGTTGGCGGCGTTTCCTTTGAGCACGCGGGCTCCCGGATACAAGTCAATTCCAAGATTGCGGGCGGCATCTTCGGCATTGTCGGTGCTTTCCACGGTGCCAAACGGTGTTTCCACCTTGACGTTGCCATTCCTCTGCCGCACGTGAGTGCTGCGCGCGATGCGCCAGGCGATGATCCCGGTCACGCCCGCGCCGATCACGAAGAGGAGCACCAGCACTCCGGCCACGATGAGGACGATTTTGACCGCGCTGCTGCTCTGGGCTGGCGCCGCGGGAGCGTGGGAAACCGAAGGAGTCGCCGCGGTGGCGGGCACGCCGGCACCGCACTTGGGACAAAACTTGCCTGCAGGTTCGACAGTTGCGCCACAGGAATTGCAAAACGCCATATTTCACCTCGCGCCGGTTGAGATGGTCGTGTAGAGGACGGAGTATATCGCAGGTCGGGCTATGGTGTCGGTGCTTACCCGCCTCAGCTCCAGAGGCGTGTGCCGTAATCCGCCATGGTCAGGCTGAGCAGAAGCAGCAGCCAGAAAACACCGGCGAGGATCACCACTTTGGTCATCCTCTCGCTCGTACCCTTCACGTGCATGAAGAACAGCACCACCAGCAGCGCCTTGGTCGTGGCGATTGCCAGCACCAGGATCGGGTTCAGGGGCCCCAGGTTGACGAAGGCGGCGCCTACCGTGGTCGCGGTCAGTACCAGGAGGATGACGAAGATCAGTATGTAAAAACCTACGGAAGTCGAGTGTTCTGCCATAGCGTCCTCAACGATGCCGGCTGATCAGGTAGAGCAGCGGGAAAAGATAAATCCACACCACGTCCACGAAGTGCCAGTACAGACCTGCGTTTTCGATCGGGGTGTAATAGTCCGCGGTGTAGCGTCCCTTCCAGGCGAGATACGCCAGCCCGCTGAACAGCCCCACACCGATGATCATGTGGAGGGCGTGCATGCCGGTCATGACGAAGTACAGAGAGAAAAACATCTCCGCGTGGCGCATGTCAATGGGCGGCTGCTCGGGGTGGCCTTGCATGCGTTCCGGCACGAAATTAAAGGAGGGGCCGGGTACGTGGTGTTCCTTGAATTTGTCTGTATACTCCACCGCCTTGACTCCCAGGAAGGTGCAGCCCAGAACGATGGTGGCCAGCAGATAAAAAACCAGCAACTTGCGCTTGCCGTGCCGCGCGGCATGTACTGCGAGCACCACAGTCAAACTGCTGGCGATCAGGACGGCGGTATTGGTAGCCCCGAGCTTGATGCTGAGGCTCTGGCTGGCAGCGGCAAAGTCGTTGAAGTGCTGTAGACGGTAGATCAGGTAGGCGCAGAACATGCCGCCGAAGAACATGATTTCGGTGACCAGGAACAGCCACATGCCCAGGCTGGCGGCATCGCGCTGCTGCTCCATGTCGGCGAAGTGGTGCCGCAGTGCCGGATTGTGTGCGGTGGCAGCGGAGCTATGACCCAACCGGCACCTCCGTGTCCTGGATGTGCTCGTAGTCGTACGCTTCGAAATCGACCAGGGGGGTTTCGTCAAAATTGTAGGTAGGCGGCGGAGAACTGGTCTTCCATTCCAGTCCGGACGCATTCCACGGATTATCGGGCGCGAGCTTCCCGTAACGCATAGACCACAGGAAGTAGACCATGGGGAGCAGGTAGCCCACTCCCAGGATGGTGGAACCGGCCGTGGAAAGTACGTTCAGGATCTGGAACTCGGGCATGTGGGAATAATCCCAGTAGCGCCTCGGCATCCCCAGATAACCGAGAATGAATTGGGGGAAGAACGTCAGGTTGAAGCCGATGAAGACGATCAGGGCCCCCAGGCGCCCCCAGCCTTCCGGATACATGCGGCCGGAAATCTTGGGCCACCAGAAGTGCATTCCTCCCAGGTATCCCATCAGCACCCCACCCACCATGATGTAGTGGAAGTGTGCCACCACGAAGTACGTGTCGGTGACGTGTACGTCAATGCCCAGGCAGGCCAGGAACAAGCCGGTGAGTCCGCCAATGGTGAACAGGCCCAGGAAACCGAACGCGTACAGCATCGGGGTGGAGAACGAAATCGACCCCTTGTACAGGGTCGCGGTCCAGTTAAAGACCTTGATGGCCGACGGAACGCCTACCAGGTAGGTGAGGAAGGAGAAGATGAGCGCGGCATAAACCGACATGCCGGCCGCAAACATGTGGTGTGCCCAGACCAGGAAACCGAGCACCGCGATCCCGATGCTGGAAAGCGCCACGAACTTGTAGCCGAAGATGCGCTTGCGGGAGAAGCAGGTAATGATCTCGCTGATGATCCCCATCGAGGGCAGAATCATGATGTACACCGCGGGATGGGAATAGAACCAGAACAGATGCTGGAACAGCAGCGGGTCGCCGCCCAGCTTGGGGTCGAAGATGCCGAGGTGGAACAGGCGCTCGGCGGCCACCAGCACGATGGTGATGGCGATCACGGGCGTGCCCAGAATCATGATGATGCTGGTAGCGTAGTGCGCCCAGATGAACAGCGGCAGGCGGGACCACGTCATTCCCGGCGCGCGCATGCGGTGGACGGTCACGATAAAGTTCAGCCCCGTAAAAATCGAGGAGAACCCCGCAAAAAACGCTGCCAGCCCCGCCTCGATGATCTTGGTGTTAGTGAAACCAGTGCT
>JBGPJK010000011.1:0-31418 GCA_041485425.1 Terriglobia bacterium | reverse complement strand
TGGAAGCCGCAATCACGCGCACGTCCACCTGCATGTCGCGCACGCCGCCCACGCGGCGAATCAATTGGTCTTCCAGCACCCGCAGCAGCTTGGCCTGCAGCAGCGGCGAGAGCTCGCCGATTTCGTCCAGGAAGAGGGTTCCGCCATCCGCCACCTCGAACAACCCCTTCTTCATCTGCTTGGCGTCGGTGAAGGCGCCGCGTTCGTGGCCGAAAAGCTCGGCCTCCATCAGGGTCTCCGGAATGGCGGAACAGTTGATGGCGACGAAAGCCTTCTCCTGGCGCGAACTCTCGTAGTGGATGGCCTTGGCGATCAGGTCCTTGCCGGTGCCGCTTTCTCCCTGGATCAGGATGGTGGTGGCCTCGCTGGACGCCACCTTGCGCACGAAGTTCATCAGCTCGGTCATCTTGGCGGAGGTGCTGACCACTTCGTGATAACCGGCGCGGCGCCGCACCTGGCCGCGCAAGGACTGTACTTCACTGCGCAGGCGGGTGGCCTCAAGTGCGTTCTTGATGGCAACGTTGAGCTCATCGAAATCCAGCGGCTTGCCGACAAAGTCATAGGCGCCGAGCTTGAGCGCCGCCTTGACATCATCCAGTTGCGGGTCGGCGGTGATCATGATCACGGCGCGGGCGTCGCCGTTCTTCTTCAGTTGCTCGAGCACTTCGAGGCCGCTCATGTCGGGCAGGCGCACGTCGAGCAGCACCAGGTCGGGAGACTCGTTCTGCGCCAGCTTGAGCGCGGGCTCTCCGGCCTCGGCTTCCAGCACGGCGTAGCCCCACTCCTCACACTTCTGACGCAGGGACCAGCGCACCAGGCGCTCATCGTCCACTACCAGGATTTTGTCGGCGGGCATTGCGGTGTGATTAGCTTATCACCAACAGCGGCCTATCTTTATCCACCTGGCTGGCTTACACCACCGCCGAACCGGCTACTGGATCTGCTGGGATGGAGTTGCGTTCGGGATGAGTACCAGCAGGTCATTGCCGAAAATCATCCGCTCCAATTCCTTGTCCACCGGACCCAGGGAGCGGAACCCTTTGCGCAAGCCGCGCAGATCGAACATGGTCCAGCCCTCGTTCTCCAGGTTGTCGAACATGGGCTTGAGAAAAAGGAAGTCGGAGTCCTTATCCTGGGCGAGGTTGAATTCGCCCGGTTGAAAGGGACGTCCGATGCCGGCGAAGCGCAGTTGTGACCCCTTCGCACCCAGAATGAGAAGGTGCAAGGAGCGGGTCCCCTGGGCGTCGGCCAGTTCAGCAACGAGATTGCCGAGGTCGTTGTTGCGCAGCGGATTGAAACCTTTATAGGTGTGGTCGCCGCCAAACTTCATCAGGACTTTGGGCGGCTTGCCCTCGGCTTGCGCCGCCTGCTGGTAGGCGCGCTCGAAGGTCGCCTTCATCAGCAGGGCGCGCTGGCGGTTGGAATCGTAGCCCGAGCCGTTCATGTTCTTCTGGTAGATTTCCCGACTCTCGATCAAAGCATCCATCAGCGATTGCGAGGTAGGGTTGCCTTGCTTGCGGAGCAGATCTCTGAGGTGGTTCAGGTCCTGGTCCGAGGCGGCCATCATGTAGGTTTCGCCGGGGTTGCCGCTCTTGACTGCGGCGGCGCGGGCTGCGTCGTTCTTCTGGAGCAGAAGTTGGACTTCACTGGTCGCCTCGGGCCCGGGGTGGGTAGCAAGAATCTGCGTCAGGATGAACCCCGAAGCCCCCATTAGTTCCTGATCGAGTCCCCACAGGTGAAACTTGCCGCCCTGGGCGGAGCGGGCGCAGCGGGACAGCAGATCGAACTCCTCCTGGAAATTGAAAAAAGCGATGGTTTCGGGATATTTCTTCTCGAACCCCATCAACTGGGTGCGGCCGTCGTCGTGCGCGACCCATTGCTGAAGCTCGCCAGCAGCGAGCGGCCCGGTCTCCACCGCCATGGTGTGAAAGCCTTGCGGTCCCACCATTTCGCACACTGCACCCGCGAACTGCGGGATCTGGGAAATGCCGTGGTCCTCGCCGATGAGAACGAACTGTGCTCCGGAAACGGCATCTTGCAGGACGGAAGCGGCGGGGCCGGAGAATCGCCCGTCTTGCACCGTGAGCTGGTAGCGGTTTTGCAGCAGCCTTTCGGTGAACTTGTCTTGCTGGGCGAAGGCGGGGGTTATGGCCAGCGCAATTAGACATGTCAGGGTGCGAGTGTTTGTTGTCATAGGGCGGGAATACGTATATCACAGCGGGGAAGTTCCCGCCTCCGCGTGGAAGCGCTTTGCGGCAGAGGTGGCAGACAGAGGCTGGGGGCGGGGCCGCCCGTGCCACACCGACTAAGTTGTGGCCAGGGTTTCGGCGGCAGCGCGTTGTAGCGGCAGCAACACAGCAAACTTGCTGCCCTTGCCCACGGAGCTGGTCACTTCAATCCGCCCATGATGCTCTTCCACAATGCGACGGGCCAGCGAAAGTCCGAGGCCGGTGCCGTTGCCCTTGGTGGTGTAGAAGGGGCGGAAGATGTTGGGGAGGTGTTCGGGCAGAATGCCCCGTCCGGTGTCGGCGACGATGATGGCGGCGGAGTCGCCATGGGGTTCGATTTCGACTGTGATTTTGCCGGGGCCTTCAATGGCCTGAATGGAATTGAGCAGGAGGTTGAGCAGGACTTGATGGATCTGACCACTGTCGTGCTCGACTTCCGGCAGTTCGGCATCCTTCTTGAAGTCGATCTGGATCGGCTTGGACAGCGCCTGCTGGCGCGCCAGCATAACCGCATGCTCCACCGTCGTATTCAAGTCACTACGTCGAATCTCGGGGGGATGCGGCCGCGCCGTCTGCAGCAGGTCGGTAAGGATGTGGTTGATCTGCGCGATCTCGTGGCGCACTTCCTTGACCACGGCGCGGGCCGGGCTGGTCGAGGGCAGGTCGCGTCCGATGATCTCGATCACCCCGGCAATTCCGGCCAGGGGATTGCGAATTTCGTGGGCCAAGCCGGTCGCCAACTCGCCCAGGGTGGCGAGGTGTTCGGCGCGCGACATCTGGGTGCGATGCAGGCGCTGGATCTCCTCCCGGCTTTCCCGTAACTGGGTCACCATGCGGTTGAAGTTGCGCCCCAGGTCCCCAATCTCGTCGTTGCGCCGGGCAAAGCGCACTGATGCGTTCAAGTCCCCATCGCCTACGCGGGCGATCTTCTCCTGCAATTCCACCATCGGCCGCTGGATGAGGAAGGCGAGAACCACGAGCAGGGCGGCACAGATAGCCACCGCGCCCCCGCCCGCAACCAGCAGCACCATGTGGCGTTCCGGATCGCGCCACGACACCGTCGCCAGCATGAACAGCAGCAAGCCATTCAGCAGCACGAACGCGATCGGCAGCACCGCCTTGATCTGCCAATGGATGCGCACCGCACCCACGCCGGAATCCTCCTGGCTGGCTTGCACCATTGCTTTCATTATGTTCCCCTGGCTGGCCGGGCAACAAGGCGGCAGATCGGCGCCGCTATCTTCGCCGCTGCTTTCCGTGCTGATGTGATAGAGATGGCACTGCGCCGGCCGGAGGGGAGCGGCCGCCCGGACCGCCTTTGCTCCTGGCTGCTCTGTCGAATGGCTTCCTTCACGTTTCGTATCAAGCATACGCGTGCAATCCGGGTAGCAGGTAAGTCACACCGAAAAAGGTAAACATCACCACGGCAAATCCGAGAATGGCGAAGTAGGCAGCGCGCCGGCCTCGCCACCCGCGGGTGATGCGCATGTGCAGGTACCCGGCGTACACCAGCCAGGTAATCGCCGCCCAAGTCTCTTTCGGGTCCCAACTCCAGTAAGAGCCCCAGGTTTGATTGGCCCAGTAGGCGCCGGCTGCGATCATCAGGGTGAGCAATGGAAATGCAATGGCAATGGTTCTATAAGTGATCCGATCCAGGTCCTCGGCACTGGGCAGCATGCGCTCCAGGTCTTTACGCCGCCACAGCAGCAGCAGATAGAGCAGCGAGACAAAGATGCCGCTCACCAGCCCCGAAAGAATAAATGGGCTGGCTGCCAGGCTGGTGGCGAACAATCCGTCGGCGTCGAGTGATCCATAGCGGCCATCGCGCGCCCGAAGCAGGAAGAACACCAGGGCCAGCGTCTGCAACAGGATGCTCAAAAAAACCAGCCGGTTGGCGGTGTTGAGCAGACCCTCGTCCTGCCGCCAGCGCGAAACCAGGTACAGGACGAACGGCGCCGCCACGGCTGCCAGCACCAGCAGCATCAGCCAACCGAGGTCCGGAATCACCACGAACAGGCGCATACCTTTGGCCAGAAAGATCTCCGATTTGTTTTCCGGATTCCAAGCCGCCAGGCTCAGCCCGCCCCACCTTTCGAAGCGAGTCAGCACCGCAGCGTAGGTCGCAATTCCGAAAAGGCTGGTTGCAGCCAGGAAAGTCTCGGTCTTCATCTTGTCCTGGATCAGGAACATCATGGCCAGGGCGAAGCTCAGGGCGCAGGCCGCATAGGCCAGCATGGCCAGGGTGACGTGGACGTGCAGCCAGGTGGATTGCAAGGCGGGCACCAGGGGATGCACATCGGTGCGCAGCAACTGCATCAGCACCACCCCCACGATCGCCACCGGCATGGTCACCGTGCCAATGACTTTCACGCCATACTTTTTCTCGGCGATCAGGGTCAGCACCGCCAGCGTCCACACAAAGCTCAGCAGCATTTCATAAATGCTGGCGAACGGCGGATGCCCGGCTTCATACCAGCGATGGGCCACCGCCCCGGTGTTGGCCAGCAGCCCGGCCCAGGTCGCCAGGGAAGCAAATCGCACATAGGATTCGGTGCCGGTTACACCGAAGCCTAGGTACAGCGCGCCCGCGCCGGCGTAGAAGATCAGGGCGGCATAAAGCAGATTCGACTCATTCAGCAGGCTGCCGGTCTTGACCACGTTCAGAAACGCCATGAACAGCAGGAAGGCCACGCTCAGCCCAACCATCACCACCAGCAGGGTGCCGGTGGCCGCCGGTGGCTGTTCCACTCTTGCACGCGCCATAACCCATCCTCCGTTTGCCGGAACTACACTCCGGCCAGTGAAGTCTCTTCTTCATGCACCGGGGTAGATGCCTCGGAACGCACCTTCAACTCCGACTGGATCGCTTCCACCAGCTTGTGAAAGCGTTCTTCGAAAGCTTCCTTGTTCTTGTTGGCAGCACCGCCTACCCACAGCACCAAGCGCCCGCGTGCGTCCAGCACTGGTACTGCCCAGAAGCGCATGTGCACCAGGTAGAACACCACTGCCAGCCCAAGGCCCATCAGGATGACCCCCGCCCAAACGGCCCACTGCCCGGGCTCGTGGGAAACCTCCAAGCCGGTGAAATAGCCCATCTGCAGATTCCTGGCTTCGAAGGCGTAGGGGGAAGCTGCATTTTGCTCGAAGCCCGGGATCGGCGGCAGCCATACGTTTACGGCCTTGCCGGCCGACTTCGACTCGACGATCAGGTGCGCCGCCGGATTCTCAACCTCCCTCGAGCGCGTGTACACCTGGCCATCCCGCACCACGTAATCGGGAATGAATTCCGCCAGGCGGACCGAGGTATCGCTGTCGAGTTGAACCGGCTCGTTCTCGCCTAAAGCGATTTCCCTGGCGTCGCCGTGACCCTTCGCCGGGCTGGCGGCAAGAATCAGCTTGTCCACCTTGCCGGTGTTGCCGTAGCTGGCCTGATAGAAGCGGATGCCCCGGTACACCAGCGGATCGTTGACTACAATTTCTTTGCGCAGGGCCTCGCGTCCGCCGTCCAGCACGGCCAGCTTCGACCACCACTTCTTGGGCGAGCCATCGGCGTAGTTTTCCTGGCCGGCGCCATCGCAACGGACGGCGAAAGGCAGAGTGCGGCCGCTGCCATCATGCATCTGAACCTGGCTTGACTCCTGCCCGCGGGTCAACGCCACGAAGCCACGCCAACCATAGAGTGCATCCACGATGCCGCCCAGGAAGATGAGCAACAGGCTGGCGTGCACGATGTATACCGCCATCACGGAGATGCGGTGGCGTTCGCCGAAAAGGGAAGCTTCATCATTCTTCAGCACCCGCTCCGGCTTGAGCCGCATACGACGGAATGCGCGCTCCGCCGCGGCTAATCCCTCGCTGTCATTCGCAATCGCAATCTGCTGTTGCGTGGCCAGCGCTTTTCGGAACCTCTCATCCGGACTCTTGTAAGGCCGCGCGTAAAAGCGCCAGGCGTTCGGAAAACGCTGGATGGATGCCGCTACGATGCTCAAGCTGACCAGCGCCAGCAGCAGCACGAACCACCACGCATGGAAAGTATCGGTTAGCCCAAGGGTGTCGAGGAGGCGCAGCATCTGCGGGGAGTAGGCGCGCTGCATTTCATCGGCCTCGGTCACCGGGCGCTGCAGGATCAAGGTTCCGGCCGCCGAGATAATCACCACGGTGATCAGCAGGATCACCCCAGTCTTGATCGAACTGAGGGTCTGCCAGAGTTTGCGGCCAGCCGAGCGAAGCGTTTCAGCCATATCTCGCGCCTCCTCCCGGGGTAGGGAATGCACGTTCTACGCCACAAATGCCAAAAAAACCAAAGTCGTTCCAGGTCATGAGGTTGAATGCCAGTGCGGGGGCCGACGTACTCTGCAGTCTTGGGCCATATCACACAGCAAACCGAGAAGTAAGCGGGGATTTGGCGCACGCGGCCGCCGTTCCAAGTCACAAACCAACGTGACGCATGTCCTAGGGAATCTGCCGCGGAGGATTTCACATGTCCTTTAACGGGAATGTCATGCCTGATTTCCATTTTGGGACTGATCGCAAGGGCCTACCCGCACGCCAGGGTCCCTTGGGTGATTTCACCAATCCCACTGGGGGAGAAGGCCCATTTTGAATAGAGAGCCTGGCATGCTGAGAAATGCCACACCCGTGATTAACGATGCAATAGCTTGCAATCCAGCAACTTACAAGCCCTGTGGAGAAACTCCCCAATGCCCATCGCTGCGGCGAGCGTCGTGCACAAGAGGCTTGTGGAGGCTGGCGTGAAGGTAGCTGCCGTAGGGGCGAATTCGAACTTCCGGACTCTGGGCTTCCTGGCACTGGTCGTGCTCATCGGAAGCACGCACGCGTTCGCTGCCAAGCATCCAGTTCCGCTCGATCCGAAGACGGATTCCGCCACCTGCATTCAGTGCCACGAAGACAAGTCAAAAGGAAAAGCGGTCCACTCGGCCATCGCGATGGGTTGCACCAGCTGTCACGAAGTTCGGGTGAATAAAGAAGCGACCTACGTGAAGCTGATCACCGCCACGCCTTACAAGCTCTGCCTGACCTGCCACAGTGACAAGGACGCGACGCAGATCCAGGGCCACGTGCACCCGCCGGCCGTCCGGGACTGCCTGAAGTGCCACGATCCGCACACCTCCGAAAACAAGAATCAATTGCTCAAGGCAAGCTCCGGCGGCGAGAAAGAGAACCTCTGTCTGAGCTGCCACCAAACCGGCCTGAACGTGCCCGACAAGGGCAGCCGCCATGCCGCCCTCGACATGGGTTGCGAGACCTGCCACACGACGCACAAAGTCGGCGAGATCGGGAAGAGAGAATTCGACTTCCATCTGGCGAAAGCCACCCCGGCACTCTGCCTCGACTGTCATGATGCAAAAGATGCGAACCTGCAGAAGGCGCACCAGAACCAGCCCTTCGGTTCGGCGGATTGCGTGACTTGCCACGATCCGCACCAGTCGCGCAGCCCAAAGCTGATGCAGGCTTTCCTGCACAACCCTTTTGAAAACAAGATGTGCGACACCTGCCATCAGCCGGCGAAAGACGGCAAAGTGGTGCTGACGCAAGCGGACGCTAAGTCGCTATGCGTCACCTGTCACGACGACAAGGCCAAGCAGATCGACTCCGCCAAGGTGCAGCATCCCGGCGCGGCCGGCGATTGCACCGACTGTCACAACCCTCACGCCAGCAAGAGCCCTGGTCTGCCCAAGACGGGTCCGGTCAATATCTGCCTGACCTGCCACACCGATCAGGCGGAGCTGGCGAAGAAGAGCGTCCATCACCAGCCCGCGTTCGGCCAGGGATGCGCCACCTGCCACGAGCCCCACGGCGGGGAGTGCGAGAAGCTACTGCGGGCCCAGGGCAACGCCCTCTGCCTGGAGTGCCATGGCCCCGACTCGCGGCCGCAGAAGCTCGAAGCCGAGCACCTGCTCACGATCTTTAACGGAACAGTGAAACTGCCCGAGGACTACTACAAGAAGAACAAAGTGGTCATCCTCCCGCTGAAGTACGGGCTGGGGCACCCGGTGGACTATCACCCGGTCTCCGACGTGATGGATCCGGCCAATATCACCAAGGTCAAGACCCCGATGAGCTGCCTGAGCTGCCACCAGCCGCATGCTTCCGCCAAGCCCGGGCTGCTGGTGAAGGACCAGGAAAACAACATGGCCTTCTGCGATACCTGCCACAAGAACAGGGTCACGATGGGAGTGCAATAAATGTTCGCGAAGGAGAGCAGCGCAATGTTTACGGTTCGCCAACATTCGATTCTCAGCCGCAAAGCCATCGTGGCCTGGGCGATCCTCCAGGTCCTGGTGTTGGTCGCGCCGGTCTCGCTCTACGGTGGCAAGAAGAAGAAGGAGGCGTCGGCCCCGGCTCAGAAGCAGCAGGAACCGAGATTCCCGGCCAATCTGGACATCTCCAAGCTGGTTTGGCCCGCGCCGCCCAGCATCGCGCGCGTCAAGTACCTGAGCTACTTCGCCGGCATGAAGATCGACGCCACCGTAGCGGACAAAAAGAAGAAAAAGCAGACCTGGATGGACCGCCTGGCCGGCGCCCAGCAAAAAGACGACGACCAGATCATCAAGGAGTTTCCCTTCCAGCTGCTCGGTCCATACGGCATTGCTTTTGATTCGAAAGGCCGGGTGTACGTGGCCGATCAGCGGGTGGGAGCGATCTTCATCTTCAACACCGAGACCCGCGACGTGCAGCTCATTCGCAACAAATTCGAGGCGACGTTTGGACTGATCAATGGCGTGGCCATTGACGATGGCGACCGCCTGTTTGTCTCCGATGGAAAGTTACGTCGCGTCCTGATCTTCAACGCCGACCGCAAGGTCGAGAACCAGATCACCGAGGGGCTGGTCGATCCGGTGGGGCTCGCGATTGATAACGAGAACCGCTTCCTTTATGTCGTGGACACCCAGCAGGACCAGGTCATCGTGTATGACGCCGATACCCTCAAGCTGCTGCGGCGGATCGGAACTGGGGGCAAGAGCCACTGGCTCACCACGCCCGGCGATTTCGGCGCTCCCTCCAATGTCGCTTTGGACAAGGACGGCAACGTTTACGTCACCGACACCATGAACAACCGCGTCGAGATCTTCGACGCCGAAGGCAACTTCATCAGCTGGTTCGGCAAGCACGGCGATGGCCCGGGATACTTCGCCCGTCCCAAGGGAATTGCGGTGGACAGCGACGGGCACATCTGGGTCGCGGACCAGGTGCAGGACCGGGTGCAGGTCTTCAATCGTGAAGGCGAACTGCTGGCCTTCTTTGGCGGGCACGGCAATTACCCAGGCCTGTTCGCATCGCTGGTGGGCGTGGCCATCGACAAACAAGGCCGGGTGTTTACGACCGAGCAGTATCCCGGCCGGATGCAGATGTTCCGCTACATCACCGACGCCGAGGCAGCAGCCGAAAAGGCGCGGCGCGAGGCGGAGGGGGAACAGAAGTCAGGGAATTCGCAGAAGCCGGCGGATGCGCCGAAGGGCAGCGCGCAAGTGAAAGCGCCAAGCACTGCGGCGCAGTAGGCGAGAAGTTTAGGCGGTCTCCGACTGCCGAAACGGGGATGAGCAAAGCCGGCGCTCATCTCTGGCAGTAGAAGCAAGCAAGGAGAAGTGACGTGTTGCAACATATCATTCAGGAGGTTTTATCAATGAAGAAAGTACTCTTTGTACTGCTGATGATTCTAGCCGTAGCAGGGTTCGCTCTGGCACAACAGGGTGCTCCAACATCCGACGTGCTGGGTGCGCACCTGAACTACGGGCGCGGCTGCGCGGGCTGTCATGCTCCGCACAGCGGTGCATACGGCAACGGTGCTGCCGGACATGCCGATAGCGGCTCCGGCAACATTGCCCTGTGGGGCCAGGATGTCGCTGGTCTCTTTGGACAAACCATCGTCACTGGCCAGAGCGAGCACGGAAGCTACACGGAAGTTCTGCCAGGAACCTGGGACACCACCCGGCCGGACGTTGCCAATCTTCTGACGTGCCTGAGCTGCCATGACGGCAACTACGCAAAGGGCGCCATGATGAAGAACGTGATTTACGAAACGCTGCCCAGCACCTATGGGAACAAGAACTCGATTCCCACCCTGCTGGGAGCCGACCTTACCGGGACCAACAACTACCTGAACGACCACCCGGTAGGCACCAACGCCACAGTGGAGTGCAACAGTGCGACCTATACCTATGGTTGGGATTGCACGGACAACGGCAACGGCACGATCTCAATGAACGGGCCTAATTCTTCTGCCTTCGTAAAGAATTATGGCTTCTTTGTGAAGCTGTATGCCTACAACAATACCCCGACGGTCATGTGCACGAGCTGCCATAACCAGCACCTCATGAACGTGGTCAACGTCACCAGCAAGAGCAGCGGTCTGACTGCTGGGTACTACAAGACCATGTTCTTCGTGCGCGCTCCCTACAATCCGGGCAGCGGCACCGCCGGCTCGAACCAGACGGCACAGTTCTGTCGCCAGTGCCATGGGGTCGAGGGCAACGAGATGAACGGCGCCCTCAACATACCAACTACTTTCTAACTGTAACCCGGGGAGAGAGCAATCTCTCCCCACTTCTTAAACTGTGGGGCGAGGAGAAATTATGAAATCCAAGTTTTTCATCTGCGTGCTGGTCCTGGCAGCACTTAGGCCAGTGTCGGCCCAGCTCGTGGCCTCCCACGCCTCTACGCAGACACCCAAGACACCTGCGGCAGCCCTTCAGCCGACAGGCAAACCGGTTGCTCACGTAAACGGCGCGATCTTGACCGATCGTGACCTGCTGCGCGAGGAGTACACGATCTTTCCTTACGCGCGCCAGCACAACGGGGGCATTCCCAAAGAGATGGAAGCCCAAATTCGTGATGGCGCGATGCAGATGATCATCTTTGAAGAGCTGGTTTACCAGGAAGCGGTGCGGCGGAAGATGACGATACCCGCGACCAAGCTGCAACAAGCTGAAAAGGACTTCCGCAGACAGTTTGGCAGTTCGGACGAATACGAGCGACTATTGCAAACTGAGTTTCACGGCTCCAGGCAAGCGCTGCGCGACAAGATCTCGCGCTCCTTGCTGATTGACGCCTTGCTCAAGGCCGAGGTGGAGAGCAAGTCCACCGCTTCTTTGGCCGAGGTGAAGGCGTACTACAACGCCAACCCGGCGCGTTTTCAGTACGCGGAGTCTTTTGCCATCCAGACCATTTCGTTCCTTCCGCCGGAGAAAGCGACGCCGCAGCAGTTGCAAGAGGCGCGCCAGCGCGCCGAGACTGCGCTGTCCCAGGCCAAGGCGACCAAGAACTACGAGGAGTTCGGAGTACTCGCCGAGAAGATTTCCGAGGATGACTATCGGGTCATGATGGGCGACCATCGCGGGGTGGAGCGTGCGAATCTCGCGCCGCAGGTGGTGCAGGCGCTCTGCGCCATGCAACCGGGCCAAGTCAGCGGCATTCTCCAGGTAGAACAGATCTATACCATCATCCGGCTGAACAAGTACATACCCGCGGGCAAGATGAAGTTTGAAGATGTGAAAGAGCAACTGAAGAAAGAATTGCAGAGCAAGAAAACGAACCAGGTCCGCGCCGCCCTGGGCAGTAAGCTGCGACAGAAGGCCAAGATTGAGGTCCTGTAACGCGGCGCAAAGGCTGGCATGAATTGGGCCGACATTTCCAAATCGGGTGGTGGACGCTAGCCGGGATCCTGCTGTTGGGCTTTCCCGCCGCAGCCCAGGTGGAATACGGCGATCTGAGCATGAACCTGAACGGAAATCTGGCGGCGGGATATTCCGCAACCTATGGCAACCTGATCGACTCCTCCCACAACATGACGTTCGCGGGGAATGGCGCCCTTTCCGGTTCTTACTACAACCCCAATTTTTTGTCCTTCAACCTGGCCCCTTACTACGATCAATCACGCGCCAATTCCAACTACCAGTCCATCTCCGCAGCCAGCGGGTTCGATTTTTCCAGCGGAATTTTCAGCGGCAGCCACTTTCCCGGATCAATCACTTACTCCAAGTCCTACAACCGAGAGGGAAACTTCGCCGTTCCAGGGCTGGCCGACTACACCACCTATGGCAATAGCAGCACATTCGGTGTCAACTGGAGCGAGTTGATTCCCGACTGGCCGAGTCTGTCGGTTGGGTACCAGCAGGGGAACAACCAATACTCGGTCTATGGCACGAACGATACCGGCAGTTCCGAGCACCGCTCGTTTAATTTGCGCTCCAGTTACCTGCTCGAGGGATTTAGTCTCAGCAGCTACTACGCGAAGGGCACCTCCGGATCGCTGATCCCGCAAGTGCTTGCCAACGCACCGCAGTCGCAGGAGAGCACTTCCGACAGCAGCGGCTACGGGTTCTCCATCGGGCACAGCCTTCCAATGAGGGGCCAGTTTTCAAGCAACTTCGACCGGTCCGATGTCCATAGCGATTATCTGGGTTACAAGTACGACGGCACGATTGATACCATCAACGCCAGTGTCAGCGCGCAACCGACCAACAAGTTACACTTGGCCGCTGGCGCGAACTATTCCGACAATCTCGCAGGTGTGCTGTACCAGTCCATCCTGCCTGCCACCGGCACAGTTTTGGCGGCAAACCAGCAGTCTTCGCACGCCATGGACTTGCAGGGCTCGGCGAGCTACAATTTTTTGCCCAACCTGCAGACCCAGGTGTATGTCGACCGCCGCACCCAACATTTTCTTGGCGAAGACAGTGGAGCGACCGGGTACGGCGCCGGAGTCAGTTACGCGCACGACCTCCTCGGCGGCTCGCTTAGCGGCTCTGTATTCCTGATTGACAACACCATTGACCACAGCGATCAAAGCTCGCTCGGCTTGAGCACTTCGGTCGGCTACAACCGGCGGATTGGCGACTGGTCCTTCGGAGGGTCGTTCAGCTACGCGCAGAACGTACAAACGCTCCTGATAATGTATACGAATTCTTATTACAATTACTCGCTCAACGTGAGGCGAAAGTTCACCCGCCGCCTGGTGTGGAGCGCCAGCGCGGGATTTTCGCGCACCGGGCTCACTGCCCAACCCAATACCGGGAACAGCAGCCAGAGTTACTCCACCGGCTTTGGATATGGGCACTGGATCAGCGTGAATGGCTCGTACTCGAAAGCCGATGGGCATGGTCTGATATCGGGAGGCGGGATCACACCCGTTCCACTGCCGCCGGTTGTGCCGGATAACCTGCTGATTCTCTACGGGGGGAGGAGCTATTCCTTCTCCGTCTCCAGCACGCCGGTTCGCCGCCTCACCGTGGCCGCGGGCTTTTCCAAGGCAAACAGTAACACCTTCAATGCCGGCCTGGGATCCTGGAACTCCGTCGAGCAGTTCAACACTCTCTTCCAATACCAGTTCCGCAAGATGTACTTCACAGGCGGGTACGCGCGGCTTGTGCAGGGATTCAGCGCGTCAGGCACTCCCCCCTCCCAGGTGTCTTCGTTCTATATTGGAGTGTCCAGATGGTTCAATTTCTTCTAAACCGGATGGGTAGAAGACGCGTGGCGCTCCTGATTGCTGGGGTCACCCTGCTTCTACTGCTCACCCCAGTCTGGGCAGCACGGCAGCCCAAACAGAAAGTCACCGAACCCACGCCCCCGGACATGTTGCTGGAGGGCGGCCGCAAACTCACCTGGGAGCGCAGCTTCAACTGGGAGCGCGAGGTGAAGCCCAAGCGCGGCTTCTGGAACCGGTTGCTGGACGTGGTTGCGGGCGAACCGGAGTTCCACGTACTCATCCGGCCCTACAGCGTGGTCGCCGATTCTCGCGGACGCGTCATCGTGACTGATCCCGGCGCGATCGGAGTTCACATCTTCGACTTTGCGCAGCAGAAGTACAAATTCATCTCGCGGGCGGAAAAAGATAACGATCCCATGCTCGCCCCGCAATGCGTGGCCATGGATGCGCAGGACAACATCTATGTCACCGATTCGGACTCGGGCAAGATTTTCGTCTTCGACTCCAACGGGAAGTATCAGCGGGCGATCGGCAGCCTGAAGGGCGGCGAGGGTTATTTCAAACGTCCGACCGGAATCGCCGTCGATTCTGCAGCGCAGCGGATCTACGTCACCGACACGCTGCGCAACCAGATTTTCATGCTCGACATGCAGGGCAGCGTGCTGCGGAAGATTGGCAAGACCGGCAATGGCGAGGGCGAATTCAACTATCCGACTGAACTGCGCCTGGATGGCCAGGACCTGATTGTGGTGGACGCTATGAATTTTCGCGTGCAGGTACTGGACCGGTCGGGAACGTTCAAGTACGCCATCGGAAAGATCGGTGACACCACGGGACAGATGTTCCGGCCGAAAGGCGTTGCCCTTGACTCCGAGGGCGATCTGTACGTCGTGGACGGGCTGTGGGGTGTGGTCCAGGTGTTCAATCGGCAAGGCCAACTGCTCTATTACTTCGGAGGCCGCGGCACGGGCGCGGGTCAGTTCCAGTTGCCGGCCGGTCTCTTCATCGATCGCAACGACCACATCTTTGTGGTCGATTCTTATAACCACCGTATTCAGGTCTTTCACTATTTCGGACTACCGAATCAGGCCAGGGGAGGTATGCAGTGAAATCCAGGATCCTAGCTTGGTGCGTGATGCTCCTCCTGGCCGGGGGCTCACTGCGGGCGCAGCTTGGGGGCGATGTAATCGGCGTCCATGACCTCGGACCGGGAAGCAAGTCTCCGATGACGGGAGCTCGGACCGATTTCTGCACCTATTGTCACGCGCCCCACTCGGGGATCACCGCCAGCACTGCGCCACTCTGGAACCAAACCCTGACCACACAGATTTACACGCCGTACACCAGCACGACCTATCACGAGACCGGCAATACCCAACCCATGATGGGGAGCGACAGCAATCTGTGTTTGAGTTGCCATGATGGGACAATCGCGCCAGGAACCACGGCCGTCTTCGGCCAGGTAACCATGACCGGTTCCATGTACAGCAGCGATGTATTGGGCGCCAACCTGCAATCATCGCATCCCTTCAGCCTGGTCCTGCCCATCAACGATGCTGCAGATCTGGTCGCCACATTGGCTTCCAACGGCACCACCGCCGACCCGACCGGCGCCATCAAACTCATTAACGGAAACATCGAATGCACCACCTGCCATAACCCACACGTGCAGGCCAAGGACCCGCTGGCGCAGAACTTCCTGGTCAAGGACAGCTCCAAAGGGACGATGTGCCTGGCCTGCCATGATCCCAATCGTGTCCTGCAGGGGCAGACCAATCCTCTCACCGGCTGGTACACCAGCATTCATGCCACGGCGACCGAGAGCGTACAAAACCTGCCCTACCCGACCTTGGACCAGAACGCGTGTGTTTCCTGCCACACCAATCACAATGCTCCCGGCGCCGAGTGGTTGCTGCGCGGCGCCGGAGACCAGGATTGTCTGACTTGCCATTCCGGCTCGAGCAATGCCACGAACCCCGCGATTGCGAACTTTGCGGGGCGTAGGGTGAGCGCGCTTCCCAGTGTCGTAGCCCCTGCCAGTGTGGCCGCCAGGCTCAACGTGGCCGCCGAGTACGCCAAGATCGGCCATCCGCTGTTCTCGGGGGCCAACCGGGTCCCGACGAAGGCACAACCCAGGAGTCGCACCCAGAGTGTGGACCCCAACAATCCCTCGCTGTCGGGATGCGTCGACTGTCACGATCCCCACTCCGTGCAAAGCGTCACCAGCTTCAGCCCGGCTCCGGGCATTCGCGCTTCACAAAAAGCAGTTACGGGCATCAGCGAGAAGGATGGAGTGACCGTGCTTCGTCCCGCGCAGAACCAGTTCGAGACGTGTTTACGCTGCCACGGCGCCAGTTCGAACAAGATTGTGAACACGACAAAATATGGATACAGCCCGGTACGGCTGGCCTCCGCGGGCGACCCGCTGAACGTGATTCCGCAATTCAGCGCCACAGCGGCCTCAAGTCATCCGGTATTTCATCCCCGCAGCAGCCCGCTGCCCCAGCCGAGTCTCCTCGCGAACATGTGGAACCTGAATGGCACCACTGAAGGGCGGGCCATGGGGGTCCAGATTTTTTGCACCGATTGCCACAACAGCGATGACAACCGGGAATTCGGAGGCACCGGGCCCAACGGTCCGCACGGTTCGACGTGGAGCCACATTCTGGAGCGTCGCTACGAGTTCAGCCAGGCGCCGGCGCCGGGCCAGCAGATCACGAATCTCAACCCCAGTCCTGACCTCAGCGTCAACGGCCCTTATGCGTTGTGCGCGAAGTGCCACAACCTGTTGAACATCATGCAGAACGCCAGCTTCAAACAGCACTCGTCCCACATCAATGCCGGTTTGAGCTGCTCCACTTGCCACACCGCGCACGGCATGGCAGCCAGCAGCACGAATATCTCTGGCCAGCGGCTGGTGAGCTTCGATATCGGCGTGGTGGGTCCAAACGCGACATACCCTATTTCCTATAACCGCGACAGCAAGACCTGCACTCTGACTTGCCACAACACCGCGCATAATCCCGATGGCACAGTGACGCTCGCCTCAGTCGGTGCGGGCAGGAAGAAGTAAAGACCACATAGGGGAGAGCTCTTGTAGAGTCAAGGGTTCGCCGCTCCGAGGACTTCGATGAGAAGGACAGAGCTGGCAAAGTGGATCGCGGTGATTGCTCTGGGCAGCGTGACGATCTGGGCCTATCACCCGAGATACAAGCACTCCAGCATAAATGTCCGCGGCTTCGAGACATTCGCTTTGGCGGAATCGATCGCGGAACACCGTGGGTTCTCCGACCCGTTTCAGACCTTGCGCACAGGGCCGTGAGCGCACTTGCCGCCACTGTATCCGGCGTATCTGGCTCTCATCCTAATGGCGTTCGGAAACGGCGCGGTCGCCGCGAATATCATCATCTGGACAGCCGTGCTATTGCTTGCCTTTCAATTGATGATGCTGCCCATCCTGGCAAGACATCTCGGCTTGGGATTTTGGACGGGAGTTTTGGCAGCACTGGCTTGGATAGCAGCCGGGATACCGCCGAGTTTCCTCTGGGAATCGAACCTCTCCGCCGTGCTGGTGATGGGGGTTGTGTTCGTCATGCAAAGCTCCTTTTTCGGAGCACTCTCAACCAAACAGATTCTGATCTCAGCCCTGCTGTGGGGCGGGCTTTTGCTCCTGCAACCTGTGGTTGCTGCGGTTTTTCTGTTTTGGTTGCTGCTGGTGCACTTCCGTTCCCAGACCTCTTGGCCTCACAAAATCGCGTTGGCACTTCTGCCCATGGTCATCGTGGCGCCGTGGATCGCTCGGAACTTCATGGTCTTTCACCAGCCAGTCTTCATCCGTGACAATCTGGGGCTTGAGCTGGCGGTCTCGAACAATCCTTGTGCGAGCCCCTTGTTTGAAGACAACGACCGGAGCGGCTGCTTCGCGCTGACCCACCCCAACGAGAACTACGAAGAGGCGCTTAGGGTTCAGCAATTGGGGGAAATCGAGTACAACCGGATCAGACTGAGAGAAGCCATTAGCTGGATTGCGGCGAATCCGAGGGCATTCGCCGACCTGTCTGCACAACGGTTTGCCGCATTTTGGTTCCCACCCCGTGCCGAGAAAAAAGCGAACGGAACGGTCTGGCATCCGTTCGTACTGCACCTCTTCAGCCTGCTCAGTATTCCTGCCCTGTTCTTTATGTGGAGGAACGCTCGTTCCGGCGCTTATGTCGTGTTGCTGTGGCTTGTGTTTTTCCCGCCGATCTATTACTTCACTCAGTTCATGGACCGCTACCGCTATCCGATCTTCTGGGCAACTTTCCTCTCGGGCAGCTATTTCCTCACCGAGGTGGTTCGCGGACTCGCAGGTTCAAGACGGGGTCAAGGCGAAGTTCGCGAACTGGATCCGCTGGCGCCCGGGGAAGCCTAGGAGCTTGTTGAAATACCCTTCTCCCGGCGTGCGTATCATTTTAACAACCGCACGGTCAGACTGAGTTTTGGTGTTTGAGCTTCCGATCTGCTACCGATGGCCACGGAGCAGAAGCTTAGGTCGGTGGCTTCATGCGCTTTGCGCGCGCAGTTTCGGGATACGGATCAGGTTAAAGGCCGCGCAACTGAACACGAACAGCCAGTCCACTTTCGCCAGACCGCGCAGTTTCACCTTCTTTAAGCGGCCCGATCTGCTTCAGCCATCCGAAAGGCTTTTCCACTAACCAGCGTTTACTCAAACTGATCGCGTAACCCGAATGCCGGCTCGTTCGCTCGTCGATCGCCCCGTTCTGACGTCGGGCCACGTGCGGCGTCACGCCCAACTCCCGCACGGTGCTGACGAAGTCTCGTGTGTCATAGGCTTTGTCAGCTCCCGTCGTGATCCGACCCCTTCGTCTCCTGGTCAACTGGTGCAACATTAATAGGGCCGCATCGCGCTCTGCCCGGCCATCCGCCTGCGTAGTCATCGCCGCCGCGATCAACCCGTTCCGGTTCTCCACCAAGGTATGACCCAGATAGCTCAGCTTGGCTTCTTGCCCAGCGGACTTCTTATATAGCCGTGCTTCCGGGTCCGTTCTAGATGCGTGCGTGTGGTTACGGCGCGCCTCGCCGTGAAAATCCCCTCCACCCTTGGGCCTGTCCTCTTGGTCTTTACGGCGAAAGCTTTTTTGCCCGGCCCAAGCCTCGATCAGCGTGCCATCCACCGTGAAGTGCTCGTCCGACATTAACCCCGCCGCCTGCTCTTTCACACGGGCAAAGAATCTCTGGGCCAAATCTTGATTCAACAGCCGATCGCGGTTCTTGCTGAAGACGGCGTGGTTCCACACTTCATCGTCGATCTCCAATCCCACGAACCAGCGGAAAAGCAGGTTGTAGTTGAGTTGCTCGATCAGCAGCCGCTCGCTGCGCACCGAATAGAAGACCTGCAGCAGCAGTGCCCGCAATAGCCGCTCCGGTGGAATCGAGGGCCGTCCCACCTTCGCGTACAGTCCATCGAAATCCTTGGACATCCCTGCCAATACCCTGTCCACCAGCTTGCTCACTCCACGCAGCGCATGATCCGCTGGAATCCGATCTTCCAACGCCACGTAGCTGAACATCCCCATTTGCAGCTGCTGATCGTCTCCTCGCATACCTGCTTCTTATCACGACTCCACTGTGCAATTGGAGTGGTTCTTTAACAACCTTCCAGACAAAGGTTCGACAGGGCTACAGAGCCCAGTGGACTTCGAGTGAAAATCTGGATTAGCCTAAGCGGGTGCCATCCCAACCCTGGGACGGACCAAACGCGAGGCGTTCAATGAACCTTTCTGCATATTGGAAACCAAGTCTACTTCTGCTTGCCTTCGCGGCTGCTGGGGCTGCGTCATCGATAGCATCCGTGTCGGTTGATACGGCGGCAATTGCCAAAACCATCAAGGCGGACGTCGCTCAACTCGTCGCTGGGCTCAATGCCCACGATGTAGCCAAAACAACCGCTTATGACACCCCGAATATCATCTCGATGGAATGTGGCAGTCCCTCAACCATTGGGGTCGAGGCCGATAGAGAGGGCTTCAAGATGGGCTTTGCCCACGACCCCCTTTGGAAAGTCAGTCTCATCGACGAGACTGTAGATGTTGCGAGTAGCGGAGACTTGGCAGTCTACCGGGGCACCTATAACGAAGACAACAGTCATGCAGGTGTGCTGATGACTCATAAAACAAACTTCATTGCGGAATTCAAGCGTCAAAGCGATGGATCGTGGAGGATCGTCTGGTACAGCGTTTCCAACATGGAACAATCGCATCCGAAGTAGCTGTCGGGTGCGACAAAGGACTTCTCAGTTTTCTAGGCATCTCCTACCCCGCAATTTAAACGGGAGTTTTTCAACAGCCACCTAGGACCTGTTTCCCAGCCTTACGCATGCACCTTACATTTCATCGCGAGTCTGAGGGCAATTGGCCTGCTTGGGCAACGGCTGCGCGGTCCCGGGCCCGTTGTCCATCCGCGAGTCGTCCCTGGCGGGTGTACCAGTCGGCAAGCTGGAGCCAATCCTCGGCCCTGTCCGGGCTGAGCCGCACGGTTTCTTCCTCGAATGACACCGCACGATCAAGATTCCCCAGAGCATTCCAGGCCATCGCGCGGCCGTGCGCCAGATTGGCGAGGAAGGAGTTATCGCCGCTTGTGGGCTGGCCAACTAAGCTGCTCTGTGCTCGATCGAAGGCCCGCAGCGCCTCCTGTGGGCGGCGCGCGTCAAGATAAGCGTAACCAAGGGTGAGCAGCGCAAGACCGGGGCGAGGCAAGTACTCCGCTGCCTGCTCCCGGGCCTGGATCTCGGCCTCGAGGCTATGCTCGGCGTGATACAGGTCTGCCAAAGCCGACCAGGTTGCGGCATTCGATTCCAGTGCGGCGGCCGCCCGGTACTGCTGTTCGGCACCACCAACATTGCCTGCCGCTTGCAGGAGATTTGCGCGCAGGAAGTGAACGAAAGCCGTGTCGGAGAAAATCGTCAAGGCCCTGGTCGTGGCGGCGAATGCCTCAGAGTTTCTTCCCAGTGCGTTTAGAACCGCCGCCGCGTTGGCCCACTGATTGAAAGCCTGGCTGCTGCTGCTCTCTGGAACGGTCGCCGGCAATGGCGCGGACCTGCAATCGATCTGCAAACGTTGAATCAACTGCTCGGTCTGGGGCGTGAGCCGCACAAACACCGCTGAGACTTCATCGAGATACACCGGCCGCCAGGCATCGCTGGCGCAAAACTGGCGCAGCAGCGGGAAGAACTGCAAGGCGTTATATCGCGCCAGCGGAACAATCATTGCACTAATGCCGTAACGCTCTGCCTCGCTCTGCCATTCTGGAGAGTTGGGGGGAGTCAGCATTAGTGTGCCGTTTCGCTGGAACAGGTCCGGACCGAACGGGATGGCGCGTCCATCAATGTAGTCCCGATATTTCGGGCCCAGGCGCCAGCTGATGTAGCCGCCTTCGTTGTAGCTATTGAAGATTTGGCCGGGAATATTTTCGCGCTCGATGAATGCTGCCGCGCCCTCGGGGAACCACCAGGAGAGTCCGGCGCCGAATGAGCCCAACTCGGTCGTTCCGAGATAACTTCTGTCCGTTACCAGGTCGAAAGAGCGGACGCACGCCAGCGCCACCACGGCAACCGTCGCGCCGATTGCCAGCATCGAGCGAAGGCGGGCATCGCCCAACCGTGATTGGATCGAACTCAACGCCGATGTGAGAACGGCCCCCGCCACAATTACCACGACGACGGCAAACAGGGCCTGGAAGCGAATGTGCCGGATGCTCAGCAGGGCAGCACCGCCCAGTAGCATGGCCGCACCCAGTTGTCGGCGCAGCAATGCAACGGGCACAGTCACTACGGCAATCAGCAGCATCAGGTAAAAAGCGCCACCGGGGTTGCGGAGTGACCACCCACTGGTCACCAGCGTCCAACTCAGGCGGGCCGGAGCCCACTCAATGATCCACTGCGAGTGTTCTGCCATGGCGGCGTTCTGACGCAGCAGAGCCCGGTAAACTCCCCACCCCCACGGATTCACCAATGTGGCGCCGACGGTTGCAAGCAACCACGGCCAGGAGCGGCGAAGCCGCTCCGCCGCCGCGTGGCGACGCTCGCGCCACAGCATTTCCGAGGCTTCAATCAAAACGTATCCGCCCAGGAGCGCCAAGCCCGCCACGAAACCCAAGTGCAGGTTGACCCACGCGACCATCAGCACGGGCAAGAGCCACAGCCGCGCCCCGCCGGTCTCATGATGTTCCCAGAGCAGCGTGAGGAACCAGGCGAACAGCAACAAGGTGAACATGTCGGCTCGCGGCGTGGTGTGCAGCGCGATTCGTGGAATGACCAAAATGGCCAGCGCAGCGCTGGTCGCGGATCCACGTCGCAGCAGCAGGGCGACCGTCCCGCTGCACACCGCTGCTCCCAGCCAGGACAGCAGCGCCCACCCTCCGAGGAGGTACGCTGCGTAGAACACAAGCGCTGATCCGACCGGATAGATCCAGGGTTGCCCTTGAGCGGTATAGGAGAAAACGTCAGTCGAGGGAATCTGGTGATGCTGTGCCACCCATCGCCCGGTCGCCAGCTGCCACCCCAGATCGAAATCGGTCACCGTGCGCAGGCCGGCCAAGAACGCGTAGAGCAACGCGACCAGGCCGAGCGCCAGGAACAGCCGTTGCTGGAGACGAGAACGCACCTCTATGTTGGGAGCGGCTCTCCCGGTGCCCCATCTCTTTTGTTCCTCTGAAGTTCCAGGCATAGGCCGGCGCACCGAACAGAGCCTATCTTAAAGGGCATTCCAAGCGCCAAATGAATTCCCGCCGGGGAGTGATTATTCGTTTTAGTTTCAGCGACTTAGACGTTGGTCGAGGGCTCCTGGCGGCGCACACTGAGAGAGTCCGACGGATTTTGCCCCAGCGCCGCGTGATTTGGCGCGATTCGAGGGGAGACGCCGGCACATCAAGGTTTTGGCCCGCCTGCAACTCCCAACTACTGGCGAGTCTCCGTGCCCAGGGCAGTCTCCAGGTGGTGTCGTGGCGGACCGCCGGTCTCTTCGACCACATTCGGGTGTACGCGATCCCATTCCGAGCGCAGCACCATTTCCCGGATGGTAAAACGCGTTTCGTGTTTCTCATCATCGATGCGGACGAGCAGTTCGTTGTTCTGGAGACGGAATGCAGTGGTCTCAGCCAGCGGCACTATGGCGTTGGATGTTTTTCCCGCGATCACATACACGACTTTGTCGGCCACCAGGACATACTCCGGGCAAAGTTCGCCCGTGTCCTGCTGTCTCGACGTTCCGCTCAGCGCCGCCATGAATCCGCGTGGTGCCAGCAGGCACGGCGCCATGCGCATCCTGACGATGGTGCCGTGCTGATGAACTCTGCTCTGCGCCAGCAGAAGATTCGAAAGGCTGCAAAACACTAAAGACAGAAATAGTGCGCGTTTCATGGGCCTCCAATCAGCGAACAGCGCCGGCGTAGTGATACCCACGCCGGCAACGGAATTGCAGATTCAGATTACGAGTAGGCAGAATGCGGACCCAGTGGAATCCTGCCGCGCGGCTCGGGAGTCTGTAGGTCACGATGTAACCGGCATGAAGTTCTTCCAGCACGGCGCCCAGTACCTTGACCGCACCTTCGCGAATCGTAAAGTAACGGCCGCCGGTCGCCGCCGCCATGTCTTGCAGGGTCACAGTTCCACTCGAGAGAGATTGAGCATTCCCCAGGTCTACGGCATAGATCTGCGCCTCGCTTGCCAGCACCGCTGCGATCGCATCGCTGGCCGAACTCCTGCTGATGGTGTCCTCGCCGTCGGAGAAGAGGATGAGCACCGGCCGAGCCGTGGGGTCGCGATGCTTCGACAGGAAATTCGCAGCGAATAAGACGGCGTCGAACAGCGGAGTTTGCCCATTTGCTGCAACGGCGGAAAGCTGCTCCTCAGCAGGCGAACTACGGCAGTCGCCAGCGCAGATGATTCTCGGCTCGATGCCGCCAAACGACACTATGGAAACGTGGTCGTCCGCAATCGACGGCGTTTGCGAAACCAACCGCAGGACGTCCGTGATCTCTTGTCTGAAGTGAGGGAGAACAGACTCACTGCAGTCTACGAGCAGCAGGACGTCGAGTTGTGTCGCGTCGGAGCGGGTGAAGCTGCGGAAATCGCGGACGATCAGGCCGTCATCGACCACCGCGAAGTCGTCCTTCTTCAGTTGAGCGACGCTGCGATTGTGCTCGTCGGTGGTGAAGAACGTCAGGCGAACTTCAGATACCGTGCTGTGATACGTGGGACCCACAGAGTCCCCGGACTCACCAGGAGAAAGGCTGCTGGACAAAACAAAGAACACCAGAAGCACCGGCCAGAGAAGCCGATGGAAGGCCATCGTCATCATGAGGGATTCATCGATCCACAGCACGAAGGGGATTAGCTATAAGTGGCTACCGACGTTACTTATGTCACTGCGGGATTAATGATGCTCCGCCGAGCGGACTGAGAGGCAATTGAAGGTTCGAGTACGGAAATGTTGCTTGGGAAGTGAAGGTCTCTTGATGTCCGAGATATCCTGATGCTCCTTGAGTTCTCGGGTTACTTGGCGTTTCCGCCCCGGACCTCGGCAATCAACTTCTCCACCTCGGTTCTCTTGTTCTCTTCCAGGTGGCGATTCGACTTCAGCAATTGCTGCCATGCAGCGATGGCGCCGCTGCCATCCTTCTTCCCCTGCCACTTGATCAACCCCAGGTTGAACAGAGAATTGGCATTGTTGGGATCGTCCTTTAGCGACTGCTGCAATTGGGCGATCGCCCCGTCCACGTCTCCCGTGTAGTAGAGGCAGGACGCGAATTCGATCCGCGCGGCCGGGTCCCTGGGATCGATCTTCAGCGCCTTTTCGAAATAGCTGGTGGCTTCCTGAAACTGGTGCGTGGACTTATAGATGTTCGCGATGCGCACCAACAGATCAGCGTTGGCGGGATCAGCTTTCAGTTTCGCCAGCAGAGGTTCGGCCTGTTTGTCGGCCATGTGCTTCATCTGTTCCAGGGTGGGCATCGCCTGCGGCCCTTCGGGCGCCGCTGCCGGACCTGGCGCCTGCAGCGCGCTGTTTAGCTTCGCATCGCTTGCCGCTTTCGGGCTCTCTGACCCGCGGAAGAGATACCCAATCATCAGTCCCACCAGCAGGCAGGCAGCGGCCATGGCATAGACGTGCTTGGCCTGCCAGTGGTCTCTCGCTGTCCCTGGTTGGGTTGAGGTGTTTGCCATTTGCTTTCGGCTCCGCGACCGATTTCCCCACAGCTAAGCCAGGGGGATGCTCCCAGACTCCTGTCTTCCTAAGCGCATTCAGGTCGCCAAATCCGGAAACATCACGCCGTATTGTCTGCCATTTCTTTTCAATGACTTAGCCGTAAGTCTGTATCGCAGCCCCACGCTGTGTGGAGCGGCGGCCCGGGGTTTTACCCCAGCCTCCGCGTGATTTGGCGCGCCCGCCAAGAGAAACGAGATGTACCTTCGCAGACTCTCTCCGACCGTTACCCCCGCTAGTACTGCCTCCCGAAACTGAACTCTTCCCAACCTGATATCGCTCCCCCCTTTGTTTTTCGCAACCCCGCTCCGAGCCGCAAGCTTCGGCTCCCCGGCTCCGATGTAGCTAATTAGCAGGAGTTCCTGGGAATGGCCAGAGCGGGAAATTCCGGGTCCGCGAATTCATCACTGCAACTGCTGCATGAGGCCGAAGATTCGCTGCGCAAGCTGTCGCGGGCAGTCGAGCAATCGGCAGACCTGGTGGTGATCACCGACCGCGCGGGAATCATCGAGTACGTCAATCCCGCCTTCGAGCGCCTCACCGGCTACTCGCGAACCGAAGCCGTCGGCCGCAGCCCGCGCATCCTCAAATCCGGCCAACAGCCTCCCGAGCTTTATCGTGAGCTATGGGAGACCATTCTCTCCGGCAACGTCTATCGCGGAATCCTGACCAATCAGAAAAAGAACGGTGAAGTCTTTATCCTGGAGAAGACCATCACGCCGGTGCGTGATGCCGAAGGACGCATTACCCATTTCATCTGCAATGATCGCGATATCACCGAGCGCCGGCGCCTGGAAGCCCAGCTCCTGCAGGCCCAGAAAATGGATGCCATTGGCAAACTGGCGGGCGGCGTGGCCCATGACTTCAACAATCTTCTGATGGTCATCAGTGCCTATGCCGAGCTGATGCTGGACTCGCTGGCCGCGGACGACCCCCTGCGCCATAACCTGCAGGAGATTCTGACTGCCTCCGGCCGCGCCGCTGACCTCACCCGCCAGTTGCTGGCTTTCAGCCGCAAGCAGATGCAGTCCTTGCAGCTGCTCGATTTGAACTCCGTCATCCAGGAGATCAGCAAGATGCTGCCCCGCCTCATTGGGGAAGATATTCAGCTCACCGTGGTCCCGGGATCACACCTCGGCAGTGTGAAGGCCGACCCAGTGCAGATCGAGCAGGTGGTCATGAACCTGGCAGCCAATGCGCGGGATGCCATGCCCGGTGGCGGAAAGCTCACCATCGAAACCTCGAGTCTGCACCTCGACGAGGCCTCTGTGCAGCAGCACTCCATCGTTCCCCCGGGAGACTACGTCCTGTTATCGGTCACCGATTCGGGACAAGGCATCGCCCCGGAACACCTCGCCCACATCTTCGAACCTTTCTACACCACCAAACAAGAGGGCAAAGGCACCGGGCTAGGGTTGGCCACGGTGTATGGCATCGTCAAGCAGAGTGGAGGCTTCATTTGGGTTTACAGCGAGCCCGGGCTGGGAACCACGTTCAAGATCTACCTGCCTTCGATCCGGCAGAGGGCCGCCACCACCTCGGCCTGCAAAACCGTAGAAACCTGCCCACGGGGTTCCGAGACCATCCTGTTGGTGGAAGATGAAGCCGCGGTTCGCCAGTCCACCCTGGAGTTCCTCACCCTGAGCGGTTACACGGTGCTGGAGGCCAGGAATGGTGAGGACGCGCTGCACATCGCCAGGGATTACCTGGGCCCCATCCACTTGATGGTCACCGACGTGGTCATGCCGCACCTGGGCGGCGCGCAACTCGCGGAACAATTGGCGGCGGAGCGTCCCCACATGAAGGTGCTATTCGTTTCCGGCTATGCCGAAAACACCATCCTTCGCCACGGCGTGATTGATGTAAGCACTCGTTTCCTGCAGAAGCCCTTCGGGCTGAAAACCCTGGCGCGCAAGATCCGCGAGGTCCTGGAAACGCGAGCCGCCGCCGCTGCTTCCGGTTCCTCCTGTTAGTTCCTCGGTGCTGCGCACCTCCCGTATAATTGGGTTTCCCGGGATTTTGCATGAACCTGTCTGCCGTCTCCCGCAGCCAAAGCGCCGGTCCGATCTCCCCACCACCACCGATCCAAACCAGCTTTCGTGTTGCCTCGCTTACGATCATCCTTGCGCTCTGGGTGACAATCTACGTAGCGGGCATGTTCTCTCCGGCGCTGCTGGACGATGCCGACTCCGTGCACGCCGAAGCGGCCCGCGAGATGGTGCTGCGCCATGATTGGGTCACGCTGTACATCGACGGTCTTCGCTACCTGGAGAAAGCCCCGCTCATGTATTGGGGCATGGCCGGCAGCTATGTTCTGTTCGGTGTCTCCGAGTGGAGCGCACGTCTGCCGCTCATGCTGGGTATCCTGGCTTTGCTGCTGGCGACCTACGCATTGGGCCGACGCTGCTATGGAGAAGCCGGCGGATTCTACTCGGCCGTAGTGCTTGCCACCGCGGTAGGCCCGTACCTGTTCACTCGCTTCCTGATTCCAGACATGCTGGTGGGCCTGTGGCTCACCCTGAATTTCCTCTTCTTCCTGCGCACCCTGGAAGAAGACCCGCCATCGCGATTTGCCTGCTGGGGTCTGGCAGCAACCGTCGCACTCAACGTGCTCACCAAGGGTTTGATCGGCCTGGTATTCCCCGCGGGCGTGATCGGCATCTATCTCATTCTTACGGGAAATCTTCGCCACTTGCTGCGTCTTCGATTGATCTCCAGCACGCTGATCTTTCTGGCTATGGCGGCTCCCTGGCACATCCTCGCGGCTCTGCGCAATCCCGACCAGGGCCCCGTGCGCGGCTTCCTCTGGTTCTACTTCGTCAATGAACACTTCCTGCGCTACCTCAACCAGCGTGTGCCTCGCGATTACGACACCGTGCCCCTGCTCATTTTCTGGGGATTGCTGCTGCTGTGGGTTTTCCCCTGGAGCGTGTTCTTGCCGCAGGCTGTGGGGACGATTCCGCTGCACTGGCGCCAACTTCGTTCCCGGCTCGATGCCCCGCAGCGGGCGAACTTGCTGTGCGCGTTGTGGGCCCTCGTGATCCTGGTTTTCTTCAGCTTCTCCAGCCGGCAGGAGTACTACACCATTCCCGCGTTGCCCGGTTTGGCGCTCCTGGTTGGCGGCTGGCTGGGGCGGGAGTCCACCAGCCCTGCCGATGACGCGACACGCCGCTCGGGCAGAATCTCGTCTCTGGTGCTTTTCGTCATAGGCTTGGCCGGGTCTATCGTCGGCACGTTCCTCCTGTTTTCTTCGAAAGCGCCCCCTCCGGGGACCGATCTGGCCGACCTGCTGCGGATGAAGAGCCCGGAAGAATACACGCTCTCGTTCGGCCACATTTTCGACCTTACTCCGCAAGCCCTGGGTGCTTTTCGAGGACCCTTGCTCGCGGTCACCATCGCGTTGCTTCTGGGCACCTTCATGAACTGGTTTCTGCGAGGGCGTGGGTCGCCCGCTCGCGGCAACCTGGCTTTGGCTGCGATGATGGTAGTGCTCCTGCTCAGCGTGCACTCGGCGTTGGTCACCTTCTCCCCGATTCTGTCATCCCGCCAACTCGCGCTGGCCATACAAAAGCACTATCAGCCAGGAGACCTCATCGTCATCGATGACGAATATGAACAGGGATCCACTCTGAACTTCTACCTCGGTGTGCCTGTCCGCATCCTGCACGAGCGAACCGCCAACCTTTATTACGGCTCGCTGTTCCCGGATGCGCCTCGCGTCTTCGAAACTCAAGCCTCCTTCGACACTCTATGGAACGGGCCAGCCAGAGTTTTCCTGTGGTCCGACCAGGAGGATCCAAAGGAGTTGCATGGCGCGCCGCGCTATGTCCTGGCACACAGCGGCGGCAAATCAATTCTGACGAACCGGCCGGTTAGTGATTGACCGCAAAACAGCGGTTTTGAGCAGGTATAATCTTCTCTGATTCTTATGAGCATGGCATCACCCGGCCTGCTGGCGGCGGCCGTAATTTGGCGCGTCTTTCTCACCCTGGCTCTGGTTGGCACGTTAAGCTCCACGGTCTTCCTGGGAATGGTCCTGGTCGCCGCCTGGCGCTATCGCCGGCTCGCGCAGGCAGCTCGGAACAACGCCAATTCAATTCCGGACTCAGCCCTTCCACCGGTCACCATTCTCAAGCCCGTCCATGGGATGGAGCCGCGCCTGGCGGAGAATCTCGAAAGCTTTTTTCAGCAGGACTATCCCGAGTTTGAAATCCTTTTCGGCGCGCGTGAGGCGGATAACGCCGCACTGCGCGTGGCCGAACAGGTGCGCCAACGTTACCCGCAGGTAAAGTCGAGGCTGGTTCTCTCCGGACTACCCACTTGGCCGAATGCCAAGGTTTTTTCCCTGGACCGAATGATCGCCGCCTCTGCCCATCAGTACTTCGTGATCAGCGACAGCGACGTGAAGGTATCCCCCGATTTTCTGCGCAATGTGATCCCCCCGCTGCTGGATCCCAAAGTCGGCCTGGTCACCTGCCCCTATCGTGGCATCCCGGCCGCAGGCTTCTGGTCCACGCTGGAAGCCCTGGGCATGTCGGTCGAGATGCCCTCGGGGGTGATGGTCGCCGATATGATGGAAGGCATGCGCTTCGCGATGGGCGCAGCCATGGCCACACGACGCGATGCGCTGCAAAGGATCGGGGGCATTGCCGCCACGGCGAACTACTACTCTGACGATTTTGTCCTGGGCAACCAGGTTTGGACCGCAGGTTACCGCGTGGTTTTATCGCACCATATCGTCGGCCACGTATTGGTCCCCCGGTCCTTCCAGCAGACCTTCGGCGATCAACTACGCTGGATGAAGAGTACCCGCTATTCGCGTCCCAAAGGCCATGTGGGCAGCGGCCTCACCTTCGCCATGCCGTTCGGGGTTCTAGGATTTGCCTCCGCCGCGGTACTGGGCCATCCGCGCCTGGGAGTGATGCTGCTTGCGCTGGCATTTTTAAACCGGGTCATCCAGTCGATCGCAGTGGGATGGGGAGTGATCCGCGATCCGCGGGCGCTGCGCTATTGTTGGCTTTACCCTCTGCGGGACCTGCTCGGATTCCTGACCTGGATGGGAAGCTATACCAGCCGCAGTTTCTTCTGGCGAGGCGAGGTCTACCGTTTCAGCGAGGGCGGCAGAATCATTCCGCAACACCGACCCGCAGAGAGTGCGGTCGCAGATCGGCTGTAACCGCGATCGGAACCGGCTCTGCCACTTCACGCCGCTTGCTCTCGATGATCCGGGTCACTATCTCGCGCAGCTTCACCGTCGGCTTGTAACCCACCAGTTTTGAGATTTTGCCGAGGTTGGGCACCCGCCGGTGCATATCTTCGAATCCCGGCTGGTACGCTTCGTCATAGGGGATAAGGCGGATCGCGGACTCGCTGCCAGCGAGTTTCTTGACCAGCTTCGCCAGTTCTCCAATGGAAATTTCTTCGGGATTGCCCACATTGAACACCTGCCCGATGGCAGCGGGATGGTCCGCCAGCAACAGCAGGGCCCGCACCACGTCGCTGACATCCGCAAAACAGCGCCGCTGGCGCCCGTTGCCGAACACGGTAATCGGTTCCCCACGCAACGCCTGATCCACGAAACGCGGCAACACCATCCCGTACCGCCCAGTCTGTCTTGGTCCGGTGGTGTTGAACAGCCGCGCAATCACCACCGGCAGCCCCTTTGCCTGGTGGTACGCCAGGGCCAGGAACTCATCAATCGCTTTGGAACAGGCGTAACTCCAGCGGTTCTTCGTGGTGGGACCGTACACCGCATCATCATCCTCGGTAAACGGGTGCTTGGTACTTTTGCCGTACACCTCGGAAGTGGATGCGACCAGACAAAGCTTGCCGTAGCGCGCCGCCAGGTTCAATACGTTGTGGCTGCCCAGGACGTTGATCTCGATCGTTTCTACCGGCGCTTCAATAATTTTTTGCACGCCGACCACCGCAGCCAGGTGAAATATGAGGTCAACTTTCTTCACCAGGGCTTCAAGTTCTGCGAAATCGAGAATCGATCCTGCGGTGAAGTGGAAAGCCTTGTTGTCCTGGAGGTGCGCGACATTTTCGACGCGACCCGTCGAGAGGTCGTCGATGACAAGCACTTCATCCCCGCGCTGCAACAACGCCTCGCACAAATGGCTGCCGATAAACCCGGCGCCCCCCGTAACCAGAACTTTCTTCATTCTCATTCTCTGTATAGATGCATTCCAGACCATCCCCACTCCTGGACGGACAACCACCCAAAGCGCTAATTCTAAGGGAATCTATAGCTTGCTCGCAAAGCACTGTAAATTAAGGGGTTGGTGCAGGCTGAATTTTAGGAGGGGACCTTATGGTCTCAGCCGCGTAATCGTTTCGATTCGCGCCCGGCCGGCAATAGCGGACTTATTTCAAGCCCAGCTCGCCGTTGTACTGTTGGGTAATCCCGTAGCACTCGCAGGCGGAGACAAAGGAGGTCCCGTGCTGGGGGCATCTTTTGACGGAACCCTTTCTGTGGTTCGG
>JBGPJK010000010.1:0-32012 GCA_041485425.1 Terriglobia bacterium | reverse complement strand
GGCAAGCCCTCCCCGCCGACCCTGAGCATTTCCCGTTTTGGTGATAGCGCCCCGCCGTTTTTTCGCCGCTGGGCGCCGGCAAGCACAAGATGCGTGAGGACGAAGCGCTTCGGTCAAGTCTGGTCTGAGTTTCTCGCAGCCCTTTGCGGGCCAAGAAGTCTATGAAGTTTTCGCGTCGTTCCGCACGCAACTGGGGCATCTTTGGTTACCCGACCCGATGATCTCTCTCTTCGCGATGCTTTGGCTCTAGGATTCACAGCCTTTCCCGGGTGACCGACCCGCCGCTTCTGCTCCCATTGCGCTCCCGATTTGGCTATGGCAAGCCCACGCCCTAAGAAAGGGCCCGCGCCTTCTGGGCGGTCTGTGTCCGAGTAGGCGACGATACGTCCGGTGCGCGGCGTAGGATGGATGGAGCACGCCGTCGGGGGGAGAGATGGGGATGCAGCGATTCATGGCGGCGCAGTTGCGCCGACCGAGGGGCTGGTTCGGCACGTTTGTAATGAGCCGTTTTCTGAATAGAGTCAACGGACAAATCATCGATAGAACACTCGCCCTGCTGGATGCGAGGGCAGAGCACTGTATTTTGGAGGTTGGGTTCGGCGGTGGCTCTGCACTATCCCGGCTTGCCAAAGGGGCGAGCAGCGGCGTGATCACCGGCGTGGATATTTCCCCGGAGATGATCCGTCAGGCGGAACGACGATTCCGCCACGAAATCCAAATCGGCCGGTTGCGCGTGCAGCTCGGGGACATTACCCATCTCCCATTTGCCGCCGCCGTTTTCGACCGGGTGTTCACCATCAACACTATCTATTTCTGGCCCGATGCCCTGCAAGGCCTGGGTGAGATCTACAGAGTTCTCAAGCAAGATGGCCTGGCGGCTATATCCATTCGGTCGAAGGAGAAGATGGAGAAGCATGCCGTCACCAAGCATGATTTCCGTCTCTTCTCGGCAGATGACGTTGCCGGTCTGATGCGTCAAGCCGGGTTTCGCGAGATTCGCGTAGATCATCGCGACAAAGACAAGTGGTACGACCAGGTGATTGTTGTTGGATCGCGCTGACGGATGATTCCCCCGCTCTTGATAAAGCGAGTGTGATTACAAGCGGATGTATGCCGTTTCCAGGGCCATCCCAGAAAGACTCCCCCTTCGTCGGCAAATGCCTAGTAAGCTGGATTGCAACGATTCGAAGAAAGTGAGAAAAGAACGGAGGGGTGAATGGTTCAAAAGGTGCTTGTTGTGGACGTGGGTGGAACTCATCTGAAGATCCTGGCCAGCGGCCGGCGGACGCCACGGAAGATCGCTTCGGGACCAAAGATGACAGCCCGGCTGATGTGCAACTGGGTGAGGAAGGCAGCCAGCGACTGGCCTTATGACGTCGCCGCGATCGGGTATCCGGGACCCGTGGTGCACGGCAGGCCCGTCCGCGAACCATACAATTTGGGCAAAGGTTGGGTGGGATTTGATTACGGAAAGGGGTTAGGTTGTCCCGTGAAGGTAATGAATGACGCCGCCATGCAAGCGGTTGGTTCGTACGAAGGAGGCCGGATGCTTTTTCTCGGACTCGGCACCGGACTCGGTTCGGCGATGATTGTGGATGGCGCCGTAGAACCGATGGAGCTGGCGCATCTCCCTTATGGAAAGGGAAAAACCTATGAAGATTACCTCGGACTGAGAGGTCTCCAACGCATGGGAAAAAAGAAATGGCGCCGTTACGTTGCTCGCATCGTGGAAGAACTCCAGACGGCATTGAACGCGGACTACGTCGTGCTGGGAGGCGGAAATGTGAAGAAAATCAAAACGCTACCGCCGAAAACACGTTTGGGCGCGAATGGGAATGCATTCATCGGTGGCTACCGCTTGTGGTCAACCAAACAAGGTACGGGAAGCAGCGTTCTCGCCGAGTAGGTACAAGATCCAACGGAAGATCTCAATCAAAGTCCGCCGGCCACGGGCTTGCCGGAGAGTGGGAAATTGATTGAGTTTGTAAACGTAATCACCGGCAATATCAGTCTTTGGGCTGCCACGTGCTGACCTCTGATAACCTCAAGCAAGATACTTGGGGGACCGCAAGCCGTTGCCGCCGATCATCAATGTACAGGGAATTTCCAAGGCCTTCGGAGCGAATCCGCTCTTTGAGGACATCTCCTTTACGGTTTCCGAGGGCGATCGCATCGGGCTCATCGGTCCGAACGGCTCCGGCAAATCCACGCTGCTGCGAATTCTGGCCGGCAACGTAGATCCCGACGGCGGGGAAATCGCCGTCCGAAAACGGATCCGGGTCAGCTACGTGGAGCAGGACTCGAAATTCAAGTCCGGGGACACGGTGCGGTCTGTTATCGAGAACGCACTGGAACGCGGCTCCGCGCCAGAGTCGGAGCGGGGCACGCGCTTCGCCGAGACCTTAGGCCGGGCAGGGTTCGAAAACGTCGAAGCGGAAGTGACCGCATTGTCCGGAGGCTGGCAGAAACGCCTTGCGATCGCCGAGGCACTGGTGCAGGGACCGGATATTCTGCTGCTGGATGAACCTACAAATCATCTGGATCTCGCGGGAATCGAGTGGCTCGAAGCGCTGCTTGAGGAAGCGCCATTCGCATGTGTGGTTGTGAGTCACGACCGCTGCTTCCTGGAAAATGTTGCCACCGAGATGGCTGAACTCAGCCGGGTGTATCCGGATGGGCTGCTGCGGGTGCATGGAAGCTACAGCATGTTCCTGGAGAAAAAGGAAGAATTTCTGCACGCGCAGTCGAAGAGACAGGAAGCACTGGAAAACCTGGTTCACAGGGAGATTGAGTGGCTCCGTCGCGGGGCCAAAGCCCGGACCAGGAAGTCCAAGGCGCGCATCGACACGGCGAGTGAATTGATGGAAGATCTCGCGGACCTGAATGCAAGAAGCCGAACCGCCACCGCGCAAATCGATTTCTGCGCCAGCGATCGCAAGACCAAGCGGCTGATCGAACTGGAAGATGTCGCGTACAAAATAGGAGATCGTGCGCTGTTCGAGGGGCTCAACCTCATCGTCTCCGCCGGGATGCGGGTTGGGTTGGTGGGGCCGAACGGCAGTGGGAAAACGACCTTGCTGCGGCTATTGCGCGGAGAGTTAACCGTGACCAGCGGGGAGATTCGCCGGGCCGAATGGTTGCGCATCGTGTACTTCGACCAGAGCCGCGAACTCGATGCGAATGTAACTCTGCGTCGGGTTCTGGCCCCGGACGGCGATTCGGTAATTTATCAAGACCGGGTGGTTCATGTGGCATCGTGGGCGGCAAGATTCCTGTTCACCAGTGAGCAACTCAATCAACCCGTCGCGCGGCTTTCGGGAGGGGAACGGGCGCGCGTCCTGATCGCCCAGCTTATGCTCCAGCCGGCTGATATTCTGCTGCTGGATGAGCCCACCAATGACCTTGATATTCCGACACTCGAGATTCTGGAGGAAAGCTTGCTAGAGTTTCGCGGCTCGCTGGTTCTGGTGACGCATGACCGCTACATGCTCGATCGCGTATCAACCGTAGTGCTCGGGCTGGATGGACAGGGCGGCTCCGAAAGTTTTGCCGATTATTCGCAATGGGAGTCCTGGCAGGCAGAACGCAAGCAGCCGGCGAAGGCCAGCCCTCGTGGCGCTCTTCGTGGTCCGGTTTCCGAGTCGCTGACGGCGGCGAAAAAGAAGCTTTCGTACCTGGAAGCGCGCGAATATGCCGGCATTGAGCAGCGCATGGCTGAGGCTGAGCAGGTGCTGCGGGCCAAGCGAGCCCAACTCGACGATCCGGCAATTGCCAGTGATGGTCCACGTCTCCTGACTGCCCACGCGGAGATGGAAGAAGCCCTGAAAACGGTAGATGCGCTTTACGCGCGCTGGGCTGAGCTGGAAGGAAAGAAAGTCTGAACGGATCGTGTGCGTCAGAGTCCCAGACAAAAGGCTACGATCGTATTGCCGCGAGTTCCCGTACGCTTTTCCAGTTGCTCCAGCAAGACCGATTCCAGATCGTCGGGGTCAGGTTTCATCTCGCAGGCCGCAATTTCCTGGTCTGAGGCGCCCTGGAAACAAAGTTCGCATACTCCCAAACCATCCTCGGAGCGGACCGGGGGGCCAAACACGCGGCAGGTCATCGGGCGCGACTCGTAAAGTTCGCAGCTTCCGGTCTAAGGATCGAGCGCGGGGCAGGGCTCGTCGTTCGCAAATTCAGCAAAGCGTTGTGCGCCTGTCTCTCCTTCATCTAACAAGCCGGTGAGTGGATCGCCCGGAAAATCTTGTGACAGGCGTGCCACCGCCTCGCGAGCACGTTCGCGTACACGGACTGCACGCTCCGGCGCGCGTACCTCAAGTTCGGCAAGCCCTTTGCGCAACCGGGAAGCATCGAGCTGATTTATGGAAAATGCTCCTATACAACATTGCGTGCAACCCAGACGGCAGACAAGCCATTTGCCGCTTCGACGCGTGGCCTCTGCCAGCGCGGAATCCACGATCTGGATCAACGCCTGATCTCTGGAAGATAGGGAGCGAAACGGCATATTAAATCAAGGATAACGCACCAAGCCCTGTTTCCCGGGCACGGACGAAATCGATGTCTCCACGCTGGCGGTCCGCGCACCAGGAATACTGCGCCTGAGAAAGTTAACACGTATTTCCGCGGTTACCATCGTGTTGCGCTACGGCTGTGGAATGGGCAATCCGGTCGTGATATTCTGATGGCAGTACTGCGTCCCCGCCTTTTGGGCAATTTCCCGCAGTTCCCATAAAGATCATGATTTCAGTCAGTAATGTTTCGATGCGCTACGGCGCCAAAATCCTGTTTGACGAAGTGTCCACGGGCTTTACGCCGGGGAAGCGCTATGGCCTCACCGGGCCCAACGGCGCCGGCAAGTCAACCTTCATGAAGCTTTTGACCGGCGAAATCGAGCCGCAGAAGGGCACCGTCGTACATCCGAAGAAACTCGGCGTGCTGAACCAGGACCAGTTTGCGTTCGACCGCTATCGCGTGATCGATACCGTCATCATGGGCAACCAGCGGCTGTGGGTGGCGATGGAGGAGCGCGACAAAATTTATTCCAAGCCGGAAATGACCGATGCCGACGGCATGAAGCTCGGTGAATTGGAAGGCATCGTGGGCGAGGAAGACGGGTACACCGCCGAAAGTGACGCCGCCATCCTGCTGCAAGGTCTCGATATTACGGACGAATTGCACGAACGGAAAATGGGCGAACTGCCCGGCGGGCAAAAAGTCCGTGTCCTGCTGGCGCAGGCTCTTTTTGGACATCCGCAAGCGCTGCTGCTCGACGAGCCGACCAACCACCTCGACCTGGATTCAATCCACTGGCTGCAGAGCTTCCTGAATCAATATGAGGGGGTACTGATCGTCATCTCGCACGATCGTCATTTCCTGAACCGGATTTGCACTCACATTGCCGATATCGATTACGAAACCATCATTACTTATACCGGCACCTACGATGACATGGTGGTGGCGAAGACGCAGGTCCGCTCGCAGATTGAAGGGCAAAATGCGCAGCGGGAAAAGAAGATTGCCCAGCTGAACGAGTTCATCGCGCGCTTCTCCGCAGGCACCCGCTCCAGCCAGGTCCAGTCCCGGCGCAAGGAAGTGGAGCGTCTGCAGGTGACAGAGCTGGCGAAATCAAATATCCAGCGTCCCTTTTTGAAGTTCGAGCAGAAGCGCCCTTCCGGGAAGCACATTCTGGAATTGGAAGCTGTGACCAAGTCGTACGGCAACACCCAGGTGATCCGAAGTCTTACGGCAAGCGTAATACGTGGAGAGAAGATCGCGTTGATGGGCCGGAACGGCGCGGGCAAAACGACGCTGGTGAATGCCTTGCTGGCAAGCTCTCCCACAGTTTCGGCTGCTGAACTCCGCAAAACCAGCGGCTACGATGGAGCATTCCTGAGTGGCGGAAAAGTCGTTTGGGGACACGAGGCTGCGGTTGGATACTTCGCCCAGGATCACAGGGCATTAATCCAGCCTGGAATGACGGTTCTCGAATGGCTGCATCAGTGGGATCTGTCGGCTGCCCACGAAGAGATTCGCGGCTTGCTGGGGCAAATGCTGTTTCCTCGCGATGACGCGGACAAGCGTACCGATGTTCTTTCCGGCGGAGAGGCGGCGCGGCTGCTATTCTGCAAGCTGATGCTGCAAAAACCGAACGTTCTGGTACTGGATGAACCGACCAACCACCTGGACCTGGAATCGATCAATGCACTCAACATTGCCCTCCAGCGCTATCCGGGAACGGTGCTCCTGGTCACGCATGACGAGGACTTGATCGATGAAGTCGCCACGCGGATTTGGCACTTCGAGGGAAGCCACCAAATCACCGATTTCAAAGGTGCGTACGAAGAGTACCAGGCAGTTCTCGCATAGGCCATTGCTGCCTTTCAGGGCGACGTCTCTGTTCCCAGCTAAGGCGGAGTTCATCCCGGGGTGATGATCAGCCCGGATGGTCGGGTAGAATAGCTCCTGATCTACTTCAGCGGCAGGCGATGGAGCAGGATGATCGAGGCTTGGGAGCGCTGGCAAGGCCAGATCGTCAACGGGGAATTTCCGCTGAGCCACTACTTGGGCGGCTCGGATCACAGCGCCGTCTTCCTTACGGAACGCGGCGCGCGCGAACCTCAAAAAGCCGCCATCAAACTCATCTCCGCGGCTCTGGATCCAGAAATCCAGCTCGCCCGATGGCAAGTTGCCGCAACCTTGTCCCATCCTTGCTTGATCCGCCTCTTTGAGACAGGACGCTGCCAGCTGGGTGAGATGGAGATCCTTTACGTCGTCATGGAGTACGCTGACGAGGACCTGTCGCAGATTCTTTCACAGCGGCCGCTCACGCCCCAGGAATCGCGTGAAATGCTCCAACCCGTCCTGGAGGCCCTGGCATACATTCACGGCAAAGGTCTCGTGCACGGTCACATCAAGCCTGCAAACATCATGGCCATCGGTGACCAGGTGAAAGTCTCAACCGACGGACTCAGCCTAAGCGGAGAATCGATCGGAGAGGTGGGCAGGGCTCCGGCCTACGCGTCACCCGAGATCAAGGGGGGAACGGTTTCACCGGCTTCAGACGTCTGGTCGCTCGGCACCACGCTGGTTGAGGCGTTGACTCAGCGGCCGCCTGTCTGGGAAGGGACGGAACAGCAGCCGGTAGTGCCGCAGACAATGCCGGAGCCATTTCTTGGGATCGCGCGTCAGTGTCTGCAGAAAGACCCTCAGCGCCGATGGACAGTTGCGGAGATCGCAGCACGGCTGCAGCCGACCTTACCTGAGCTCCGGAAACAGGCGACTCCCCAGCCCGAACCGGTGCCCGCGTGGCGGCGTTACACGGGACCCCTGATCGCCGCCGGCCTCGTGCTCCTAGCTATCCTGGCCGTTCCGAGAATCCTGAACCGCTCCCCGGAGCGAGCTCCTTCCAGTGCGGGTGAACAGCCGAGGAATCAACCAAAACGCGACTCGGGGCTAGGGATGCCCGGGGCAGGTCAGTCCACAGCGGGCGATCAAGAGCGAAGTTCCAGCGCCAGCGCACCATCGCAAGCTGGTCTTCAATCCCAGGCCGGGGCCAAGCCAGCCACCGGCAGCCCCCGTCGCGGTGAAGTCATTGAGCAGGTCTTGCCCGATGTGCCCCGGAGCGCAAGAGACACGATTCAAGGCAAGGTGCGGGTCAGCGTCAGAGTTGCGGTGGATGCGTCAGGCAGCGTGACGGATGCGAAGTTCCAATCTCGAGGCCCGAGCGCATACTTTGCGAATCTGGCATTAAAGGCCGCTCGCCGCTGGAAGTTCATGCCACCGCAAGTTGATGGGAAGGATGCTTCGAGCGAATGGTTACTGAGATTCGAGTTCAAGCGAACCGGTACCGACGTCCATCCGGTGCAGGCAGCTCCTTAAGGTACATTGAAGAAACGGACATCGTGGTATCGCTATTTCTTGTGCGCTTGGATGACGCGACAAACATCGTTATCCCAATCCTTCGGGGGCTTCTTCGCCTCGGGAAGTTTGGGGAATCGCTGCGCACACTGTGCGGACATGGACTGCTTTGAATCGCCGTTTGACATCACCTGATCCGCCGCCCTACACCCGCAGTACAACTGCTCGCGTATGTTCGGTGGGTCAAATCCATAAATGTCAGCGAAAATCTTTTGCGGGACGATTAGGGTGATTTCGTAAGGCAGGCTTGGCACTTCAGCCGAATCGCCCGGGTTGTACGACTCAATTGGAAAGTCAACATTTACGCCTTGGGTCTTTTCCTGGAAGTCAGGGAGCTTGCTGGGGCCCGCCGCATGCAGAAACGTATTGTGCTGTTCTTGTCGCCAGCCTAGAAACTCATTCGCTATTTGAGCAAAGCTCAGGTCCCATCGGTAAGGAACGCCTACGGTCAAAGCGATCGTCCGCTCCAGGATCTTGTGACCGTCGCTGAACTTGCGCGTGCCTTTTTGACAGCACTCATCAGGATTCGGAATAACAGCTTCATCTGATGATCGAGAGTATGGACTTGTCATAACCACAAACAACTGGTTTATGGGCTTCTCATGTGCAGGAATCCACTTTTCCTGTCTGTTGCATGGAGGTGACGAAAGGGCCGGGCTGGTTGCTGGGTGGAGCGGCACCACAGGGGTGTCGCAGGTCATGAAGTAACTGCTCACTGGGGTGACTCGACGCACTCCAGCGTCTGCAAATTGCGTCCATTGCTTGTTATCGGTTATGGCCGCATCATCTTGGATCTGGGGCATCCGGCCATAAATCGGTATCAGCGAGCCTGCAAATACGTAATCGAGAAATCTCTGGTTGTCCTGCTCGGAAGTCTTTGAGGCGACGACCTCTCTATAGCGGCCATCCCAGAAAGACACTACGCCCACGCGCACCGTCCGGCCCACCAGAAGCTTTTTCGGGCTCACTTTGTCATTGATGAGATTGTGCAGCGGCGTGAAATCATTCAGGTTTTCGATTTTGAAAAGACCAAATCTCAACATCCCCAGAAAACGTTTCTTGAAAATGTCTTGTGGCCCCTTGATCGACTCCCACACCCTCACCAGCTCTTCTGCCTGTTCCACAAGATTTCTGAGGGATTGTTCTGGATCGCTCGAACTTGATGCTTGTGCGAGAAAAGAACCATTGAGAGCCCCAACCGAGACGCCAGATATCTCTTTAAAATCACAGTGCCGATGCACAACGAGGTGGTAAATTGCCCCAGCCTCGAAAGCGCCTTTGGCGCCTCCGCCACTGAGCACCAAAGCACGACTTTGTTCCGGGGTGCAATCAATCGCTTGAGCAGAAGCGAACGCACTGACAATTAATATGGCAAGCAGAAGCTGTCGCATAGTCTCCCGTCACATTCTAAAAGCAGAGAAGAACACTGGCTGTTCAGTTTTGAACACATTCCTCTCCGGTGCAGGCTCCTTTAGGGAGTCGGTGAGCCATCCTGATGCGCCGATTCACGAACCTGTCAATCCAGGACATTTAGACTACCGGCCCAACGTGCAGGCCACTTTCAGTCATTCAAAAGACAATACTTTCTTGCAGATTGCGACCTCGCTTCCCGGGTAGCTCCCATTGCCCGGATCAATCACCTGGCGGCAACTCACTGCCACTGTATGACCCCTGCTTCGGCGCAGGCGTCGAGGTAGTCGGCAACAAGACTCAACGACAAAGGGCCGTATTCGGCGGACACCGCGTCGCGTATTTCACCAACCGTACGCTTGCCATCCACGAAATTGATGATCTCGTAGGCATATAACTCGGATTGGTCCCGCACGTTCAGTAATGGCGTAGCTTCGCTGTTGAGCAGTTTGATTTTCGAGTATCGTTCCTTTCCCAGACGCGCCAGCAGAACATCATCGTTCTGATAGGTGAGCGGGCCGAACTCCCCCTTGCGAGCCGGTACGCGGCTCGCGTCCGAGTCGGCGACCCACGGCGGACCAGGCGCCGTACCTTTTGCCCCACGAGTCTTGGCTTGGGTGTCGAGCCAACCATTGAAAACGCTTGCCTGGGCCGTGAGTGCTTTCGCCCCGTCTGCGTCTGCATTCGCAGGACCACCGGTAAATTCGACCAGTGAGTGCAACACGGCGCTTTCACGGCGGAGGGCGTGGTTCATAAGATTGCGGGCCTCATACCAAGCGACGCCAACATCGAGTTGAGAATCATCCCCCAATTTCTGCGCACTCCCGAAGGCTTGGGCAAGCCGGGCCTCACACTGAGCAGTGAGCAAGGGCAGCAACTTTGAGAGTTGTTGTGCATCCACGCTCGCGTACACGTAGCCGGAGGCAGCACCAAGCAGCGCCACGCGGCGCAACTTTGTGGCATCGATCTGATACAAGCTGTCATGGTCGGTGTGGATGTATATGTCTGGCCAGTCCCGCAAGTACAGCGACGGGACGCCGATGGTGGAGGAGTCGTAATCATCGTGATCGCTGCCACTGGAATACGGGGTCACGTCGGCGATGAATTCATTGCGAGTGCCTTGTTCCCCAGTACGCGTCTCGACAATGCCCATGCCCTGCGCCGCACCGCTATCCGCATATTCGCTCGCGGCAGTACGGATCGTATCGAGAAACACGGCGCCCACATCCGTCACAAAACTCGGAAGGGACCAGGGAGTGCCCGTGACATGAAACACCGACTTGTTCTTGAACGGGTCGCCGCCCACCATATCCATGTGGATGTTGGCACGCAGCCTCTGCTTGATCTCCGGATGAGTGGCGAGAAACGCCATTGTGCCCTCAACCTCCGGTCCCCAGACAAAACGCAGAGCGCGCTTGGGACGCGGCAGTGCACCCGATTCGATAAGCCGGGCGAGCACCCGAGCTGACTCCAGAATCGTCACACACCCACTCCCATCGTCATTTGCTCCGGGCCGCTCATGATCCAGATGGCAGCTATACACGATTTCACCTGCTGTGGGGTCAGAGCCGGGAATCGTGCCGGTCACGACTGTCCATTGCCCCGGCCCGACGCTGGCTTTCACATGGGCGTTGAGAATGATCTGTTCCCCAGTGCGCAAGCGTGTGCGCAACGACTCAGCGGTTTGGCGTGAGACCATGAATGCGAAGCCGGAAGGCTGACGCGCATCCAGATGACCCCAGCGGACCAATGTCCCATCCAGTCCCGACCAGGCGGTCGTCTGGTTGGGCATGTCACTGAGAATGCCTGCCGCACCATGTTTCCCAATCGCCAACTCCTGCACGCGTGCCAGAACCCCATCGGCCAGGACGATCTTGCCGCGCACGTCCTTGCCGCGGTAATCGTCCTCACTGGCTCCGTTGCCAACATCCAGCAGCGCGGTTTCCACGTCGGCGCTGCGGCTGTAATCGGCGAGGCGTATCGGATCCGTCTTCCAATCTCCCAGGAGCAGATGTTGTGGAAGAACTTCCCACAAGCGTCCCTCCTCAACCGTCCAGCCTAAGTAGGAGCGCATCAGACCGTAAGTCCTCGTGCCGTCGATAGGGAACTGCTCGCTGTGAGCGTCTGCCAAGCCGTACTCGCGCGCACGTTGCAATACAAATTGCGCCGCCTGCTCGTAATCCGCGGTTGCAGGGACACGATGCAGGCCGGTCAGATAACGGAGATTTTCGTAGGGAGCGGCACCGGAGGACTCGTCTCGTAGTGCCACCCACTGATTTAGGGCAAGGAACGGCTGTTGGGCGAAGGCACAACCCGTACTCAGCGCGAACAGAAAGCAGATCAGACGGAAGCTGCTCATAGGCCAAAGAGGATAGCACTGCGGTGGTCATCTCTATCTCTAATCTCTATCACGGTTGCGGTCATGATCCCGGCCATGCGCCTGTCTCCCACCGTGATCCGGTTATCAGCGTCGTCGCGGGCGAGCGCCAGACCGCTGAAGGCCAGCGTCAATGCCACTCCCAGCGCTGCCATTCTCATTATTCGCAACATGACTTCCTCCAACCGGGGTTCCACTGATCCTTGGAAGACGGGCTGCCTTCCTGCGCCAGGCTTCTTTCTGGTGGGACTGCCCCGGTATCTATGAGAGATTGACGCGTTCACACACTCGCACGCACGCCGAACTTACGCAGGAGTGTCATCATCGGGCACCAGTTGGTAAAGGCCGACTGGAATAGATTTGACCCGACGAAAGCTGTGACGAGATAGCAGAGTGGGTCAGCCCAATGAAACAGATCCGCTATTCCGACCTTGCTGAAGAGATTGCGAGGGAGGCATTTAAGGGGGGATTGCCGAAAAGAAATTGAGCCGTGACCTGGAGCCCGATGCCGATGCCCAAGGCATGTTGTTAATGGCTAGGGCTGGATACAAAGAGCCGCCGAAACCGACGGCTCTTTGTGTCACCGCTTAGTTTGAACTAGTAGCGTCCGTAGCGCCCGTAGCCTCCACGGTAGCTGGAACGGTAACCCGCCTCATAGCCGCCCAGGTACGACTGCTGGTAGGCACCCCTGTTGCCGTAGCCGCTGTGGTAACCGTGGTCGGAAGTCCGGTACGCTCCCCGCGGATACGGATCAAACTGCTTGCCCTGCGCCATGTCGGATTGCCCCACGCGCGATCCATCCTGGTATCCCTGGTTGTAGCCGGCATTGCTGTTGCCGTAGCCACCCCGGCTCCCACCGCCGTAGGGATAGTTGTTGCCATACGGGTAGTTGCCGTAATAGCCATGATTGCCTCGATAGCCGCCTTGATCGTCGGCGTCGCCATCACCGCGGCGCCATCCACCGTTGCCATAGGCGCCCTGATTTCTCCAGTTGCCATTCCGGTCGTCACGATCGCGCCAGCGGTGATCGTCCCTGTTTCGGTCTCTGTCGCGATCTCTGTCGTGATCTCTGTCGTGATCTCTGTCTTTATCCCGATTGGATTCGTGCTGACGATCTTTATGATTTTTGTAGTCCTCATTATCATCGCGACGCTGCGCCAGCGCCAATCCGCTGAACAGCACCGTAATCGCAACCGCGAATGCCGCTGTTCGTATTCTTCGATACATGAAATTCCTCCCACCGGGGCTTCCGAGGCTCTTCGACCCGAGGTGGGCTCCCTCGCTTTGAAGCCCACCCTTGCCGCTACATTACCCTCGGTATCTGTAATGTTGGATGCACGGCAGTTGTCGATTTACTGCATGCAGCAAATGTAAAGAATTGTTGCTTAACCTTAAGCGAACCTTAAGCGTAATTCAGCGCGAAACCGTTGTTCAAAGGCGGACAGAAAATTAATCTATACTTGGTGTGATGCTGGCAATCGGCGACTTACTGCTTGCCCCTGCCTGAAACGTGATCTCTGTCTTAAACCTGAAGCGAACCTTAATATGATTCAACGTGGACGGTGCAATTCGGCAGTTCCTTGAGACAAGGATCCCCGCGTCAAAAGCGGCTTCGCTTCGTAATCTGGCGCCCTGTGACTGAACGTGGTTTCAACTTTTACAATTCTTTACACTTCTCGTCACCAAGCTCTGTGCGGCGCATTAGTTTTCATTCTCTGAAACGCCCTCTGATTAGTACCAGCGCGCATCTCACTTGTTATCGCCCCCTTTTTGAGGAGAGAGACAATGCGCAAATGTGTGATCTTGATGTTCGTCATTTTGTTTTCGCCGTTAATGCTCGTGGCCCAGAGCGGCAGGCCCAGAGCCGCCTTCGACGACAACGGACCGCGAGCGACAGTCTTTGGCGGATATTCCTATCTTCGCAACAACAGCAACGGTTTTAATGGATGGGAGGGACAGGGCACGTTCAATTTCACCCGCTACCTTGGTGTCACAGCCGAGGTAAGCGGCGACTACCGCACTCCAGTGTCTTTTTCGGTTCTGGGCGTCTCCGCTTCCGCCCATCAGCGCCTCTATACCTATTTGTTCGGCCCGACCGTAACCGCTAACTTTGGCAGAAGCGCCGTCTTCGCACACGCATTGTTCGGCGAAGCGCATTCAAGCTTAGGGGCAGGTGTGAACATTCCGATCATCGGCGGGATATCCACCGGCCTTACCAGCGCCAACGCCTTCGCCATGGCCTTCGGCGGCGGTGTCGATATCGGTGTGACCCGACATCTCGCCATCCGGGCCGCCCAGGTGGATTACCTCCGCACGCAGTTCAGTGCGACCGATGCACTAACGACCGGACTCTCCAGCAGCCTCGGTAATCGCCAGAACAGCTTCCGCTACTCGGCAGGTATTGTGTTTCGGTTCTGACGAGACGTGAGTGATGGATGCCCCAATGCTTTGCGTTTTTCGAAGCCGTGAAAAAAACCTAGCGCGGCGAAGCAGAGCACAAAGCTTCGAGGGAGGAAAACTCCGGCGGCGGCAGAATTCTGGAGAAAAACACACCGCTGCGGCCGAAGCTAATCCAAACTATCGTGCCGGTTCGCTTTCCGATACAGCCCTAACGGTTTACCGGAGATGTTGCAGACGTTTGCAACAGGTTGCAGGAATTATCAATCTTGACAGGGCACGCGGCAGGAGTAAAGTCAATCAAGATGGGCCTGTGAAAAGGACGCTTGGGGGCGTATATGGTCGCACAAAACACTGCTTGGCCGCGAATGAAGCTAAAGTTCGCTACGATGCTGGTGATTCCGGTTCTGATGCTCGCGGTCGTTCCTGCCGCGTTGGCTCAGCAATCTTACACCTCGGGAACTTCTATTAATTCGCCTGACAAACGCAAGAAAAAAGAAAGGGTTCCCGATGCCGGTGTGATGCCCATAATGGCCATTACGGTGGGCGTGATTGGCGGGGCGGTTGCCCTGGCCAGTGTTCGACGTAGCCGGCGAACCGCTTCCTGAGTGGGCTCTATTCAACTACCCGAGAGATTTCACAACTTCGCCGGAGTTTGCTTGTTGCCCGACAAGTAGAGAAGTTGGCCCTGCTAAGCCTTCAGCTTTTAAGAGCCCGTAACAAAACCTCTCTTGTACAAGCCTAGTCTCTGGAACATCCCTCTTGCTCGGGGGAACTTCTCTTGGCCGCTGCCGTCGCCGCTCGGTCGACGGGTGCGCGCCCGCCGCGGAATCCCGCGCCACCTCGGGCGCCGACACCTGGGCAGCTCCCCGGCCTGGGGCAGGATCCGAACCCGGCACATCGAGGCCGGCCAGGCGAAGCCCTTCGATGAACGGCTCGATGAGATCGGGCGTGGTCCTCCATTTCGCTAGCTCCTGCCCCTTGACCTTTGATGGGAGACGGCGCATAAAGTCGTTATGACGACTAATTTCCATCCTGAGATCGGCAGGGCCACCAGGTGGAAGCGCCCCACATTCAGGCGAATGTCAGGTTGGTTCTTCACGGAAAAAAACCAAAACTGCCGCCGTGCAGAGAGATGGCTCCGCTTCAACTGGCGGCGTCTATGGGCGGAGCCAACTGCCCCCGACGAGTGTTCGGGAAGTGCCTTCTTTTTGGTCGATCTCGTAGACCAACGTCCTAGCAGCGCCGAACAAGTTAGGCTACGATGGTTCCGATAATGGGAACGCCAATTCTATGCTGCGGTGGTCGGGGTGGAAAGGTTCAGGCTGTTATGGAGATCGGCCGCAGATATTTCGCACGCGGCATCGATCAGCGCCTCATTCAGCTGGCCCCTGCACTGACGCCAGCCCAGCGGACCGCGGCCGCACCGATGTATGCAGGCGCTCTGCTCTCCCTGATGGCAGCCTGGATTCAGCGCGGCATGGTCGAGTCACCGCAGGAGATGGACGACCTCTACCATCAAATGGTATGGTTCGGCATCGGCAGCACAGCCCGCCGGACCGCTGTAGCCGCCTCTGGCTGACAACGAATGCGCAAGCATTTGCGTGCAATCACTTCGGTTCTCTGCTCCATCTTTCTTTGCGCGCCAGCTCTGGCGCAGACATTCACTGTGAACGGCATCGTCCGCGACTCTACTGGAGCCGTAGTCGAAGGAGCGAAGGTCAGTCTCCAGAGCGGTCCGTTTCAGGCTTCCACGACGACTGACGACCAGGGCCGATTCTCCTTTAATAATGTTCCGCAGGCCTCGGGCACCGTTGATATCGCGGCTGCGGGTTTCAACCGTTTTCACCAGTCGTGGACCAGCGATGGACAGACCGGCATTGATCTAGAGCTGGTTTTGCAACCTGCTTCTGTGCGCGAAGATGTTGTTGTCTCCGCGGCTCGCACCGAAGTGCGATTGTCGGAAGCTCCCGGCAGCACCATCCTGCTTTCCCATGCAGATGTGACCAGCACGCCGGCGCTCCGAGTGGACGACCTGCTCCGCCAGGTCCCGGGCTTCTCGCTCTTCCGCCGCTCCGGCAGCCGCACCGCGAACGCATCCGCCCAGGGCGTTTCTTTGCGCGGCCTCGGGGGCAGTGCTGCCAGCCGCGCACTCGTGCTGCTCGACGGTATTTCCCTCGTCGATCCATTCGGCGCCTGGGTCAACTGGGACCGCATCCCTCGCGTCGCACTGTCTAATGTCGAGGTATTTCGCGGTGGCGCTTCCAATCTTTACGGCAGCGCGGCACTCGGTGGAGTCGTGCAGTTCCTCATGCGCCAACCCGAGGCGCCTGCCTTCGTTGTCGAAACTTCGTACGGCAACGAGCAGACACCGGATCTTTCCCTCTGGACCGGCACGCGCATGGGCAAGTGGGACCTCTCCGCCGCCACCGAAATGTTCCGCACGGACGGCTTCATTCTCGTGCCTCTCGACCTACGCGGTACCGTCGACACTCCCGCCAACTCGAAGAACGCCAGCGTCTACGCGCGCATCGGCCACCAGATCGGCAGCCGCGGGCACATATTTCTTCGCGGTAACTTCTTTACGGAGTTCCGCAACAACGGCACGCCGGTACAGACCAACGACACCCGCATCGGCGAAGGCGCCGTAGGCCTTGACCAGCAGCTCGGCTCGAACAATTCCCTCACTTTGCGTTTCTATGGATCGGCTGAAGGTTATAATCAAAGGTTTTCCGCGATCGCGTCGGATCGTAACAGCGAAACTCTCACCAACATTCAGCACGTTCCCGAGCAGGTTCTTGGCGGCGCGGCTCAATGGACTCATCTGCTCGGCAAGAACCAGACGCTGATCGGCGGCCTGGATCTCAATGAAGTCATCGGCTCCACCAACGAAATGCTATTCACCGGACCGAACCAGAGCCGTTTTGGCGGCGGCCGCCAGCGAACCTTTGGCCTCTTCGGCGAGGACATCTTTCGCTTGCGCCGGTGGACCATCATGCTTGCCGCCCGCCTCGATGACTGGAACAATTTCAACGGAAGTCTGATCACTACACCAATCTCTGGTCCTCCTGCGGTCACGCTCTCTCCCTCCCGAGGCGACCTGGCTTTCAGTCCGCGTCTTTCTGTGCTGCGCTCCCTGAACGATCACGTTTCGCTGACCGCATCTATCTACCGCGCCTTTCGCGCGCCCACGCTCAACGAGCTGTATCGAACGTTTCGGGTCGGAAACGTCATCACCAACAACAATGCCGCCCTGGACGCCGAACGCCTGACCGGGGCCGAGGCGGGCGTGAACGTCACTGGATGGGACCGAAAGCTCAGCATTCGGGGAACTTTTTTCTGGAGTGACATTGTCGATCCCATCGCGAACGTCACCATCTCGAGTACTCCTACGCTTATCACCCGCATGAAGGAGAATCTGGGACGCACTCGTTCCCGCGGCGTGGAGCTTGACGGCGTGCTTCGCCTGAGCCGGGATATCCAGATTTCCGCCGGCTACGCCTACACCGCGGCCACCGTCGTCAGTTATCCGGGAAATCCCGGCGGAGTCGACCTGGTCGGTCTCGACATCCCGCAGGTTGCGCGCAATGTGTTTACCTGGGAGGCTCGCTACTGGAATCCTTCGCGGCTACTACTGAGCGTGCAAGGTCGCTTCATCGGGCGCCAGTTTGATGACGACCAGAATCTTCTTCCTCTCGACAGTTTTTATGCGATGGATCTCGAGGTGGGACGCGGCCTGACCCGTCACCTGCAAGTTTTCGCTGCGGCGGAGAACGTACTCGACGAGCGGTACCAGGTCGCGCGCACGCCGGTGGTCAATCTAGGCCCCCCGATCCTGTTCCGCGTAGGCCTCCGCCTGAACTTCCCCGCCGAAAAATAAGAGAGGGTCGGCGGTCCGCAAGCAGTAACCGAGTTGATTGTATCGACTGTCTCCCAACCGCGCATGAGAGGAGCCTCCTGCGAGCCAGGGAACAGCCACTGACCCATGCGGCGAAGCCCTGTGTCGATAAGCGTACGGACGTAGTCGAACAGTTCGGGGGTATTTTGGATCTCATCGAATACAACCGGAGGCCGCAGTTCGTCAAAAAAGGCACGCGGATCACTACGCGCTCGCGCTTGAATATCAGGGTCTTCGAGCAGCACGTAGCGGGCGTTGGGGAATAGTTTGCCGCAAGAGGGTGGTTTTTCCCGCACGACGCGGCCCCGTCACGGCAACTGCCGGAAAGTGCCGGGACGCATCCAGAAGCACATCCGCCAGTTTTCTCTGGATGTAGCGCATATGAGAAATATAAACTAACGGTTTAGAGTACTCAATAGCTTGGTATCTTACGCAAGACGCGTGGGTGTGATGCCCATAATGGCCATTACGGTGGGCGTGATTGGCGGGGCGGTTGCCCTGGCCAGTGTTCGACGTAGCCGGCGAACCGCTTCCTGAGCGGGCTCTATTCAACTGCCCGAGAGATTTCACAACCTCGCCAGAGTTTGCTGGTTGCCCGACAAGTAGAGAAGTTAGCCCTGCCGAACCAAAGGTCTCTCGTGTCAGAGGCCGAGGGTTCTTATCACCAGCGGTGTCAGCGAAGACGTTGCCACTAAGCCGACAAGCCCTGCGATCAGACGAACAGAATCCACTCCCGCGCCGCGAGTCCATCTGGACGCCGTTTTCTCCGTTTTCTCCGCTTTCTTCGAGTATTCCAAGGCTCTCTTGTGCGCCTCCGAGATTTCCTCGGGTGTGAGGGCGTTCGCAAGCATCCTCTTGGCCGCAGCGACAGCGGCTTTCAGTTCGTCGGTGCTGGTCTCACTGACCACGTACCACATGTAGGCCGTTACCAGGTCTCTGGGCACGCTTCGCCCCTCGGAATACATTTGTGCCAGGGCGATTTGCGCCCCGGGAAGGCCTTGCTCCGCTGCTGCTTGACACACCGTGACGTTGGTTGAATCGTGGTTTGCGGTACCATTCGTGGGATGCTCGGATGCGCTCGGAGGCGATAACTGTGGTGCACCGGCCTGGCTCAGAGTCATGAACAGGAGTTCGATGCGGCTGGAGACACCTAACTTGTCGAACACTCGAAACAGATAATTCTTGATGGTGTGCTGACTCAGCCCCAGGCGCTCGGCGATCTCACGGTTGGTGAGCCCTTCCGCCAGACTGCGAACTACGTCCAGTTCGCGCTTGGAGAGCAGATTGAAGCCATTCGCATCCACGGCACGGACGGTTGGTGCTGAGGCAAGAGCTGCCACCGCATAGGTCATCTGCTGGCTGTTGGCCCAGATCTGACCCTCGTGGACACGGCGGACGCACTTGCACAGAGTCTCTACCGACTCGTGCTTGGTGAAGATTCCTCTCGCGCCCGCGCGAAAAGCCTCCAAAATGGCTTCCTGCTTGGACGAGTCCAGCAACATGATGGCTCGGATGTCGGGATGGGATGCGCGCAGTTCCCGCAAGACTTCAAACCCCCGGAAAGGTTCTTCATCCAGGTTCGAACTGATCACGACAACATCGAAATCATGAAGGCTTGCTGCTGTAATCAGCCCGCGAGAATCCGAAACTGCACTAGTCACACTCAGGCCGGGATCACGTTTCAGAGCTTCCGCGAGCAACTGGGTGTGGATCCGAGTGCTATCCGCGACCAAAACATGAATCGTTTCCTGCCCGGAACTTAGGTCGTGCTCCATAAATTAACCCCCTCCCACAGAGATTCTTCGAGGTGGACCCTGTTGGGTTATTGACCATGGGCTCGGTATAAATGCAAAGGAACAGAATCGATCTTGGAACAAGTCGTCCTGCGACCGACGGGTTTCTCAGAAGCAAGGAGGAGGAGACAACTTGCTCTTTCGGGGGGGAGGTAATAAAAAAGAAGCAATGCCACTGAATACGAGAAAAACTGTACACCAACTCCCGTGCTCATGCAAGGGCTGGTTGCAGAATTTTGCAATAATGTTGGCAACTTTCTTGCAACTTCGTATCGCCTTGGAAACATTCGATTTTGGGGGAGGAAGCAGGAAAGAGGCCCCGGAGGCTTGTCGATATCGACGCCAATGGGGCACTGTTACTGAAGTCACCGAGTGGGACACCAACCGATTGTGAATCCCCCCGCCGCATCTCAGTTTCGTCCAGCAAAGGCCATACCCACCAACAACTTCCAGCGGAACACCCCTAACTGTTACTCCCCAAAACTGAGGAGAACCATACCGCGACATACTCTCCGCCATGCGACGCCGATCTGTCCCTGCGATAGAGAAATCCTTCCCTAGTGAGGTTGACCCCCGCGACCGGTACAGCACTCTCCCTGGGCCATGAGAAGTCCTTCGCGGAGGGCGTGTACCTCTTGCAGCGACTTGCATCTCCTCGTAGGCTGCGAATAGTCAATCGGGCACCCAACACAAAACTGAATCTCCCTCCCCCTTGCCCGACACCACAAAACCTTTGAAGAACTGGGGCCAATCCAGGATTGTGGCCGAGAGGGCGAAGCTATGAGCAGTTACAGCCAGACATGGGAAGCTCCGCCGCCGGTTCCGATCATCGGCGCCGGGACCGGCAGCTGGTATGCGGTGCAGACTCGGGCGCGGCACGAAAAAGTGATCGCGGGAAGGCTGCGCGAGCAGGGTATCGAGACCTTCCTGCCGCTGGTCACTGAAGTACATCGCTGGAGCGATCGCCGCAAGCAAGTCGAAATTCCAATGTTTGGTTGCTACGTCTTTGTGAATCTGGAGCTGACGAACGAACAGCGCTATCGGGTGTGCAGCCTCGACGGGGTGTTCAGCTTCGTCGGAGTTCGGGGACAGGGAATCCCTATTCCTCACGAGCAAATCGAAGGTATTCGAACTCTCATTGGCGAGAAACTTCCCTGGTCGAACCATCCATTTCTGAAAATCGGGCAGCGCGTGCGCATCCGTGGAGGAGCCCTGGACGGAGTCGAGGGTATTCTGGTCGCGCGCAACGGAGACCGCACCCTGGTCGTGTCCGTGGATGCAATTCAGAGATCTCTGGCCGTTCGCATTGAAGGATACGACGTCGAACCTCTATAGGACTTACCGGGATATTCTCTCCCACCTCCACTAAAGGAGCCCCACGCCCGTGGCGGAAAACGGAACTCAATCAGCGCGCATGCTCGTTGTAAGCAGGGAACTCTCTGCTCTGCATCCTCTGTGGTCGATCGGGGAGGCCAACTCCTGGCATCTGGAGACCGCAGAGAGCGGTTGGGAAGCCCTGGAGCGGGTGCAGTCGGGAGCGGGTCCGGACCTGCTTGTCCTGGACCTGGCGCGTGGTGATGTGGATAGCTTGCATACCCTGCGGTGGCTGCGCCGAGTGCGTCCGGAGCTTCCCATCATCCTGCTGTCGTATCCCGACGACGCCAGCTACAAAGTCGAAGCCATCCGCTTGGGCGCGCAAGATTATCTGGTGAGGCCTCTGGAGAAGGAGCAACTCGAAGCCGCGATCCGATGCCATCTCAACTCGCGCAATGGCAATCATGAGCTGGAGATTACCGGGGAAGACATCGAGCCCGTCAGCGAGGAAATGTCCTTCGTCGCCGCCAGTCCGGCGATGCGCAAACTCCGCGCACAAGCCGAGTTGTTGGCGCAAGTCGACGTTCCGGTGCTCATGGTGGGGGAGAGCGGAAGCGGCAAAGAAGTCACCGCACGGCTGATTCACAAGCTGTCGGTCCGGTCCGGATTCAAGTTCCTCAAAGTAAATTGTGCCGCACTACCGGGCGACCTGCTGGAAAGCGAACTGTTCGGATACGAGGGAGGCGCCTTCACCGGGGCCCTGCGAACCAAACCAGGGAAGTTCGAACTGTGTGAAAAAGGCACGATTTTTCTGGACCAGATTTCGGAGATGCCAGCTGGCTTGCAGGCCAAGCTGCTGAATGTGCTCCGGGACAAGCACTTTTTCCGACCGGGTGGCGCATCGACGATCGCCGTGGACGTGCGCATTCTGGCGGCCACGAGCGCCAACATTGATCAAGCGCTTGCGGAAAAGAAACTGCGCGAGGATCTTTATTATCGTCTGAGCGCTTTCACCGTGCATGTACCTCCGTTGCGGCAACGGAACGACGAGATCCCGCTCCTTTTGGGCCATTTCATGCACCAACTGGCCAAGCACTATGGCTTGCCGCCCCGAACTTTTTCGCCAGCGGTGCTGAACGCCTGCCAGTCCCATGCGTGGCCGGGAAATCTGAGAGAGCTTGAGAATTTCGTGAAACGGTACCTGGTGACCGGCGACGAGGAGTTGGCACTGGGTGAATTGGAGCGGAAAGCAGAACCCGTGAACGGGCATACACATCTGGGAGAGACCGGGGAGCGGGTTGCCGGCGCCGAATTTGAAGAGCGCACGTCCAGCCTCAAGTCACTCGTGCAGAGTGCCAAAGGGGAAGCGGAAAGGCACGCCATCACCACGGCGCTCGAGGAAACCCGCTGGAACCGGAAAGCAGCAGCGCGGCTGCTGAAGGTCAGTTATCGAACCTTGCTGTACAAAATCGAGCAGTACCACATGAGTCCTCCCGACTACCACGCACCCTATCAACCGGGGAACGGACTGAAGGGTACCGGCCATCTACATTAGGGCTGGTTACGATACGAAGAGTTGATGGAGCATAGCTTATGAGAATTGAAACTAGCGACGTTCGCCTGCAACAGTTGGTTCTTGCATTGATCTGTTTTGCACTCCCCAGTGCGCTGTGGGCGCAAGCCGCCAGTGCCGGGAAGGATGCAGCGCCGCCAAAGGCAGCGTCAGCAAGCGCGAACAAGAATGCCGACATGCCTGCCGCAGTTTCATACGGTAAACCCCATGATGACAACTTTGTCCTGGGCGCCGGTGACGTTCTGGCGGTGAACGTCTGGAAAGAGCCGGAAATCTCTCGCTCCGTCCCGGTGCGATCTGACGGAAAGATCTCGCTGCCACTGGTGGGAGAGGTACAGGCGAGCGGGCAAACTCCACGGCAACTCGAAGTGGAAATCGGCAAGAAGCTGCAGAACTACATCTCGGAGCCGGATGTCACGGTCATCGTCACGGAAATGAAGAGTCAGAAGTTCAATATTCTCGGACAGGTCGCGAAGCCCGGCTCATACCTGCTGAGCTCGCCTCTGACCGTGCTGGACGCGATCGCGCTGGCCGGCGGCTTCCGGGACTTCGCCAAGCAAAAATCGATCTACGTGCTGCGTGAAAACCCGGATGGCACCCAGGCACGCATTCCCTTCAACTACAAAGATGTAATCAAAGGCAAGAATCCCGACCAAAACGTGAAGCTTGAGCCACGTGATACCGTCGTGGTCCCGTGAGGCAACCATGCACAACCGAAAAGGATTGATACTGCTTCTGCTCGTGGTCCTGCTAAGCGCAGGGTCTCGGGCGCAGGATGCGGGGCAGGGAAATGACACCCAACCGGCGGCGGCCGTGCCTACTCCGTTTAACACCGGGAGTGGCTCTCTGGCGTTCACGTCAGAGCTGGCCCGCACAAACTATCTCACCGGGGGCGTGAGCATCAGAAGCACGTTTGACGACAACGCGCTGAATACCAGTACCGACCCGGTCAGCGACTTTACCTACTCGATCTTGCCCAACATTGCCCTGAAGCAGTCTCGTGGCAGACTAGGCTGGACATTGAACTATGCCGGCGGTTTTACGATCAACCAGCGTCTGAGCTCGCGGAATCAGGGGTCCCACGATCTGGGCTTTGAGGCAGGGTATCGCCTGTCACCGCACGTCAACCTGCTCGTCCGCGAGCACTTCTATATCACGACGAATTTCTTCGATCAGTTGAACCAGAATACTGCCAGCCCGCAACCGGGCGTGCTGGAGAGCCCGAATCAAACCCTGGTCACGCCGTTGTCTAGGCAAATCGGCAATACCACCGCGGCTGAGATAAATTACCAGTTCAGCAGCAGCAGCGTGATCGGCGCTACCGGGACTTTCTATCAGACGCACTATCGCGATGCTCCGGTGGGCACCAGCCTGTTGGACACCCAGTCCGAGGGAGGGGAAGCATTCTACAATCATCGTGTTTTCGCAAGGAATTGGATCGGAGCGACGTACAGATTTCAGCGACTCACCTTTTCTCCAGGCAGTGACGAACTCTTGGTGCACAGTGTCCTTGTGACCGACACCATGTACCTGACACCGTCAATAAGCCTGTCCCTGTTTGCCGGCCCCCAGTACGTGGACATGAGCAGTCAAGTATTGACCCAGTCCGTGGTCCTTCCCTTCGTGTTCTTCGTTTCTGTGCCAGTCTCCCAATCGAGTTGGTCACCGGCTGCCGGCGCAAGTTTTAGGTGGAACGGGAAACAGACCAGCTTCCTCGCGGATTTTGCCTACATGGTCAACAGTGGCGGGGGACTACTGGCGGCGACGCAGACCACAAGTGTCGATGCAGCAGTCCGGCGTCAACTAACCCGCGCGTGGGCGGCAGGATTCGCAGTGGGCTACGCTACCAACGATTCGTTGAGTACTTTGTTCTCTCCGAACACTTCCTACAAAACAACCACGGGTAGCATCGCCGTGGATCGTCGCTTAGGCAAGAACCTCTCCCTGGGATTTGGTTACGCGCGCGTGTTTCAGCAACAGTATAAGGCGAGCCCAACCGTAAGCGACGCTAACCACAACCGCGCGTGGGTGTCAGTGTCCTATAATTTTACCCGGCCGTTGGGAAGGTAAACATGGAAGAAGAATTCGAGCAGAAACCTTCAGAAGGCATCGAGTTTGAACGATACTTTGCGCTCATGCGGCGCCAGTGCTGGCATTTTCTTCTGCCGTTGTTCTTTGGATGGCTGGCGGTGTGGGCGGCAAGTTGGGTCATGCCCTCTGTCTATCGCTCCGGCACTCTTATTCTCGTAGAACAACCGACCGTACCTCAACAGTACGTCGTATCGAACGTGAACGGGAGTATTGAAAGCCGTTTGGATACTATTACCCAGCAAATTCTCAGTCGCACGCGGCTGTTGCGCATCATTGAGAAATTCGGCCTATACGCCAAGTCTCAAAACGCGAACCCGGATGAGTTGGTCGAGCGAATGCGGAAAGATATTGAGATTGAGCTCGTGCGTTCGCCAGGCAGAGAGCAGCTTACCTCTTTCAATATCTATTATTCATCAGGTAATCCACGGGTGGCTCAAAAGGTTACCGGTGAGCTGACCAGCTTTTTCATCAGCGAAAACCTGGAGGTTCGCCAGCAGCAATCCGAAAATACGACAACGTTCCTGCAAAAGCAGCTCGAAGAGGCGGGAAAAGAGCTCGCAGAGCAAGAAGAGAAGGTTCGCGAGTTCAAGGATAAACATTTGGGTGAGCTGCCGGGACAATTGGCAAGCAATCTCCAGATTCTCGGTGGCCTACAAGGTCAGCTGCAGACGGAAGAGGACGCGCTCAACCGTGCCAAGCAACAAAACGCGTATCTCGAATCTTTAGTGGGGCAGTACCGCACGCTGCAGACAACGACGCCAAAGACGGGGGGCACGGTCTTAGTCGGATTGCCTGCGCTCGACCAGGAATTGGACAGACTGCGGGCTCAGTTGGCGGATCTGAGCTCGCATTACACGGATCGTCATCCGGACGTACGCAAGCTGAAGGAGCAAATCGCGAAAACCGAAAACATGAAGCAGAAAATCGAGGCGGATCTCAAGGCGAGAGCGCCCGATTCTCCGGCGGATACCAGTACCGACGTCAGGGAATCCATGCCCGGTCCAATGATGGAGCTTCGGAGCCAGTTGAAGGCGAATCAAATTGAAATCAACAACCGGCAAAGCGCAATCAAGGAGCTGCAAGCGAGGATTAATGACTATCAAGGCCGTTTGAACCAGGCGCCAGTACGTGAGCAGCAGCTGACCGACCTTACTCGTGGGTATGACCAGACCAAAGCCGATTATGACTCGCTGCTAAGGAAGAAGAATGAATCAGAACTTGCGACCAGCCTGGAACGCCAGCAGCAGGGCGAACATTTTCGCATCCTGGATCCACCAAATCTTCCCACCAAGCCCTACTCCCCGAATCGTCTCAAGCTTTTCGGCATCGGGTTGTTCGCCGGGCTTGTTTTGGGAGTGGGTTTCAGCGCAGGGGCGGAAATCATAGACGACCGAATCTACAACGAGAAGGAATTCAAGGCGATTATCCCGGTGAATGTGATCACCGAGATACCACCTCTGGTTACGCCCGAGGAGCAGAAGGCGGATGCCCGTCGATTGTGGTTCCGATGGGCCGCCGCCGGTACAGTTGCCGCCTCTATTCTTCTCGGTCTCGCGGTCACGTACTTTCGCGGTTGAATCCGGTTCTCCATGTACAAGCAGTTTTACAATTTGCGACGTAATCCGTTTGAGATTACTCCTGACCCGTCCTTCCTGTTCCCGACCAGGAGGCACAACGAGGCCCTGGCAGCGCTTTACTATGGCGTCCGTCGCCATAAGGGTTTCGTGGTGATGACAGGCGAGGTCGGTACCGGCAAGACGCTGTTGGTCCGTTGTCTCCTGGAGTTGCTTAACCGTAGCAGTGTCGCTTATGCCTATGTCTTCAACAGTCTCTTGTCTCCGGTGGAGTTTCTCCAATACATAGCGGGCGACTTCGGCCTTCCCGCAGCAGGAAAAAACAAGAGTGAACTTCTCCTCCTCTTGGGAAATTACCTGATTGAACGCCATCAAAAGAAGCTGACGACTGTTCTCGTGGTAGACGAAGCTCACCACCTCTCCGCCGAAGTGTTGGAGGAGGTTCGGCTTCTGACCAATCTGGAGACCGCGCAGGAAAAACTTTTGCAGATTCTGCTGGTAGGACAGCCGGAGCTGGACGAAAAGCTTGATTCGTTTGAATTACGGCAACTGAAACAAAGAATCGCGCTGCGTTCGCAACTTGAGCCCTTAGGCCTGGAAGAAACCGGTGGTTACATCCAACGGCGCTTGCAGCTGGCAGGAGCAAACTCTCACGCCGGCGCCATTTTCCCCCCGGATACCGTCGCGACGATTTTCCGCCACTCCCGCGGGATTCCCCGGTTGATCAATACCGTGTGTGAAAACGCTCTGATCACAGCATATGCAAAACAATTGCGCAGCGTGACCCCCGACATCATCGATTATGTTGCGGCAGACTTCCGTCTCGGCGTGGTTCACGCGCCGAAGCGTGAGCCGGATACGAACGGCGGTAACAGTGACGTGCGGCAAGCGGTCAAGAGCTTGCTTCAATTGTACGATCATTTACAACGCACGCGACCGCGAGAAGGCGAAGCACCTATCGCGATCGCACGAGGAGCAAGCAAGCATGAGCCGTTTATTTGAGGCCTTACAGAGGTCCCAGGCGGAAAGATCTGGGACGCCGTTTCCGCATTCCCCGGCAGTAGCTACCGAGCTTCTCCAGGCTGCGGAGAAGGAGACGAGCGACTTTGGCCAGTTCCAGCCGCTGCAGGTGTCAATCCCACCGAGCAGTCGGCTCGTATCAGTGACCAGCAGGGAGAGTCTGGGCGCGGAAAAGTTCCGCTTCCTGGGAGTTCGACTCAGACAATTACAGCAGAATCGAACTCTGAAAAAAGTTCTCGTAACCAGCACCATTGCAGAGGAAGGCAAGAGCTTGATTTCTGCAAATCTGGCGGCCACGTTGGCTCGGAGGCAGCAGCAGAAAGTTCTTCTGTTGGAAGGCGACCTGCGGCGTCCAGTATTGGCGCAGCAGTTCGGGCTGGGCAACCTTGCCGGCCTCAGTGAATGGTTGATGGGTGATACCAGTGCAGTTACGAACATCTACCGTCTCGAAGGCCTGGGCTTCTGGCTCATGCCAGCGGGCAAACCACCGGAAAATCCTCTGGAATTGATGCAATCAGGGCGACTCTCGGCACTGATGGACCAACTGACCCCCTGGTTCGATTGGATCGTGATCGATTCTCCTCCGGTACTGCCGCTCGCGGATACCAGTGTTTGGTCGCGATTGAGCGATGGTGTCCTGCTGGTAGCTCGTGAAGGGAAGACCGAGAAGCGAGAACTTCAGCGGGGACTCCGCACACTGGAGCAGGCTCCCCTGCTGGGCGTTGTCCTGAACAGTTGCTCGAATACTGATCACAGCAATTACTACCAGCGCTACGCCCCGGCCGCTCCGCACCCCGGGAACGGCATCGGCACCAACGGCCCGAAATCTGCATAGATATCGAAGACAGCCAGTTCCTCCTCCTGACCGGTCTCAAGGCAAGGTTAAACAAATCATGGAAAAGCCAACGTACAAGCCCATCGTTCCCGTTCCAGAAACAATGGGAGCAGAAACCAGGAGGAAGTAAGTTGTGAATGTGCGACGCTCAGGTAACGGTAACGGTAAGAACCCTTTCCCGACACATTCCGTATCGGACACGGATCGTGGTGTGTTGGATGAGGAAGCCTTTCAGCGGATGATCGCTCTCGAGAGAAAGAGGACGGAACGCTCGAGAAAGCCATTCCTGCTCATGCTGCTGGACACCGGCGATTGTCTGCCCTCGGACCAAAACGGCAAGGTTCTTAGCAAGATTCTGTCCGCCCTTTCATTGTCGACCCGGGAGACCGACATAACCGGCTGGTACAAGCAGAATTCCGCGGTGGGCGTAATGTTTACCGAGATTGGAACGGATGATCGGAATTCCATTCTGAGTCCGGTGTTAGCCAGGGTAAGCGAAACTCTGCGCAGCAGCTTGAGTTTCGAACAATTCAACCAGATCAGCATTTCCTTCCACTTGTTTCCGGACGACTGGAATCATGAAGGACCCCAGAGCGGGAGTAATCCGACGCTATATCCGGATCTGGCAAGGCGAGACAATGCGAGAAAATTCTTCTGGAAGCGGGCGATGGACATCGTAGGCAGCACGCTGGCGATCATGCTTTTCGCGCCCCTGTTCCTCATCATCGCTTTGGCGGTCAAGCTAACCTCGAAGGGCCCGGTGTTCTTCCGCCAGAAACGTATCGGCCAATACGGCGTACCGTTTGTGTTCCTGAAGTTCAGGTCGATGTACGTTGGCACGGATGTCAGCACCCATGAGAAGTACGTCAAGCAGTTGATCGCCGGTGAGGCGAAGCGGAAACCGGCGAACGGAAATGCTGAGGGAGTATACAAGCTCACGAACGATCCCAGAATCACACCAATCGGCGTCTTCCTTCGCAGAAGCAGCTTGGACGAGTTGCCTCAGTTCTTCAATGTGTTAAAGGGGGACATGTCGCTCGTCGGTCCGCGGCCTGCGATTGCTTATGAAGTGGAAGTTTACGACATCTGGCACCGGCGCCGGCTGTTGGAGGCAAAGCCGGGCATCACCGGCTTGTGGCAGGTCAACGGTCGCAGCCGCGTCAAGTTCGACGAAATGGTTCGTTTGGACTTGAGATATGCCAGGACATGGTCGCCTTGGCTTGACATGAAGATTCTCCTTCAGACACCTCGAGCCATGGTGTTAGGTGATGGTGCGTACTAGCGGTAAGATCTTTCCTCCTCCCTCCTGGGCTCTGATCCCTCCCCCCTCTAAGTACCTGTTTGTTCATTCCCCGCGGTTGGGTGCAACTTCACCGTACGAATAACCACACAAAGGCGGTAAATATGGTCAATTTTGGAGTAGTAGGTTATGGCTATTGGGGTCCAAACGTGTTGAGGAACCTCGACAGCCTGGATGGAGCTGAAGTCCTGGCCGTCGCGGATAAGAGTCCTGCCGCGCGGCAAAAGGTCCAGAAAAACTATCCGGGCATCCACGTGACGGCCGATGCATCCGAACTCATGGCTTCCACCGAGATTGATGCGATCGCCGTAGTGACTCCAGTGTGGACGCACTTTGAACTGGCAAAAGAGGCGCTGGAAAACGGAAAGCACGTCTTTGTCGAAAAACCGTTCACCAGCAATGTCGCACAGGCTGAGGTACTCATTAATCTCGCCCAGCAGAAGAATCTCAAGATCATGGTCGACCACACCTTCCTTTTCACGGGTGCGGTAAAGAAGATCCGGCAACTCTTAGAGGAAGGCTCACTCGGGAAGCTCTACTACTACGATTCTACGCGTGTGAATTTAGGTCTGTTCCAGCACGACGTCAACGTGATCTGGGATCTCGCGCCGCACGATCTGTCAATCATGGATTACCTGATCAGTAAGAGTCCCGAGGCTATTGTTGCAACGGGCCAAAAGCACTTGAACGGACATGAAGATGTCGCTTTCATGACGGTCTACTTCCCCGAACAAATCATCGCGCACATCAACGTGAATTGGCTTTCTCCCGTAAAAGTCAGAACTACTCTGATTGGCGGAGAGAAAAAGATGCTGGTGTGGAATGACCTGGAAGCGGACGAGAAAATCAAGGTCTATGACAAGGGCGTAAACATCACCAATCGTGAAGGCCTGTACGAGTTGCTGGTCAGCTACCGTTCCGGAGATATGTGGGCGCCGCAACTGGAGCAGGTCGAGGCGTTGCACCATGAGTTGGCCTACTTTATCGACTGTGTTTCCAACGATCACATACCGTTTAACGATGGAGCCGCAGGCCTGAGAGTGGTCAAAATGTTGGAAGCGGCGAACGAATCGCTCAGCAAAAGGGGAGCGTTGGTCTATTTGTAGAGCTGTCCTCTTCGTCGTTCCTCCCCCTTTGCACCACGGCAAGGAAAGTGATCCTCCGAGTAATGAGAATCGCGTAGGTTTCACTTCCCCCTAAGATCCACGACCTCAGCAACGCAGCAGAAACAGACAGGCTGAAGAAGAGCGACATCCCATTTATGGACACGTATTTGTGCATAGCACCGGATGTGAAGCTTGGACGAGATGTAAAGCTCTCCAAGTTCATCAACCTCTATGGATGTGAGATTGGTGATGAAACCAAGATCGGCGCGTTTGTCGAAATCCAGAAGAACGCGACAATTGGCAAGCGATGCAAGATCTCGAGCCATACCTTCGTGTGCGAAGGCGTAACCATCGAGGATGACGTCTTCGTTGGGCACGGCGTGACTTTCATTAACGACAGCTATCCGCGGGCAACCACTCCTGATGGTGGCTTGCAAACCGAACAAGACTGGCATGTTGAACGCACTCTCGTAAAGAAAGGTGCATCCATCGGATCCGGTGCGACCATTCTTTCAGAAGTCGTCATCGGGGAAAGAGCAATCATCGGCGCCGGCAGCGTCGTCACCAAGGACGTGCCGGCGGATGCAATCGTTGCCGGGAACCCGGCACGAGTTTTCCGGACTATCCAACCTCAAATAAGGATCACAAAATAATGGACAACAAAATCCTGTTTCTGGATCTCGTTACTCCGCACGCGGAATTGGAAGAAGAGCTGGTTGCGGTATTTCGTTGTGCGCTGAAGACTGCTGGCTTCATCGGCGGTCCGATGGTCGCGGAATTCGAGAAAGCATTTGCTGCTTTCTGTAGTACCGCCTGCAGCGTCGCGGTCAACAGCGGCACAGACGCTCTACGGTTCGCTTTGAAAGCTGCTGGAGTGAAGCCGGGGGACGTGGTGGTGACTGTCCCCCATACCTTCATTGCCACGACTGAGGCGATCTCACAAGTTGGAGCTGTTCCCGAGTTCGTTGATATCGATGAGCATACGTACAACATGGATCCGGCGAAACTCCAGCAATATCTGGAAACCGAGTGTTCGGTAGACCATGCTGGCAGACTCACCAGCCTGCGAAGCGGGCGGCCTGTCACTGCTGTCGTCCCGGTCCACCTGTACGGACAAACGGTGGACATGGACCCGGTTCTGGACTTGGCGCAACGCTACCGCCTCATCGTGGTCGAGGATGCCTGCCAAGCCCATGGCGCTGAATACTTTTCCCGAGAGCTGAATGGCTGGAGGAAGGCAGGTTCGATGGGCCGCGCGGCTGCCTTCAGTTTCTATCCGGGAAAGAACTTGGGAGCTTGTGGCGAGGCGGGAGCCGTGACCACCAACGATCCGGACCTGGCCGACAAGGTGAAGGTGTTGCGGGACCACGGCCAAGCGAAGAAGTACTACCACGATGTGGAAGG
>JBGPJK010000009.1:0-32038 GCA_041485425.1 Terriglobia bacterium | reverse complement strand
GCGCGCCGGAATTGTCGGCGGAGTGCTCGCCTGCCTCTTGCTCTGCATTGCCTTGCGCCGTTACCGGCTACTGATCAAGGGCATCGGGGTGGCCTTGCTTGCGGCGGCCTTGGTGGTGAGCGTTCTGCCTTTCAAGCAAGACCAGGCGGACTCCACGGCGCAGACTTTCTTGTACAAGGGGCAACGCGAAGCGGGATTGCTGGGTTCGCGCATTTCGGTGTGGCAGCGAACCTCCGGCATCATTCAGCAACACCCCTGGTTCGGCACCGGCTTTGGCACCAGCGTGACCCGCGCGGAGAGCCACGATCACAGTTTGGTTTTGCATTCGGCGGATGAGGCCACACGCGAACACGGCAACAGCTATCTGGCTATCGTGGAATGGGTGGGTCTGTTGGGAGTGCTCCCGTTCTTGACTCTGGTGTTTCTGGTGGTTTTCAACGTATGCCGGGTGGTGGCCTGGATGCGCCGCACCGGCAATGCCTGCTCACCGGCAGTGCCTATCGCGGCCATCATGGCGGCAGGCCTGGTGCACGCGGCATTTGAGGACTGGCTGTTCGCCGTGGGTTATTATCTTTGCGTTTTCTTCTGGAGCATGGCGTTCGTCTTTCCAGATGTGGTTCCCGCGGCAGCTCCCAGCCTCGCACTGTCCAGAATCGTTCAGCCTTCGGGTCGATGGGCAAACCGCGTGGGCGTGGTCCTGCCACAGCGATGATGCATTTATTTTTGAATGGCCTCGCGGCCAGCGCCGGCGGTGGGCTCACCTACCTGCGGAATGTTGTTCCCCATCTCGCCGCCCGCGGTGATGTATGGACTACCATTGCGGTGCCCACGGAACTTCAGCGGGAATTGGGGGATCTCCCCAATATCTCATTTGCCAAGATGGAAACTCCGGCGGGAACGGCCCGGCGGTTTTGGCGGGAGCAAACTGTTCTTCCGCGAGAGATACGCGCCAGTGGCGCAGATGTGCTGATCTCCGCGGGAAATTTTGCCCTGCGAAAGTCGCCCGTTCCCCAGATTCTTCTGTCGCGGAATTCCCTCTACACATCGCCCGACTTTTTTCGTGACCTGCGGGCGCGTGGGGAATATGGCATGTGGCTGGACACACGCGCGCGGGGTGTGCTTGCCAAGCGGTCGATGCATTGGGCTGAGCGAACCGTTGCTCCCAGCAAGGCTTTTGCGGAGGAGTTGCGTGCCTGGGCTGGAGTGGACGTGGTGCCGATCCATCACGGCTTTGATCGCGACATTTTTTTCCGCAACAGCCCGGCATTGCCCGCCGCAGTGCAGCAAAAGCTCGACTCCACCGGAGACGCATTACGGCTGCTGTTTGTGAGCCACTATACCTACTACCGGAATTTTGCAACGTTGCTCCGTGCTCTGCCCTTAATAAAAAGCGCGCTCAGTCCACGAAAGGTCCGCCTCATTCTTACCTGTGAATTTCGTGCCAACAAAGGCTATCGCGCCGACAGAGAGGCCGCGCTGGTTCACGAATTGCGAGTCTCGGGAGAAGTGATCGAGTTAGGCGCGGTACCTTACCGGTCACTGAGTCACTTGTATCGAGCTTGTGACGTTTACGTAACGCCTGCTTATACCGAGACCTTCGCGCATCCCCTGGTGGAGGCGATGTCCAGCGGGCTGCCGGTCGTGGCCTCCGATCTGGCGGTGCACCGGGAAATCTGCGGACCTGCCGCACTCTATTTCCAACGTTTTTCTCCCCAGGAGTTGGCAGCTCGGGTCACGGAAGTCGCGGGCTCGTCCGAGATCTGCGCGCAGATGGTGGCCAAGGGCACAGCGCGGGCACAGGACTTTAGCTGGAGCAAACATGTAGATGAAATTGTGACTTTGGCCGGGAGCTTATGCGGAGCCGGGGTGCCTCCGACTTCAACAGAGACTCGCCCGGTGCAGAGCGTGAAGTGACCTTACGGCCTCCATCTTTGTCACGCAAGCTGTGAACACTTTGGCACAACGTATCATTCAAATTACTGCGGCGCTCGACTTCCAATGGAATACGTCCAACTAGGTGCAAGCGGAATACGGTCATCCGTCCTGGGGTTCGGCTGTAGCGCGGTGATGGGACGTGTAGGCCGCAAAGGCTCGTTGTGCGCCCTCGGGGCAGCATACGATTCCGGCATCACTTTCTTCGACACCGCCCGCTCGTATGGCTACGGCGAGGCAGAAGCGGCACTCGGAGAGTTTCTGGTGGGGCGGCGGGACCGGGTAGTGGTTTCCACCAAGTTCGGGATTATGCCCGTTTACCAGCAGGCGTGGAAGCAGGCGGTCAAACCGCTGGCTCGGCGCGTATTCTCCCTGTTTCCAAGCGCGAAAACTGCAATGGAGAGCCAGATCGCCGCGCAGTTCCAGCCGAACCAGTTTACGGTGGAACTCTTGCACCGAAGTTTGGAAGAGAGCCTGCGTAAACTTCGAACCGACTATGTGGACTTGCTGTTCATGCATACCCCGCCTGCGAGTGCACTCGGTAACCGGGAGCTTCTGCACGAACTGGGAAAGCTGGTTCAGGCAGGCAAGGTGCGGGTGCTCGGAGTTTCCGCAACCCTGGGCGTGATTGGATCGGAAAGCGTTCGGGAGCGAAAGGAACTGCAGGCGCTGCAGTTTCCCTGCAACATGCTAAATCTGCACCACGCGCGAAGAATCGCCAAAGAGCGCGCGGACGAACGCATCCTGGTGGCAAACCATCCCTTCGGCGGAGTAGATGGTGTGGCCAACACTCGTTCCTGGTTGGGCCAACTTGCGGGTGCGGTCGACGTTGCCTCCACTCTGCGCGAAAAGTTTAGGGATGCCAGTGATGGGCTGCTCGCCGACGTGGTACTTAATCTCGTCACCCGCAAGACCGGCATCCACGTTGTGGTTTCGTCCATGATGCAGGCCGGGCACGTGCGCAATAACGCCGCGGCCATTACCCACAGCCGTTTTTCCGAGGACGAGATTCAGTGGATACGGGATACGTTCTGTCGGTCCTAGCCCGTGAGCCAGACAGTAGCTTCCTGGTTAGTAATAGCGCACTTGAAACAGAAGCCGGTTTCGTTTTTCTGGTGGCAGGGCTTTGTGATAGCAAGAGCTGTCCTGCCAGAAACCGGTGCCCGCCTGGCCTTCAATGCACAGAATCTTTTCTTTCCTGTAGTTCGCTTCAACGGCTTGATCGGTCTGATTTGCCGAACCGAAAAGCCAGGCCGTCGGCTTGTTGCGGTGACTGCCCAACACCATGACATGGGCGCCGTTGGTACGGTCGGTATCCGTGATGTAGTACGCCGCGTAGGCAAAGTTGTAGCTGTGTACATCGAAGTGGAATTGGACAGTTTGTTCTCCCGCGCGGCGCTGCTCGTCGGTGAGGGTGCCGGTAAAGCTCCAATACAGGCGAATGTCGCATCCCTGGGGCGTGTAATTCAGATAGCGGGACATGACTGCCATTACGCTGGGATCGTACGCAACTCGCTGCGCAGTGGCATTCTCCTCGATACCGATCACGTGACCCATGGCGACCCTGTCGCCGTTCGGCAACCTCCCGCCTCCGACATCGGCATAGCGGAACGGTTGTGCCGTTGTCTTGGCTCGCAACGGTGCGCGTAGCGCCAGTTCGTGGAACTCGTCCACGCAAGCCTGCGGCAGATATACGGGCAGGTAAGCCGAATCGCGACGGATCGCCGCCACTGCTGTATCCACGTCAATATTGGGGAAAATGGACTCCGTGAGCGGTTGTGGCTTCACACCCATGCGGACGTGGGCCTGGGCGCTATAAGCTTTTCTGACAATGTAGAACCGCCCCAGCGCATAGGGGATGATGTCCGTGCCCTTTTGGCGGACACTGTTGATCGCCTGCTTCAGAAATGCGGAATTGAGCGTCATTGGCGGTTACCGAAAATCAGGGCTTGTAAGCGGAGATGTGCGACGCGTCTAACCATTGGATTTTCGAAAAGCCTAGCGAATGAAGCTGTTTAATCAGGGTTGCGGGCCCTTGTCGTAGGCCACGCTTCTCCAGTACCTCAAAATGGACTTCGCAGAACAATGCCCTGCACTCGTCGGCGCGCAGCCGTTTCTGCATGCCCGAAATTGCTTCTAGCTCGAAACCCTCAACATCAATCTTCACAACGTTTGGCTGTGGGAGATCAAGGTCGTCGCCGCGGCCCACACGAACCTCTGCGATCTTTCCCACTGTTATGGCCAGCGAGCTGGAGTCGCCGCTGATGCTCATGGGTAACACGCCTTCTGAATCAGCTAAGGCAAGATTAACGAAGGTGGTGTTTGGAAGACTCAACTTCGAGAGCTTCGAGAATATCTGCGGCACGGGTTCAAATGCCACAACCTGCGCCGCGAGAGAGGCAATCCTTTCAGAATAGTAGCCAACGTTAGCACCGACATCCCACACACAGTCAGTTGGCTTGATTTCGCTGAGTAGCGCATGGGAAAAGGAATCTTCATATCCTGCATGCCAGAGGGAACGAACCCGGTGCAGCATCGGCACAAGCCCAAGTCGTCTTGCAACTGAGCGAGCGTTCGTCTGGATTTCAAGCAGCATGCAAAAATCACCTTACCGCGCATAACCATGAAAGGCAATTTGTTTTGGCGGTCGCCTACCCCAATTCCTTCTTAAGCCGATCGGCAAGTCTCATGCACAAAGCGATGATGGTGAGCGTGGGATTGGAATGACCACTGGTGGGAAAGACCGCGCTGCTGCCGATGTACAGGTTGGCGACACCATGCACCCGGCAATCGCGATCGACCACTCCCTGGCGCGGCGAATCGTGCATGCGCGCCGTTCCCATGTGGTGAAACTGATCCGTAATGTGGTCCGTCCATTGCGGCGAATCATCGCGGACCCAGTCATCCACTGCGATTTCCCCGATGCCTGCCTGGCGAAATTGTTCGCACAGAAGCTGGGCGAACTGCCGAATGGTGTAGCGGGTGAGCTCAGTCAGCTTCCAGCGCACATTGGAACGAGGCATGCCGAGCGCATCAGTTGTTTCGGAGAGCAAAACGCGACTCTCGGGATTCGGCTCCTGCTCGGAGGTCAAGCCAATCTGCATGCGAGCTCCGGGAGCGAAGCTCCTGCCATGCACTGCGAAGTGCCAAACCGGCGAAATCGTCGCCGCGGGGTGACCGGCCGCGCGCAGCAGCTTGCCCATTTCCGCCAGGCTGAGGTGCCAACCGCGCATGGCGCTGTAAGCCTCTTTCAGGTCCTGGAGCGTGGAATCGTCCTGCACGAACGTGGTGCCCATCGACACGTTGAGTGTTCGCTGCGCACTCTGCCACTGCGGTGTCGCGGTGCAGCGCACGGAATACTTCAGCCCACGTTTGTGGAAGACGTTGAACAGCCCTTGCGCTCCGGCCGGGTCCGGAGTCTTGAGCCAGCCGATCATTGCGCTGGGATGGTCCTGGAAAAAACGGCCGACCAGGTCGTGCTGGTTTCCGATTCCGTTGGGCTGTTGCTGATGGTTCGACAGGAGCAGGCGAGCGGTTTCGATGCCGCCCACGCCCAGTACAAACGTCCGCGCCCGCACCGTCGCCTTCTTTCCCTCAAGCGAGCGCGCTTCGATGGCTCCAACCCGATTCAACCCGTCCTCCAAAATGATGTCCGTCACATTGGCGTGCAGCAGAAGGGTGCAACGATCCGAGCGGCGGATGGCCGGCAAATACAGTTCGCGGACGCTCGGTTTGGGGCTCCATTTCGAGAAGTGATACCAGACCCGTTGCGGGTCCAAGGCAGGTGGACGAGTGCGCAGGTGGGCGAACAAGTCGGTGTCGAAGTTCATGCCGTCGACCAGCAGGAAGCGGCACGCGCGGGCGTAGTACGGAGTCAATTCCTCAAACGAGATCGGCCAGCCGCTGTGCGGGACCCATTCACGCTTCTCGAAGTCGTGGGGCATGAGGGGGAGGGACTGGCCTCCCCATTTGGTGGTGGAACCGCCGCAGACTCGAAAGCGACCTTCCGTCGAGCCTGGGTGCGGCAGCCCACTGGTGTCCACGTCATAGAGCGCCTGGGTTGGCGGCTCCAGTTGCAGCCCGCCGCTTTCTACCACGATCACCTTAAGCGGGGTACCTGACATCTCAGACGCGATGGCCAGACCTGCGGCCCCGCTGCCCACAATGCAGAGGTCGCACGCCAGCTCCGGCAGGGAATCTGTCGTCTGCAGGTCGACGATCATGAAGCTCGCCGCCCGGATGACGAACTGGCGGCGGCAGCCGGCTCAGAGCCGGATCGCGCGCTCAGGATTTCGTTGACAAACTTTACGAAGACCGATAACTGTACCCCGTCGTACGCGGGTGACTCGGCGTCGCGCACGTTGGCCGCCACCCGTGCCGGATCGCTACTCGAGAACAGGACGATGCCGGTGGGGTTGCTCCACAGGGCGTAATGCAACAGCAGAGAGCCGACCACCACGGGGTCAGCCAGATCGAAGTTCATCTGCGCTGGGAACTTCTTCACGATTGCCGGATGTGCGTGAATCGCTTCTCGCAGAGGCACAGCCGGTTGGAAAATGCTGTGTGTGATCAGCGCTCGCCGCTCATGATGCTGCAACGTTCGCAAATTCCCCCGCAGCGCGTTGTCATCGAACTGCACCACCTGATAGGCGTCTGGAAGCAGGTCAGCATCTCCACCCAGCTGGTTAAAGTCCGACGCCACGCCTAAGCATCGAACCAATCCCCTGGTGACCTGCTGGCTCAGAGCCTCGATCAACGGTTCACTGGCGGCATCCGCCAGCGCCGCTTCATGTAACAGGAGCACGTCCACGTAGTCCGTCCCCAACTCGCGCAAACTGGTTTCCAAACTGTGGATCGCGGCGTTGGGGCTGAAAACGTTCGCTTGCACCATGGTGGAACCGCGCTGCTTCGCGCGGCGCAGCAACCCGGGAAAGGGACCGAGAACTTTCTTCGCTAGGCCGATGATCCACCGGTTCCCGGCCAAACCTGAGGGCGGCTGAATCCCGAATTTCGTGGCGACGGTGACACGTTTGCGCTTGCCTTGCAGGAATTCGCCGAGAATGCCTTCAGCCCGCCCGAAGCCATATGCGCGGGCAACGTCAAAGTGCGTGATTCCCAGGGAGAACGCGTGCTCGAGGATACGGACCGCATCGCGCCGATCGCGGTGGGTGGTCAGCTTGACGCACCCGAACCCCAGTTGGGACGTCTCGATACCGGTTTGGCCGAGAATTTGCCTGCGCATGTGGAGGAGAAACAAAGGTGTAGTGTAACCGAGTACGAAAGTTGCCAGTGGTCGCGGAATTTATTCTGTGATATAGACAGGTTCATCCGTTTTTGGAGACTGGCTTGGCGACTGCTTTGTCGGCGCCTCCGCGAAGGAGTGCACCGGTTGTGCGAAGAGCCTGGGAACCACGCTACACCATGGTGGATGCGTGGCGCGGGCTGGCGTCGCTCGGGGTGGTGTGCGATCACCTCGGCCCTGACCTTGGCTTCAACCTCGGGCACGCCTGTGTGATGGTCTTCTTTGTAATTTCCGGATACTGCATTGCCGCCAGTACCGACTCCTGCAGACGCAACAATGTTGGCCCGGCGGGCTACATGTGGAGGCGAGTACGCCGCATCTATCCCCCGTACTTCTTTGCCGTTTGCTTTTTCCTGGCCACCCGCTTTTTGAAGATGCGGGCGGGCATGGGAGACCAGATCTCGCACTCGGTGCTGGTGTGGATCCAGAATCTCACCATGACTCAGTGGTTGAGCATGCTGGCACATCCGACGTCCTATGCCCATCAGAACACTTCTCTATTTGTCGCCGGATTCTGGTCCTTGAATTATGAGGAGCAGTTCTATCTGGTGATGGGGCTGATCATGTTCGCCGCGGTGTACGTCAGAAAAGGCATGCTGACTGCAATCGTCGCACTGATGGTCCCCGCCCTGGTCTGGAACCTGTACCACCCCTCACTTTCCTACGGATTCTTCCTGGAATACTGGATCGCTTTCGCGTTGGGATCGCTCGTGTTTTACCGCCTCTGCAAGGCAGCCAGTTCCAGGAGCCGCGCCGCGATTGATCTCGCACTGATATTGCTGCTGGTTTTCTCACTGTACCGCAACCTTACGACTCACTTTGCAGGACGCTCGGTCTATTTCGAATGGATCGTCACCAGCGCATTCGCACTGCTGCTGGTTTACCTGCGTCCGTGGGACCAGAGGTTCAAGGAAAGCAAGCTGGGAGTGGTGTTGGGCGCATTCGGCCTGATCTCGTACAGCTTGTATCTGACGCATCAGTGCAACTTTCACTCGTCGGCCGTGGTCGCTTCCCGGCTGATTGGTTGGGGCCTCCCGCGGATGTCAGAATTTCCCATACGACTGGCTTTCATGTGCGCGGTGGCGGCGGTCTTCTGGTACTTCTGTGAGCGGCCGTTTCTCAATAAGCCGCTTCCCGGTAGAGGGTTGGTCGTGAAATCAGTGTCGTAGCGAGGAGCATTGAGTGTGCGGCATCGTCGGCATCGTGGCACGTGGTGGGAGCGTGGCTCCCGAACTGCTGGAGCGCGCTACGCAGTCGCTCGCCCACCGCGGCCCGGACGATTCCGGCACCATCATCGTGCGGGAAACCCTTCCCGAGCCGGTTGAAGTCGGCCTGGGCAACCGGCGCCTCGCCATCCTGGATCTCTCACCACTGGGCCACCAGCCCATGCAGGATCCCGAGACGGGGAACTGGATCGTCTACAACGGCGAGATTTACAATTTCCGCGAAATTCGCGAGAAATTGGGACGCGAAGGGGCGCGCTTTCACAGCCACTCCGACACCGAGGTTCTGCTTAGGGCCTACGGTCGCTGGAAGGAGGGTTGCCTTCGCGAATTGCGCGGCATGTTTGCCTTTGCCATCTGGGACGCGCGGCGGCACCAGCTGTTTATGGCCCGCGATCCCATGGGTATCAAGCCGCTGTACTACTATGCGTCGGACCAATACTTCTTGTTTGCTTCCGAGATCCGCACCCTGCTCGGGACTGGACTTGTGCCCCGCCGCCTGGATCGGGCGGGCCTGCTCAACTATCTGGGTTTTGGATCGCTCTACGACCCCATCACGCTGATTGAAGGCGTCTCCGCCTTGCATCCCGGGCATTACCTGGTGTGGGAGAAGGGGGCGGTTCGGGAGGCAATGTATTGGGACTTGGCGCCGCAAAAAGAGCAGCCCGGCGTCAGTTCATCCAAGATTCACGCCGCGCCGGTCGAGCGCAAGCAGGTCGAAGAGGAACTGCGTGGGCTGCTCGAGGAATCGGTGCGCATGCAGATGGTCAGCGATGTGCCGGTCGGCGTGTTTCTTTCCGGGGGCATTGATTCCAGCAGTCTGTGCGGCATCCTGAGTCGCGGGGGTTCCCGGGTCAATACCTTTTCGATTGTGTTCCGCGAGGCGGATTACAGCGAAGCGGAATACTCCCGCCTGGTGGCGAAGAAATTTGGAACCGAGCATCGGGAGATCCTGATCTCGCAACGCGACGCGCTGTCCGCGCTCCCTGCCGCGGTGCAGGCGATGGACCAGCCGACCATGGATGGGCTCAATATTCATCTGGTCTCGCAGCAAACCCGTGCGGCGGGCATCAAGGTGGCCCTGTCCGGCTTGGGTGGTGACGAACTTTTTGCGGGGTATTCCAGCTTCCGCACCGTGCCTCGGATGGAACGCTTTGTGGGAGTATGGCGGCACCTGCCGGGCCTGGCCCGCATACCAGTAGCGGGTGCGTTCTCCCTGCTCACCCGAAGCACAGACCAGAACCGGAAGATCGCCACTCTGGCTCGATGCAATGGCAGCGTGCCGCACCCGTACTTTCTTTCGCGCATGCTCTTTACACCTCGGCAGCGTGATGTGCTGTCTGTCTCTCACGACCAGCAGGCAATCGAACGCGCGAATGCGCCGCTGCAGCAGAGCCTCAGCCGCACTGCCAATCTGGACGCGGTCAATCGGGTTTCGTATCTCGAGGCGCGCTGCTACATGCTGAACACTCTGCTGCGCGACGCGGATGTCATGAGCATGGCGCACGGCCTCGAAGTGAGGGTCCCTTTGATCGATCATGTTCTGGCCAGAAAACTGCTGGCCATGCCCGGCTCCTGGAAACTGGGCGGCAGCGTGCCAAAACCACAGCTGGTCGGAGCCCTGCGCGGGGCGCTGCCGGACGAAATCGTTCACCGCCGCAAGCGTGGGTTTACCCTGCCTTTCGAGCATTGGTTGCGCGACGAACTACGATCGGAAGTTGAGCAGACGCTTCGCAGAACTGCGGATCTTGCTGCCGTCCTGAACCCCAACGCGGTGCAGGCAATCTGGAGCGACTTCCAGCGCGGTGCCACGTCCTGGTCTCGCCCCTGGGCGCTTTACGTGCTGCAGCAGTGGTGTGAGCTGCATTCCGTCAGGGTTTAGACCTCGGAAACCTCGGACTTCCGTCCCGAAATCAGCAGAAACAATCCCCAGCTGCGCCCAAATCTTCTGGCCAGCGTGCGAGGATAAAGCCTCCATGCTAGCCGGTACACGGGAGATTGAAAGCGGGCGGACGGACGATTGAGCAGCAAGTCGCCCGGGCTGAAGACCTGCCACATGGCAAGATCTTCGAACCCAGCCATCAGGGAGCGTGCTTCCGCCTGGGTGTAGGTCTTGGTGCCCGGGCTCTCGAGGTGGTCGTAGACGGCGCGGCGCAGCGATTTTCCGCGCAACAGGCCATAGCGCAACCACAGCATTGCTCCCGTCAGCGAGGGATGGTGATAGACCATGATCCGGGCCTCGCCGCCCGGCTTCAGCACACGCCCGGCTTCGCGAAAACACCCTGGCGTATCCGGGCTGTGATGCATGACCCCATAGGAGTACACCACGTCAAACGTGTTGTCTGGAAAGGGTAGGTGTTCCGCATCGGCAACCCGCAGGTCCGGGCGATACCCGGCAAGTTCGCAGCGGCGGCGGGCCCGCTCCAGCGAAGCCGAAGACAGGTCAATCCCAGTGGCCTGTGCCCCGGCCTTCAACCATTCCAGGTAATCCGCCCCCATTCCAACCCCGACCTCCAGCACTCGCTGGCCGCGGGCAGAGGAAAATCGGGCGAACTCCGGGATGTGGGGTTCCAGCGCATAGCGCATCCGTGCCTGAGCCTCGAAGTCCTCGGGACTCTCCAGGTAGCGCGTGCCGCAGGGATCGGAATCCCAGAACTCGCGGACTTCGTTTTTCAGATCAGGGATAGAGCGGGCGTTGGCCATGCCGAGAGACTTGAGCCGGATACTAACACAGCTTGCTGTTTGAACTTGTGGTCCTTCCAGCCTAGAGATGGTAACCCATTCAGGGTAATATGTTGCCAGCGCCCTTCACTCCCAAATGCAGAAACTGGAAGAACTCAGACAGGTGCAGACTGTCACGCCTGCGGTGCAGCTTCCGGTGACGGTGATTGTGCCCGTGCGCAACGAGGCTCGCAACTTGGCACGCTGCCTGGAATCGCTGCGCGCGGCCGGCGAGGTATACGTCATCGACTCGCAAAGCAGCGATGAGACCGTGGAAATCGCCCGCGCCTACGGCGCCAAGGTCGTGCAGTTCCACTACCCGGGCGGGTGGCCCAAGAAGCGGCAATGGGCGATGGACACGCTTACCCTCGCTTGCAACTGGGTCTTCCTGGTTGATGCCGATGAGGCCTTGACCCCGGAACTGGAGGAAGAAATCAGGCGGGCCATCCAGGATCCCACATTCGACGGCTACCGCGTCGGTCTACGCATGTATTTCCTTGGACGCATGTTGCGCCACAGCGGAGCCAGTTTTTGCAAGCTTTCTCTGTTCCGGCGTGGCAAGGGACATTTCGAGTGCCGTCTCAAGGACCAGGACACCACCATGTGCGACATGGAAGTGCACGAGCACGTTGTGGTCGATGGCAAAACCGGAAAACTGAAGAACCCACTGCTGCATCACAATGTCGATTCGCTTTCACGCTACATCCAGAAGCACGACGAGTACTCCAATTGGGAAGCGCGCCTGTGGCTCAATGGAGAGGCAAACGGCGGAGAACTGGCGCCGTCGCTGTTTGGGACCCAGGCCCAGCGCCGCCGCTGGCTCAGGAAGAAGTTCTTCAGCATCCCCGGTTCACCGCTCCTGTTTTTTCTTTACAAGTATGTTTTGCGGCTGGGATTTCTGGACGGTGTTCCGGGACTGATTTACTGCGGGCTGCAAGGCATCCAGTTCTTTCACATCAAAGCCAAGATCTGCGAATTGCGGACCAGGAAGGGCTGAGTATCCGGCATGTGCGGTATAAGCGGGCTGGTCAATTGCGGAGATAAAGAGACGCTGGAACGCATGACCTGCGTGCAGGCGCATCGCGGGCCCGATGATGCGGGTACCTGGGACCAGCGATTTCCCGACGGGTCTTATGTGGGCCTGGGCAGCCGGCGCCTGGCGATCATCGATCTTTCGCCCGCTGGGCACATGCCCATGTGCAACGAAGATCGCACGGTCTGGATCACTTACAACGGCGAGATTTACAACTTCGCGGAGTTGCGCCGTGAACTCCAGAGCAAAGGCCACCGCTTCGCCTCCCACACCGATACTGAGGTCGTCATCCATCTTTACGAGCAAGAAGGTCCGGAGTGCGTCAAGCGGCTCAATGGCATGTTTGGGTTTGCCATCTGCGATCTTCGCTCCGGGACGCCCACGTTGTTTGTGGCGCGTGATCACTTCGGCGTGAAGCCCTTCTATTACGCTCACCAGGGCCGCCGCTTTGCTTTTGCCTCCGAGGTGAAAGCCTTGCTGCAGGTGCCGGGGATCGAGGCGGAGATCGACCCGGAATCACTGCACCAGTATCTGACCTTTCTGTGGGTTCCCGACCCCAAGACGATGTTTCGCGGGATTCACAAGCTGCCCGCGGGTCATTCTGCGATCTTCCGGGATGGGCAACTCAAAATCACAAAGTATTGGGACCTGACCTTTCCTCCCGTGGACGCGGCATTCCCTCGCACCGAAGCCGATCTTGCCCAGGAAATTCGCGAGCGCTTTCGCCGCTCTGTGGAAGCTCAGATGGTCAGCGATGTTCCCCTCGGTGCCTTTCTCAGTGCTGGCCTGGATTCCTCAAGCATCGTGGCCATGATGTCGGGCGCCACCCGGCAGCCGGTGCGAACTTACACCATTACGTTTCCCTCGAAGTATCGCGTCGGCGAAACCACGCTGGATGATCCGGATGTGCCCGCCCGGCTGGCGCGCCGCCTGGGCTGCGAGAACCAGCAAATCGTGGTCGAGCCGGATGTCGCGGACCTGTTGCCACGGCTCACCTGGCACATGGATGAGCCCACGGCCGATCCCGCGATTATCACGGCGTATCTGGTATGTCGCCAGGCGCGCAAGCACGCCACCGTGCTGCTTTCGGGCGTGGGAGGCGACGAATTGTTCGCGGGCTATCGCAAACACGCGGCCCATTACTGGGCGCAGATCTATCAGAGAGTGCCGTCTGCCTTGCGCCGCAGGATCGAGCCCGCGCTGGCTGGTCTGCCTGGCCTCCGGGGGACGGCGGCCAAGGGACCAGTGCGGTTGGCCAAGAAAATGGCACGCAGCGCATCGCTGCGCCAGGAAGATCGCTTCATCATGAATTGCACTTATCTCGACGCCTCACAAAAGGCCGCACTCTACGTGCCGGGACTGGAGGCTGAACTCTGCAGCTCCGACCCGGCGATTCGCCATCGCGCCGGGTTCGAGCAGGTGCAGGATGCCGACTTCCTCAACCAGATGCTTTACCTGGACGCCAGGATTTTCATGGTCAGCTTGAATCTGACCTACAACGACAAGATGAGCATGGCGTCGTCGGTCGAGGTGCGCGTACCTTTCCTGGATCGCGAACTGGCGGAATTCGTGGCGTGGAACGTGCCACCGAAATTGAAGCTCAAGGGATTTCTGCGCCCGAAGACGAAGTACATCTTCCGCAAGGCGATGCAAGACATTCTGCCGCGAGAGGTGTTGGAGCAGCCAAAATCTGGTTTCGCGGCGCCGGTAGACTATTGGCTGGCCCACGATTTGAAGGAGATGGTAGACGATTTGCTCTGCCAATCGCGGGTTCGCGAGCGCGGCCTGTTCCGCCCCGAAGTCGTGCGTGCGTTTGTGGATGAGCACCGCAGCGGGGCGCAGGACTGGTCGATGCAGATCTGGCAATTCCTCACGCTTGAGCTGTGGATGCAGGCATTCCTGGATGGGGGCGCGAAGAACATCGAGGCAGATTTGATCCACCCGCGGCAGGCGGCGACGGCATGAAACAAGTTCTCCAGCACGCGCGAACCGGTGAGATCGCCGTCGTAGATGTTCCTGCGCCAAAGTTGCTTGCCGGATGTGTGCTGGTCCGCATTGCGGCATCGCTGGTTTCCGCGGGCACGGAACGTGCTTCGTATGAATTTGCCAGCAAGAGCCTGCTGCAGAAGGCACAGGCGCGGCCTGACCTGGTTCGTGAAGTCTTCAACAAAGTTAGCCGCGAGGGTGTGTTCTCTGCGGTGGCAGCGGTGCGCAGCCGGCTCGACCAACCCGGCCCGGTGGGCTACAGCAGTGCGGGAACGGTTGTGGCGGTTGGGGAAGGCGTTACCGACATCAATGTTGGCGATCGCATCGCGTGTGCCGGGGCTGGTTATGCGGTGCATGCGGAATTTGCCTGTGTGCCTCGATTGCTGGTGGCCAGGATTCCCTCTGAAGCCGTCAGCCTGGAGGAGGCTGCCTTCACCACGGTAGGCGCGGTTGTCTTGCACGGCATTCGCACCGCCGAAGCGAAGCTGGGCGACGTGGTTGCCGTGATTGGCCTGGGTTTGCTCGGGCAACTCACTGTGCAGGTGCTGAAAGCTGCGGGCTGCCGTGTGCTGGGGATGGATATTGTTCCCCAGCGCGTCGAACTCGCTTCCCGCATGGGCGCGGATGCAGGGAGTTCCGCCGCTGCGGAATTCCGCGATGCGTGCTTGCAATACTCAGGTGGACATGGTGCGGATGCGGTCCTGATCACTGCGGAAACCCCGAGTAGCGATCCCGTCAACCTGGCCGGAGCGGTGGCGCGCGATCGTGGGGTGGTGGTTGCGGTCGGTACCGTGGGCATGGGTATCGAGCGCAAGTTGTATTACGAGAAGGAACTCGATTTCCGGGTTTCTCGGTCTTACGGGCCGGGCCGTTACGATGCGGCTTATGAGCAGAAGGGACGCGACTATCCCATCGGGCACGTGCGCTGGACCGAGACTCGCAACATGGAAGCCTTCCTCCGGCTTCTGGCGGATCGTAAGCTCGATTTGAACTCGCTGGTCACTCACCGCTTCCTGATTGAGCGCGCCCAGGGCGCCTACGATCTGATCACAGGCAAGGCAGGCGGACCTTTTCTGGGTGTGCTGATTACGTACCCCGGGCAGCCGGAGGAAAGCCGCCGTCTCGAACTGGTTGCCAAAGCAAGTGTTCAGCCTGCAGGCCAAACGTCCGTCCGCGTCGGAGTGCTGGGCGCAGGCAGCTTTGCCACCAGCACGCTTCTGCCTGCCTTAAAGAAAACCCCTGCCGTGGAGTTGTTCGGCGTGTGTGCGGCCAACGGGTCCCGCGCCCGCCATGCTGCGGAGAAGTTCGGCTTCCGTTACGGCGCGACCGACGAAAACGAGATCCTCAGCGATGCCGGCCTGAACACCGTAGTGATCGCCACCCGTCATCACTTGCATGCCAGGCAGGTCATCGCGGCCGCCCAGGCGGGCAAGCACGTGTTTTGCGAAAAACCGCTTTGCCTGAGGGAAGACGAGTTGAGCGACATCGTCCGGACCTACGGCAAACCGGGATCAACCCGCCTGCTGCTCATGGTCGGTTTCAATCGCCGTTTCGCGCCGATGGCGGTTCGGATGAAATCGTTTCTGGACCAGATCCACGAACCCCTGGCCCTCCACTACCGCGTGAATGCAGGCTACATCCCCGCTGACCACTGGGTGAACGACCCCGAGCAGGGCGGCGGACGCATTCTTGGCGAGATCTGCCACTTTGTGGACTTCCTGAGTTTCCTGGCGGGCAGCGCACCGGTCCAAGTGCAAACTCGTGTCCTGGCGAACGGTGGCCAGTACAGCGACGATAACGTCGTCATCTCCGTGCAGTTTGCCAATCAATCGCAGGGGACAATCAGTTATCTCGCCAATGGCGACAGGTCATATTCGAAGGAACGGGTGGAAGTGTTCGGTGGTGGAGCGGTGGCGGTGGTGGAGGACTTTCGCCGGCTGGAATTGGTTCGGCGCGGGCGCAAGCAAGTGTTTCGCTCGCGGTTGCGCCAGGATAAAGGGCATCGCGGCGAGTGGGAGGCATTTGCCGCCGCGATTCGAGCCGGAGCGGAAGCACCGATCCCGTTCCATGAGATCGTGACTTCCACGCTAGCCACCTTGCGGGTGGCGGAGTCCCGCTCTTCGGGACAACCGGTCGCCGTGGATGCGGCGAATTTCATCGCGTCGAATTCTTGCTCGCATCGCACCGAGTGATGATCCCAACTCTGGAGAGGCAAGACTGCAGTCCATGCTGATACTGGGCCTCAACATGTTTCACGCGGATGCCTCGGCCGCAGTTGTGCAGGACGGCGAGGTGGTTTTTGCGATTGCCGAAGAGCGTCTGAATCGGGTGAAGCATTACGGCGGTTTCCCGGCGCTCGCGGTGAAGGCCTGCCTGGATGCCGTGGGTGCAAAGATTACGGAGATTGACCACGTGGCCGTCGGCCAGGACAGCGATGCCCACCTCGCAAAGAAAGTGCAATATGCCCTCGCCAATCCTGCGAAAATCCTGAACTTCATTCGCCTGCGCCAGCGCAAGCAAGCGATGCGGGACGTGTCTTCTCTGCTGGCGAGCGCGCTTCAAGTTGACCCGGCGCAGTTGCGTTTCCAGGAGCACCACCTCGAACATCACATTGCGCATATCGCGAGTGCCTACTACTGCTCGCCATGGGAGAAGGCGGCAGGCTTCAGCTATGACGGCTCCGGCGACTTTGTGTCTACCATGATGGCGCGATGCCAAGGGAATGAGATCGAGATCCTCGACCGCGTCTTCCTGCCGCACTCGCTGGGCAGCTTCTACACCATGGTCTGCGAGTTCATCGGCTACAGGAAATATGGCGACGAAGGCAAGGTGATGGGACTGGCGCCCTACGGGAAGCCCACTTATTGCCAGCAGTTGGGTGAAGCGGTGGGCTTGAGGAATGGAAATTTTCAGCTCGATCTTAACTACTTCAAACCCTTGGGCAGCAACCAGGGCATGCAGGTCTTGCCGGATGGAACGGTGCGACTGGCCAGGCACTTCTCCGATCGCATGGTGAAACTGTTTGGCGAACCGCGCGAACCCCATGCTGAAATCACCCAGCGTGATATGGACCTTGCTTTTGCCATGCAGCACCGGTTCGAGGAAGTTTTCTTCCATCTGCTGAACCAACTGCACCAGCGCGTACCGCTGGAAGATCTGGCCATGGCGGGAGGCTGCGCGCTTAACAGCGTTGCCAACGGCAAGCTGTTTACGCGGACACCGTTCCGCCGGACCTGGATCCAGCCGGCCGCAGGCGATGAGGGCCTGGCGATGGGAGCGGCACTGCACACCTATCACTCGGTACTCCAGCAGCCGCGGCGATACGTGATGAAGAACTCGTACCTCGGTCCGGAGTTTTGCGATTCGCGCATCGAATCGGACTTGAAGAAAGCCAACTTGCGTTATCGCAGGCTGGATCGCGAACCCCTGCTGGAGGCGGTTGCCGGGCAGATCGCCGCCGGAAATGTTGTGGGCTGGTTCCAGGGACGGATGGAATGGGGACCGCGCGCTCTGGGCAACCGTTCGATCGTGGCCCATCCGGGCCGGCCTGACATGAAGGACGTTCTCAACGCTCGTATCAAGCACCGCGAGTGGTTCCGGCCGTTTGCGCCCTCGATTCTGGCTGAATACCAACACGAATACTTTGAGTACGACCACCCTTCGCCGTTCATGCTGCATGTTTACAAGATCCGTCCTGAGAAGCGTGAGCAGCTTTGCGCGGTGAATCACGTGGACGACACGGGCCGGCTACAGACCGTCACCCGCGAGGAAAATCCGCTGTACTACGATTTGATCCAGGCATTTCGCCGCCAGACGGGCATTCCGGTCATCCTGAACACCAGCTTCAACGAGAATGAGCCGATCGTGTGCGCGCCCGAAGAAGCTATCGACTGCTTCCAGCGAACCCGTATGGACGCTCTGGCGATTGGCCCATTCCTGGCGTTGAAGTCGGAGAACTGAGACAGCATGGCAGCCAAGCAAGCGTCCGCGATGCCCAGGGTTCAGCCGAGTGGATTGACTCTGGCTCGGGTGGCTGCTTTCCCGGGCATGCGCGCGCTGGCTTGGAGCGACGACGCGCTCTACGCGGCCCGCGGCTACACGCTCCTGCGCGCGCGGATCGGTGGCAGCAGCCTGGAGTGGCAGCAGGTAGGGCGGTACCGTCCCCTCTGGTGGAGAACTCTGAGTTCCCGGTCTGGGCTGACTTTCCGGCTGTTTCGTGACGGCTTTCACGCGCTGGCCGTGCTCTCATCGGGTGATTTGGTCGCCGCGACGCCGGGTGCGATCGTCAAGTTGGCTTCGGGGGAAGCAGAATTTCGGGACACGCACAAGCTGGTGCGTGGCACGCGTCCCTTGCACATTGCCGCCACTCCAGGCGATCACGTTTTCTGGGGCGAGTATTTCGACAACCCGCAGCGTGATGAGGTGCACATCTACGCCTCGACCGATCGAGGCTCTACTTGGAATGTTGCCTACACTTTTCCCAAAGGCGCGGTCCGCCATGTTCACAACATGGTCTACGACCAGTGGCAAGACTGCTTGTGGATTCTGACCGGCGACAATGGTTCGGAGTGCCGCATCCTGCGTGCCTCGTGCGACTTCCGAAGTGTAGATGTGGTTTTGTCGGGCAACCAGCAGGCGCGCGCGGTGGCGCTCGTCCCCACCCCGGAGGCGTTGTACTTTTCATCCGATACGCCGCTGGAGGCCAACCACGTTTACTGCCTGGACCGCCGTGGAACGCTTACTGAGCTGGCCGAACTGAGCAGTTCATCCACTTACGGATGCCGCGTTGGCGAAGCGGTCTTCTTCTCCACTATGGTGGAACCCAGCCAGGTGAATGTTACCCGCGAGGTGTGCGTCTACGGCAGTCCGGATGGTGCGCGCTGGCAGAGGGCGCTAGCTTACAGGAAAGACGCTTGGCCGATGGGCTGGTTTCAGTACGGCAACGCTTTTTTCCCCGACGGGCGAAACACCAGCGGTCTGCTTGCGGTCGCCACGGTCGCGGTGGAGCACGCAGACCTCGAAACCAGCCTCTGGCGCGTCAATTCGTAGCGCTGGCGTCCCGCGGGCTAAGCCTGTCCTGCGCGAGTCGAAGGAGGGCATCTTGCCCTCCCATCACCGTGCTATAGTTCGATCAATTCCCACCATGTCGCTTGCCAGTCGCTTGCAATACTACCGGCGCATCTTTGGCGCCTATCTCGGGCCCGGGCAAAGCCAGCTCACCTTTTGGCACGAGACACCGCAAGCCAATCCCAACGCTGGCCCCGACGCACTCGGCGAGTACTACATGACCTTTGCGGAGAAGGCCGACTACTCCGGACACTACGATTTCGCCGGCATCCCCATGCTGGATTACCACGGGCAGATCGGCTTGCAGTACAACCCAATTGCGATCGCGCAATGGGGCTTGGGCAACTACAACCTGTTTCGCCGTACGGCAGAGCAAGAACGCAAGCAGAAATTTCTTGCGGCCAGCGATTGGCTCTGCGCGCACCTGGAGCAGAACCCGTTCGGAATCTGGGTGTGGAACCACCACTTCGATTGGGAATACCGGACGCCGCTCCGGGCGCCCTGGTACTCGGGTCTGGCGCAAGGGCAGGGAATTTCGCTGCTCGTGCGCGCCTATCAGGAAACCAGGAATCGGTCTTATCTGGAAGCGGCTGAGCGTGCCTTCGGCAGTTTCTTGAAGCCTACCGACCAGGGTGGCGTCATCTTCACCGACAATCACGGAGACCTTTGGATCGAGGAATACATCGTTTCCCCGCCAACTCACATTCTGAACGGGTTCATCTGGGCAGCGTGGGGAGTGTACGACTACTATCTCGCGACCAGGAACGGCTCGGCGCGGGAACTATTCGCCAAAGCCGCGCAAACGCTGCGGGCCAATCTCGATCGCTACGACCTCGGCTTCTGGTCTTTGTACGAGCAATCGGGCACGCGGCTGCCGATGGTGGCTAGCTCGTTCTATCACCAGCTCCACGTGGTGCAGTTGCGCATCATGTACCGCCTCACCGGAGACGAGTTTTTCGCGCGCTATGCCGATCGCTGGGAGAACTATGGCCGCAGCCGTGCCAAGCGGACCCGCGCCTTGTGCTACAAAGGTGCATTCAAGCTTTGCTACTACTAGGGACCGAGTGAAGATTCTCTACCTGTCGCAGTACTTTTCGCCGGAGATGGGAGCGCCCGCCGCCCGCGCTGCCGAACTCTCGCGACATTGGGCGCGGGACGGTCACGAAGTCACGGTGCTGACCGGATTTCCCAACCATCCCACCGGGGTTGTCCCGCCCGAGTATCGCAGCAAGTTCCGCCGCTTGGTGATGCGCGAACAAGTGGACGGCGTGAGCGTCGTGCGCACCTGGCTGCTGCCCTTTCCCAACCGCAAGGCTCACGAGCGCATGTTGAACTACAGCTCGTTTTGCCTTTCGGCAGCGAGCACCGGGCTTTTCCTTTCGCGTCCTGCTGTCGTGATTGCCAGCTCGCCGCAGTTGCTGGTAGGACTCTCCGGCTGGTGGGTCGCTCATTGGAAGCGCGTGCCCTTCGTTTTCGAAGTCCGCGACTTGTGGCCCGAGTCGCTGGCCGCAGTGGGCATGGGCGATCCTGAGTCACTGCTTTATCGGTCGCTGGGCAACGTTGCCGGATTTCTGTACCGCAGGTCCGACCGCGTCGTAGTCGTCACGCCTGCCTTTCAAGACCATCTGGTCGAACACTGGCGCCTGCCGCGGGAGAAAATCTCCGTCGTCCAGAACGGGGTGGAAACAGACCTCTTCAGCCCGCAAGCCAGCAGTGGTCTGAGAAAGGAACTGGGCGCGGAAGGCAAGTTCGTGGTTTGCTACATCGGCACCATGGGAATGGCGCACGGCCTGGATACTCTGGTGGAGACGGCCGCGCGGCTGCAGGGCTCGAAGCCGGAAATTCTATTCTTGCTGGTGGGCGAAGGGGCCGATAAGGCCCGCATCGTCGCACTGGCGCGTGCCCGAGGCCTGACCAACCTGCGTTTTGTCGACCAGCAGCCACGCCACAGGATACCGGCCTACATTTGCGCTTCCGACGCTTGCCTGGTGTTGCTCAAGAAGACTGAGCTGTTCAAGACGGTGATCCCCACCAAGATGCTGGAGTTCATGGCGTGCGCGCGTCCGGTGATTCTGGGAGTCGATGGCCAGGCGCGAAAGATCCTGGAGGAGGCGCAAGCGGGAATCTTTGTCGAGCCGGAGAATGCGGTCGATCTGATGCAGGCAATCACGCGCCTCGTCGCCGACCCGGGCTGGTGCGAGTTGCTGGGCCGCAATGGGCGTCGGCATATCCTGCAACACTACTCCCGTCAGCAGACGGCGAAAGACTACATTGAGGTGCTGGAGAGTCTGATCGGTGGGGATCGGCGTCATGTAGCCGCAGCCTAACCGATCCCTGGTTACGGTCTGATCGCGACGATGCCTACCGCGGTTGCGGCCTGCAGTGCAGCCTCTAACGTTCGTCCGGCAATCAGTTTGCTCGTACTAGTGGGCACGAACAGGATGTCGTCCGCTTGTAACTGGACGTCGGGCGCCTTGGCTGCCAGCATCTCTTTCAAATGCACCGGGGTCTGGGTCATCCCGGCGGGGCCCTTGCGGACGATGGTCGCACCGCTCAACTTGGCGGTCCGGGTGGTGCCGCCAGCCAGGGCAATCGCCTGCAGCACCGTCATATTCCCGCTGTCCATGAGAAAGCCGCTCGGCCTTCCCACATCGCCAACCACGTACACGATGTCTGCTTTGCGCACGATAACCGTGTCACCGGGAAACACGTCAATGTTGCTGTCGGGGGTGTCGGTCAGGTTGCGGGCGATAGGAACCGTGACCGGCTTGTCTGGTTGGTTGCGGTGAGTGACGGTGACGCTGCGGCCGGCTTTGTCGGTAAATCCCCCGGCGGCCGAGATGAGGTCCAGGAGCCGCTGCTGTCCAAGAACGGGATACACCCCGGGTTTCGCCACTTCACCCAAAACGCTGGCCCCTTGCGAGGCATACTCGTCGACAAATAGCGCGACGTGCGGATCCTTCAGGAACCCACCGTCCGAAAAGCGTTTTTCGATCAGCGCCTGGGCCTCTTCGCTGGTAAGTCCGGCGACGTGGACGTAATCGATGAGGGGCAGGTAAACCTCGCCGCTGCTGCTGACCCGGGTCTTGGTCGAAAGCTCGGGAACGTTGTATACGCTCATCTCCAGCAGGTCGCCGACCCCCAGCCGCAGGGAAGAGTCCGATGCTTTATCGCTGCCCGCGTCCGCTGTTGCCCTGCCGGATTCGCCGCCCGGTCTGGCTGCCGGCGCGGCCGTCTGCTCTTCCCAGGTGGCTGGCTTCTCGCTCGCCTTGGCGGGTGCTTCCTGTCCTGCCGCCGTTCCCGGCAGCGCTATCAGGGCTGCGAATGTGATCAGAGAGAGCGGGACCGACTTCCATCGCAGAGACGGCATTCAAAACCTCTTGTGATTGTGACCAGAACAAAAGTCTAGCACAGGCCGCGGGTTGACCAACCAGTCTTCCGCGGTCGAATGGTGAGTGATTCGGCTCCAGATCTGCTGCAATTCATGACGGCGATGATCGCCAGAGTTTTCCACAGCCGGTATCAAGAAAGAGAATTGCGCAATGATTTTTTGTGCTGCTATAGTGCAATCACATCTTAATTTCAATATAAGAACTTTCTTTTGGCATCAAGCGGTCTCACTGCACAGCGTGCTTGGGGAGGGGTTTTCCGAGGACAGTGGGCGTGCCGTACCAGTTCGCCTCTTGCTTCTGGCCGAAGGAGAGCTAGTTGACACTTTTCTACCTGGGAATGTTTGTAGCATCACTGCTGCTCTCGTTCGTCCTGACCAGGTATGTGCGGAATGTGGCGACGGGGCGCGGATGGGTGGCCGCGCCGGGCTTGGATCGCCATCTCCACCGTACTCCGCTGCCACGACTGGGCGGGGTGGCAATCTTCCTTGCGTTCATCCTCAGCCTCGCCATCGCCCTGCTGGTTAGTTGGCGGTATCCTCGGCTAAGCTTTGGATTTTCCGCCAAGACCCTGGTCACCATTCTGCTGCCTGGGCTACTGATCTTTCTGCTGGGCGTTTATGACGATGTTCGCAGCGTAGGCCCGTACTTCAAGTTTGCGGTTCAGGCAGTGGCCGGGACAATGCTGTTCGCCGGCGGGCTTCGGATCCTCGACCTGCCCGTGCTCTTTGGCAATCACCATTTCTCCTGGGTGGTCAGCCTTCCGTTGACCATTCTTTGGGTCCTTGCCATCACCAATGCCTTTAACCTGATTGACGGGTTGGACGGCCTGGCAGCCGGCTCAGCCTTGTTCTCGACCCTGGTGGTGTTCGTAGCCGCACTGCTCAGTCATTCCCCACTGGTATCGGTGATGACCATCGTGCTTACGGGTGCCATCCTGGGGTTCCTCCGCTTCAACTTCAATCCGGCAACCATTTTCCTGGGCGACTGCGGAAGTCTTTTCATCGGCTTCATGCTGAGCGCGCTGGCCTTGCGAGGAGCGCAAAAGGCGCCCACCATCATCGCGGTTGCCATTCCCGTCGTCTCGTTTGGTCTGCCCATCCTGGAGACCACGCTTTCGGTTCTGCGACGCTTCATCAGCGGCCGCCCGGTGTTTACCGCGGACCGTGAACACATTCATCACAAACTGCTGCAGCGCGGACTTTCTCACCGCCAGGTGGTCATCGTTCTCTATGCGGTGTCGGCGCTCTTCGCCTTGCTCAGCCTGTTCCTGCTGTGGCCGACAGGCAGTACCCTCGGCCTGGTGCTGGCCGTGATGGGGACCGGGATCTGGCTGGGTGTGCAGCACCTCGGTTACCTGGAGTTTGGTGAACTGCGCCGTGTGGCGCAACGCACCATCGAGCAGCGGCAGATCTTCATCAACAACCTTGCGATCCGGCGAGCTACCGAAGAGTTGAAGGTCACGCGAGATTACGATCAGCTCTGCCGCATCCTGGTGGCCGCGTTCAGCGCCAATGACTTTGATGCTTTCGATTTGAAACTGCACTTGCTGCCCAGCGAAACGCCTGACCTGGAGGGACTGCGGTTCATGGGCGGAAACGGGGAACCGCGGTATTTTCGCTGGAAGAAACCCGGCAGCCCCTTCGCCCACGAGATGGTGACTGCCTGGAGCTTGAACCTCGATCTGGTCACCGCCCATAGCCGCCGGCGTGGCTCCATGACCATTTACCGGATCTATAACGAGCATGACCTCCAGCTCGACGTGAACCTGCTCACCTCTGTATTCCCGGTCGCGCTGGCCGACGCCTTGGATCGAGCCATCAACCATGCCGTGGAAATCATTCCCCGAGTCGAGCCGGACACCGGTTTGATGGCGGCGCAAGCGGGCTGAGCGGCTGGCTTCCACGGTTGCTGGTGAAACCAAGTACAATCCCACCTTCGGAGACAATTTTTCCGCGTGATGCACATTCTCCACGTCGTCGGAGCTCGTCCCAATTTCATGAAGGCTGCTCCGGTGCTGGCGGCACTGGCCAGGACCGCGGCAGTGCGGCAGACGCTGATCCATACCGGGCAGCATTACGACGCCAACATGTCGGACGTCTTCTTTCAGCAATTGGAGATGCCCGCGCCTGATCTAAACCTTGGTATCGGCTCGGGCAGCCACGCCCGCCAGACCGCGGAAATCATCACGCGCTTCGAGTCCGTCGTAGCCGATCGTAAGCCCGACCTCGTGCTCGTCTACGGCGACGTGAATTCCACCATGGCGGCCGCTCTGGTGTGCTCCAAGCTACAAGTTCGGGTCGGCCACGTCGAGGCAGGATTGCGTTCCCGTGATCGCACCATGCCCGAGGAAATCAACCGCCTCATCACGGATCAGCTCTCGGATTTGCTCTTTACCCCTTCCGCCGACGCGGATGAGAACCTGTGGCATGAAGGCATCGAGCCGGCAAAAATCCATCTGGTCGGGAACGTGATGATTGATACGCTGGTGCGGCTGTTGCCTCGTTCCGCCGCGCATGCGCCCGCTGATCTACCCCGGCCTTACGCGCTGGTGACTCTTCACCGCCCCTCGAACGTGGATGATCTTCCCTGGCTGCGCACCCTGTTACTGGCTCTGGCCGACCTGAGTCACGATGTGGGTGTTCTGTTTCCCGTGCACCCACGCACCCGCCAGCGCATTGCCGACCTGGGCCTGGAGGCACTTTCGAATGGCCATCTTCGCCTGGTTGATCCGAAACCTTACTTGGACTTCCTGGCGCTGCAGCAAGCAGCCACGGTGGTGATCACCGATTCCGGAGGGATGCAGGAGGAAACCACATTCCTGGGCATTCCCTGCCTGACTTTGCGCCACAACACCGAACGGCCGGTCACGGTGACCTTGGGGACGAATATGCTGATCGGCCGCGACATTCCGCGCATGCAAGCCGAAGTGCGCCGCATTCTCGCCGGGGAATGGAAGAAGGCAGCGCCCGTTCCTCTGTGGGATGGCCATGCCGCGGAGAGAATCGCGCACGTTATCGGGCTTTCGATGTAATCGAGTTTCAAAAGCTCACCTCAGCGGCTGGAAGCTGTCCACGACGGGACTCAAGGCGGCACGACTCGTGCTGGATTTTATCCACAGCCCTGAACCAGCACTGCCACTTCTGGCGCGTGTGACTGCCATTTACTTTTCTAGTCTCGTAAACTGGCCGGAGGAAACTCGTAGATGGGTTGGATGAAGTTACGCGACATCAACTTCTTGTCTTTGCAGACCGCGGTATTCTGCGCCGAGTGCGAACTGATCAGCGAAAACAACACCCCGTTTTGTGTGGCTTGTGGAAGCCAGGCGGTGCTCAGCCTGTCGCGGGTGCTGGGTGGCTCTTTGCGGGGCCAGCAGACCGCGCACCTGATTGAAGACGCCGAACTGGATCGCCTGGTGCGGGAGTTGCTCCGCACCGTGCCCGCGTCCCCGGCGCACTTGGCAGAGAACCGGGTTCCTGCTTCGTTTGCCGCGCTGGCGCCGGGCCGGCACCACGCCCGTGCCATGGGCTTGTCGCATTCCAGTGCGCATGCCGCCGGTTCCACTCTCGAGATTCATGCGGGAGAGATCGATCTGGAGCCCGCCATCAGCGTGATCGCCGAGCGGGCGCAGGCTCTGACCGGAGCCACCGGTTCTGCCATCGCCTTGCGCCATGGAGACGAGATCGTCTGCCGCGCCCGCACCGGCCGCACCGCGCCTGACCTGGGCGTACGCCTGCAAACCGATTCCGGGATCTCCGCCGAATGCGTTCGCACCGGAGAGGTTGTGCTTTGTAACGATGCCGAGAGAAACCCTCACGTGGATCTGGCCAGTTGCCGTCGCCTGGGTGCGCGTTCAATTCTGGTTGCGCCACTGCGTCACTTCCGCAGAACCTTGGGGGTATTCGAGGTGCTCTCCTCCGCTCCGTACGCCTTCGACAACCGTGATGTAGCCACCATGCAGCTGCTTTCCAGCATGATGGTGGCAGCCATGTCGCGCCTGTCGAATATGCGGCCGATGGGGCATCGGCAACCTGCGTAAGAGTTTTCTCAGTGCATCCTGAAGCCGCGCGCACGCTGCCCTTCTGGCTTGCAATTAGTACTTTCTTCGCCTCGGTCTGGGGTAAGATGTAAGACAATCCCCTCATGGATCCCCTCGGGACCAACCCGGCTCCTGATATCCGGGAGTTGAAACCCGCAGTTCGCGACCGGCGCCGGCGTGTGCGACAGAAAGTTCACACCCCTGCGTACGCCAGCTTGGATGGCGGTTCCGGCGGCATGGTTCTCGACCTCAGTGAGATCCTCGACCTCAGCGAAGAGGGCATGTGCCTGCAGACTGCTGTGCCCCTGCAGGCCGGCCGCGACCTGAACTTCTGCCTGGATCTTTCAGAAAGCAACGCCTACATCCACACCAGCGGTCATGTGATCTGGGCCGATCAGCCGGGGCGCGCCGGAATCCGCTTTCCCCAGATGCCGGATACATCTCTTCGCCAACTCAAGGAATGGCTTTTTCTGAATGCGATTACCGCCTGCATGAATCACGCGGCCTCAAAAACTCCGCCAGCCGAGACGGAAGCGTTGAAGGATTTGTCACAAGAGCCAAATGTGGAAGCCGCCGCTCTCGAGCAGGGAGAACTTCCGGTTCCTCCGGACTATACGTCGGTATTAGCCGGGCTGGCAGCGGTGAAGCGCGAAGTGGAATCGCTGGGAGTAAATCTCGATGCGGCGCTGGAAATGGTGGCCCACCGTGCGCATAGTTTCACGCATGCGACGGGCGCGGCCATCGCGCTGTCAGAAGGCGATGCCATGGTGTGCCGGGCCACCGCTGGTCCCGATGCGCCGGGGCTGGGTGCGCGGCTCCAGGTGGGATCAGGGTTCTCTGGCGAGTGCGTGCGCACCGGCAGGCTGCTTCGTTGTGACGATGCGGAGACGGACCCGCGGGTGGACCGCGAGAGCTGCCGGTTGCTTGGCATTCGGTCGATGATTGCGGTGCCGATTCGTTTGGGCGATGCCGTTATCGGACTGCTCGAGGTTTTTTCACCCCAGCCGGGTGCCTTTAGCGAGAACGACAACATTGTCCTACAGCGCCTGGCGGAAACTACTCTCGCCGCCGTCAATCGTGCGGCTCACGCCGCAACTGTGAGCGGGCGGCTGTTCGAACCTGCCCCCGGCGCGGTTGAGGAGCAAGCCTCTGCCGACTCGCCCAGCCAGCCGGAGAGTCCAGGGCAATCTTCTTCTTCTCTGTTTCACAAGATTCTGCTCAGTCTGGCTGCCCTCACTCTGTTCCTGGTTTTAGCTTGGCTGGCTGCTCCCTGGGCCAGGTTCAGGACTGGTGCGACGCCAGCCGGCGCTTCTCCCGCTTCCAAGCCACAGGTAGTCGCCCCCAGGTTGCCAGGCACCTCGACCGAAAGCAGCGACTTGGAGAGTCTGCGCAAATTGGCCGAACAGGGCGATCCAGCGGCGCAATTTGCTGTGGGCGCTCGCTACGCCACCGGGGAAGACGTCAAGCAGGATTATGGCGAAGCGGTCCATTGGTTCGCCCAGGCGGCCGAACAGGGCCACGTAATTGCCCAGGCCACGCTGGGTGCTTACTACTGGGCCGGGCGGGGTGTTCCCCAGGATCTGAGCAAGGCCTATTTCTGGTCGATACTGGCGCAAGCCGGGGGGGATGAGGCTAGCAAGTACCGCGTTGCCGTTCTCGCTTCCCGGATGACTCGCGCCCAGGTCATCGCCGCGCAGCAGCAAGCGAACGACTGGTTGAAGCAGCACCAGTTGGCCGGGAAGAAGGCGTCTGGTGCCCGATAGCCCTCGTTGGTGCCAACTGCAGACGTAACCAGCTACGTCTCTCCAGTGCAGGCTTTCGTTGCTTCCCACCGGGTTTAGAATAGAGCCAGAGGTTGCCCTGTGCCTGCCCTTCGCGATGTTTTGTACGACAATGTCCGTGAGGGGGAGCTTTACGAGAAGCTCGACCGCAATCGGGTGCGCTGCTACGCTTGCGGCCACTGCTGCCCCATCCCCGATGGCCAACCCGGTGTCTGCAAGGTTCGCTATAACCAGGGCGGAACTCTGTACGTGCCTTGGGGGTACGTGGGCGGGGTGCAGTGCGATCCGGTTGAAAAGAAGCCCTTCTTTCATGCCTATCCCGGCGCGTTGGCATACAGCTTTGGCATGCTGGGCTGCGATCTTCACTGTGCTTATTGCCAGAACTGGGTCACCTCGCAAGCTTTGCGGGACCCCAACGCGGTGTCGCCGCCGCTGGAGGCTTCACCGGGAGCCTTGGTGCAAGAGGCCCTTCGCCAGGGCGCCAAGGTCCTGGTCAGCACTTATAACGAACCGCTGATCACCAGCGAGTGGGCAGTGGCTGTTTTCAAAGAAGCCAAGGCTGCCGGCCTGGTCACAGGTTTCGTTTCCAACGGCAATGGCACGCCACAAGTGCTCGAATACCTGCGTCCCTGGGTCGATCTCTACAAGGTTGATTTGAAGAGTTTCGACGACCGCCACTACCACCAGCTTGGCGGCCGCCTCGGACCCATCCTCGACACCATTCGCCGCCTCCACCTGATGGGTTTGTGGGTCGAGATCGTCACCCTGCTGATCCCGGGATTCAACGATTCCGAAGACGAACTCCGAGGGCTGACCGATTTCATCGCAAGCGTGTCAATCGATATTCCCTGGCACGTGACCGCGTTTCACAAGGACTACAAGATGGAAGATCCGGACGACACCCGCCCAAAAGACCTGCTGCGGGCCGCGGCAATCGGAAAGAAGGCGGGTCTGCGGTACGTTTATTCGGGAAACTTGCCGGGCATGGTGGGCGATCTGGAAAACACGCGCTGTCACAACTGTGGCGAAACGCTGATTCAGCGGCACAGTTATTTCATCGAGCACTACCGCCTCACGCCGGAGGGATGCTGCCCCTCTTGCAAGACGCGCATCCCGGGTCGCTGGGCGGCAAAATTCGAAGGGCAGATCGCGGATCGTCCTTTCTTGCCGCGTCAGGCTTCGCGTTTGGTTACAATCCTCAACTAGCGGCAAGCCTCAACTTCATGCTGAAACTGCGCCTTCTTGGGATCTTGGTGTTCTTAGGTCTGGCGGCCGGGTGCTCGCCTCGCGACTTCCTGACCAGGCGGCTGGCGGCCGACTTGATCGCCGGGTCCGATGTCTTCAAATCCACACAGGAGTTCTGGCTGCGCACCGGGGTGATTTCCAACCAAGACTATTTTTCTCCGGAGTACCTGGTGCTGCAACGTCGTGGTTGGATTACTGGCGCCAACGTTCCCTGCTCGCCCAGCGTCGGTCCCCCGCCGTGCTGGAATGTTGTACTCACCCCGCTGGGCGTTGAGACCTTTCGCGACTTGATTCCCAGCGAGGCTCGCACCTCGCAGTACTTCAGCGTGCCGGCGGCCAGAAGGGAACTGGCCGAGGTCACCGGCATCAGTAAGAACGGCAATGTTGCCGAGGTGGACTTTCTCTGGAAATGGGTGCCGCTGAACGAATTGGGAGCGGCGCTCTACACCAGCGGCGTGCAGTACACCGCTACCGTGGGTTTCAAGCATTACGATGATGGCTGGCGGGTAATCCAAGGCGGCGCTTCGAAGAGTAACCAGGGGCTGGATGAAGCGTTGAAGAACGCGGAGCCGGCGCAGTAGCCCGAGTATCCGATTTGCGCCTGCCGCTTGCGCGGTGTATATCTGATGCCTCACCCACCCTATGACAACCCGAAAGCTGCTGCTCCTCTCCCTGCTTGCCTTACTGGCCTTGGCTTCCGCTTACGCTGCCGATAAGCCCAAACTCACACTGGACGAGTTCTTCAACTCGGTGGATTTCACCGCGGTAAAGCTGTCCCCTGACGGCCATTCCATTGTCATCGGCACCGACCGCGCCGACTGGGATCAGAACATCTTCCGCAACGACCTCTGGCTGTATCGCGACAATGGTTCTGGGGGAGAGAGCTTGACCCAACTCACCCAGTCCGGACACGACAGCCAGCCGCGGTGGTCGCCGGATGGGCGATGGATCGCCTTCCTGTCTGAACGAAAAGCCTCCGATTCCAAAGGTGACGGCTCCGGCGGCGATGATTCCGGAGAAAAAGACAAAGAAATCGCCCAGCTTTACTTGATCTCGGCCACCGGCGGGGAAGCATTCCCAGTTACGGAAGGCGATGAAAAGGTCCATGCCTTTGCCTGGTCGCTGGACTCGCGCATGCTCTACTTCGCCACACGAACTCCGTGGACGAAAGCGCAGAAAGACGCCTACAAAAAAGAGTGGAAAGACGTCGAGCAATACCGTGCCGCCGAACGGGGAGACATGATCTTCAGCATCGAAGTGGCGGCTGCGGTGGCCCGCCGCGCCGCCGTTGGCCGCAAGCCCGCGGATGACTCAGACACCGCGTCCGATGCCACTCCAGGTTCACAGGCGCTGGCCAGCACTCCCTGGCGTGTTGCGCAACTGGTGACTTCTCCGGACGGACGCAGGCTCGGGTTTGTCACTACCTCGATCTCGGAGCGCGACGAGAAAGTGGCGGAGTTCGAAACCTATTCTGTCGACCTCAACCATGCTTCGCCGGACCGCCCGCCGCGCCAGCTCACCCATAACCAGGCTGTCGAACAGGACGTAGAGTGGGCCAATGATAGCCGTCACGTCTTTTTCCAGGTGGATGTCGGTTCCGTGGAAGGGAAGTACAAAGACACGCAGACGCGCCTGTACTGGGTGGATGCTGATAGCGGAGAGGTCCAGCGCTGGGCCGCCGATTTTGATGGGGCGGTCACGCGCTACGCCGTGGCACCCGACGGCAGCGTGATTGCCACTGCACGGCTGGGCACCGAAGTGCAGGTGTATTCGCAATCCAAGCCGTCGGCTCCGTTCTCCAGGGTGCCGGGCTGGATGGGCACTTACGAACGCGTTGCCAGTACGGCGCGCTCTCCACGGGTGGCTTTCGTGTACTCAACCCTGGAAAAGCCGACCGAGGTTTATGTAGCGGACGGCGTTGACCAACTGCAGCAGGCTCGGCCGATCACCGCGTTCAACCAGTTGTTTAGCGGGCGCGATCTGCCCAAAGGTAAGCCTTACCGCTGGACCGCCGACGATGGCGCCAGCGTGGAAGGCATGCTGATGTATCCACCGGGAAAATTCGAAGCCAAAAATCTGCCCATGTTCGTGTTCATCCACGGGGGCCCGGCCGATGCGGATGGCAACCACTTCCAAGCCGACTGGTACCAGTGGGACCGTTTGGCCGCCACCCAGGGTTGGCTGGTGTTTGAGCCCAACTATCGCGGATCCAGCGGCTATGGCGACAGGTTTCTCGCGGGCATCGTGCCTGCAATCGTCTCGCGACCTGGAAAGGACATTCTGGAAGGAGTGGATGCGCTGGTGAAGGATGGCATCGCCG
>JBGPJK010000008.1:0-32796 GCA_041485425.1 Terriglobia bacterium | reverse complement strand
TTTGCCGTGGACCGCCAGCGTGATCGCCACCACGGTGCTGCTCAAGATGAGGGCGAATTCCATAAGGCGCAAAACGGCCAGCCGCCCCGGCCAGGGGAACAGCAGCACCAGGTTCTTGGTCCAGCCTTCGCGAAGTTGCGCGAAGCTGCGGTACATGCGGGTGCGGACTGCGTCTGCACCGAAGCGGAAGAAAATCTTGCGGCCCGACAGTTTCACTGCGCGCGCCAACGCAACATCTTCAAGCAAGTTGCCAGCAATCGCCGCGTGCCCGCCCACTGCATCGTAGGCTTCGCGCGACACCAGCAGATACTGGCCGTTCGCCGCAGCTACAGGAGACTGCGGATCACTTGCCTGCGACGGGCGGTAAGTCGAGGCCAACTCGGCGAAGATCACCGGCATGACCGCTTTCTCCCACAGCCCGTGCACTTCCTGCTCCGGAGAATATGACAGCAGCGCCGCTCCACGCTGTTGCGCCTCCGCCAGGCTGCGCGCCAGCGAACCCGGATGGTGAACGGTATCAGCATCGGTGAAGAGCAGCCACTGGCAGCAGGCCCGCTTCGCGCCGGCCATCATGGCGTTGTTCTTTCCGCTCCAGCCGGGCGGCAAGGGAGGGGGATCGACGATCTGCACTCCGGCAAACGATTGAGCGATCTGCCGCGTACGATCGGTCGAGCCGTCATCGACAACGATGATTTCGAGGCCCACGCCGGTCTGGGCGACGAGCGACTGCAGGCACGTGCGCAGGCTGGCTTCCTCATTGCGCGCGGGCACAATCACCGACACCACAGGAGCACTCGATCCTGGAACTGGCGCGACCATCGGGCGAATCAGCTATTATAGCTTTGTGCGACGCGCCTCGGTTCTGATTGCACTCCTGACACTTTTTCTGGCTGGTTGTTACAGCGGCAGCCGGCCTCCCCGCATTGGCACCACTGCCCCGGACTTTACGGTGCAGGACACCGACCGCAAACTCAGTCTCAGCCAATTGCGCGGCAAGGTGGTGGTATTGAATTTCTGGGCGACGTGGTGTCCGCCGTGCATCGAGGAGATGCCTTCCCTGGTGCAGATGCAGCAGCGACTGAAGGACAGAGACATCACCGTGCTGGCAGTGAGCGTCGACGTCGACGAAGATGCATACTACAAGTTCTTGAAGGACCACAAAGTCGACTTGCTCACCGTGCGGGATCCCAGCCACAAAAGCAGCGATCTTTACGGCACGTTCAAATACCCGGAGACCTACATCATCGACCGCAGCGGCACGCTGCGCCGCAAGTTCATCGGCGCTGTGGATTGGAATACGCCCGAGATCGTGGAATTTCTCGGCAAACTCTGATCTGATTCACATTACGTCCCAATCAGGTCCTCAGGCTTCGCTGGTCAAACAATAATCCTTCTCAAGACCGTAACTCCACCAGCACCGCCCCAATGCCACGAACCAGACTGTCCATCTGTCCAGCCACACGATGTACCTCTGGCATGTTGCCCATGGGCGCGAGCCCGACTAGGTTGAGAACAACCACTTCAGCTTTGAGCCGCGGGTTCCGGCCATGCCCGCACCATTACCGTCACCTTTCAAGGAGACACCAACTCCCTCATGATCCGAACAAGGCTCGCCACAGGGCTTATCCTCGTTGCCGGGTTGTTTTACGGCACTTTCGCCTGGAGTCAGGCTAACGTGGACGAAAGCCTGGAGACCGCATTTCTCTACGTCGACGCCAACAAAGGGTCCGACTCCAACCCTGGAACCAAGCAGAAACCGCTAAGAACCATCAGTGCGGCCACGACCATAGCGATCAAGAACAACCAGGCGGCGATCGGAACCAAGGTCATCATCAATCCGGGCACGTACCGGGAAACCATCACCCTGCAGTTCAGCGGAAAAGACACCACCCTGCCCATCACCTTCCAGGCCGCAACCCCGGGGACAGCGATCATTTCCGGCGCCGACGTCTGGACGACCTGGAAGGTGTACAGCGGCAATTCCAACATCTACACCAACACCTGGCCCAACAAGTGGGGCCTGTGCCCGCTGGATATGGGGAGCGACACGGCGCCTCCCGAAGAAGATATCGTGCGGCGGCGCGAAATGGCCATTATCAACGGAGCCCTGCTGACCCAGGTGATGTCCCTGAGCGCCGTCAAGCAGCCGGGGACGTTCTACGCAGACGAGACGCACTCCACGATCTACGTCTGGCCGCCCACCGGGACGAACATGAGCACGGCAACGGTCGAGGTACCCTCGCGAGCCAACCTGTTCGTCATCTCGGCCATGTCGAACATCGTGCTGCGTGGCTTGACCTTCCAGTATGCCAACTCATGCCGCGGCGATGCCGCCGTGCTGCCGGAGTTCTCCTCGACCAATATCCTCCTCGATAAGGATTATTTTTACTGGAACAATTCTGCGGGACTTAAGGTGCAATTCACTACCTACACCACGGTGCAAAACAGCGTGAGCAATCACAACGGCACTGATGGCATGAAGGGCTATCAAACCAAGTACGATCTCTGGCAGAACAACCAGACCCGTTACAACGGCTGGCGCGGCGCCCAGGGGGTTTACTACGCGTGGGGCGTTGCCGGCATGCACTTCGGACTCGCCCACAACCAGACGGTCAAAAACATCGACAGTTCTTTCAACCAGACTTTCGGTTTCCACTGGGATACCGACAACGAGAATGACACAGCCGATTCGCTGGTCGCGTCCCAGAACCTGCTAGCAGGAGGATTTGTCGAGAAGAGCCAGGGGCCGGTGACCGTCTCAAACAGCAGTTTCTGCAACGGCAATCCTTACACCGGACCCAACAACCTAGGGTTCGAGTTGCGGAACTCTTCTTCCGTCACGTTGACGGGCAATACCTATCTGAACAACCAGACGCAACTGCTGGTGATCGGACAGGCGGGCGGGATCGCCATCAAGAACTGGGAAACAGGACAGTCTTACACCCTCTTCACCCAGAACGCGACCCTGACCAATAACGTGCTCGACGGCGGATCGGGCCAGGTATTGTTCACCGATGGCCAACTCGGCGGTTCCGACTGGACCGTTTTCCAGAGCACGCTGGCATCGGATTACAACACCTGGTGGAATCAGACCGCAACCAAGGTATTTTTCGTACCCGTGCCCAATCTGTGGACCTTGACGGATTTCGCCGGCTGGCAGGCCACGACCGGCAAGGATGCGCATTCCGTTTTCAAAGCGCCCAGCAATCCGGGCACGGCCTGCAATCTCAAGCCGGACCAGGCCGACTACTGGTTTATCATGAACGCATTTGACGGGTACCAGACCGTAATTCGGGGCAGCGCCGCAACTTTCGCGGTGACCGTGGTTCCGCTGGCCTTCAGTGGCACGGTGACCCTCAGTTCCGACGGGGTGCAGAACATTACCGGCGCCACCGGAAGCTGGAGTTCAAAGACCATCACCGGCTCGGGCACGTCGACCTTTACCGTGAGCACCAGCAGTTCTACACCGAAAGGGGACTACCCCATCACCCTGATCGCGAACAACGGCAGTACGACCCGCACCATGACCGTCACGGTGACGGTGCAGTAGGTCCTAAGGCGCAGGGTTTGTAGACGGGGCTAGCGAGCGGCGAACGCCAAAGCTTCTTCCAGAGCAGGCTTCAGATTGTGCCGCAGTTGCCCTGCTTCGCCCGCTAGTTTCTTCTGCACTTCTTCACGAGCCTGCACGATCGGCGGGAATTCCGGGGAATCCTTAAACGGTTTCATTAAAGATTCGGAATTCAGCAGGCAGGCATAGACCAGTCGTGTGGGGAACCCCGAATCCCGCAAAAACAGACCGTAGTTGTACCAGTCAACAGCCTCGCTGCGCGGGTCGTTGATGGTGCTGTCCAGTTTGAGGGCATGCTGGTACAGCCGCAACGCCTCGGGGGTCTTGCCCTGCATGGCTTCGAGTTCCGCTTCACTCACGCCGGCAAAACTTTCCAGCTTCTTCTCGCCGGCTTGCGCGGCGATCTTCTGCGCCAAGGCGTAGCTGTTTTCGGCCTGGTCAGGATGGTTGGCCTGCACCTGACACTGCGCCAGGCGGAGCACCACGGCGATCATCTGCTCGGCGGGAGGACGATCTGAAGAATGCGCCACTTGCTCGAGGAAGATGACGTAGTGCGGAATTGCGGCCTCCCACTTCCCTTCCCGGTCCAGTTCGCCGGCCAGATAGAAGCGCGCGTTGAACTGTGTGGCATCGAGCCTGAGTGCCTGGTTCCAGCTCGCGATGGCTTCCTCGGGATGACCAAGCTGGGCGGCCAGAATGCCATGGTTCACCAGCAGGTCGGCATCTTTGGGCGCGTAGCGGAGCGACTGGCGCGTCAACTGGTAGGCTTCGCCGAATCGCTTCTGATCGGTCAGATATTTCAGCAAGGCGTTGCGGGGCGTGGGATCGGCCGGATTCGTGCGGACGGCTTGCTGCCAGGCGGCAACGGCCTCTTGCGTCTTCCCGTCTTCCAGTTGCTTGCGCCCGATGCGGGTTTGCAGAGAGCTGTCGAACGCATTAAGCTTGGCCGCACGTTGCAGGTCGGCCAGATTCTCGCCATGCAGCGCCAAGTAGTAGCGCACCTGGTCCACCGTTCCCCAGGCCAGCAACAGCAAAGCAGTCGAAACGCGCAGGGCGCGGGCGCCGGGAGAATTTCCAGCCATCCAGCGCATGCCGGCGCCCACTCTGCTGCCGGTTTCGGCCGTGGCGTTCGACAGGCGCTCCCGCGAGTTCAGCAGCAGGGCGGCAATGCGGCCATCACGCAGCTTCCAGATGGCGCCGTCGAGGATGAAGTGATGGACGTTCACGAGCGCGGTGAAAATCAGGAAGCTGGCGGTGAAGTCGTAACGAAACAGGCGACTGGCCAGCCACGGTCCGGGAACGAAGAGCGCGATGCCTCCGACGATCAGCACGCCGAAGTAGGCCAACGGACGCCAGCGGACGTTATTCTCCGCGCTTGCCTCGCGTCGGGCATAGTAGCTGGTAATCCACAGATATTGGGCGGAGTGCATCACCGCCAGCACGCCCGTGCTGTAGCGGCTCTGCGGAATTTGCAGTCTCTCGCCAAGCGACAGCGCTGTCGGTAGCAGAAACCAGACGAACTGGGTTGAGAACAATGTCAGCGACGGCAGGAGCGGCCGCCATCCGACCTGCTCGGCTAATCCTGACAAACCATAGGCAGAAAGAGTCACGAACCCGAGCGCCAGCGGTAGTACGGCGATCGCACTGAACCTTCCCGGTATTCCCAGCGACACAAACAGCGGATCGCTCGAGGGCCCGGTGTGAAAGCTCAAGAAAAGGATTACGTATGACAGCAGAAAGGCCGCATACAACGCGCGTCGCTCGACAGTCGAGGGCTTGGCGCCAGCCCGGCGCGCGAACATCATGAACAAGCCGTAATTTTGTCCGCTGTAATGCCACGGGCTCCAGGTGAGATAGAGCGTGAAAATCCACGGCAGGGCGCGAACCCAGAAATGCGACACAACCAGGGTCAGGACAACCAGCGCGGTGATGTGAACCGTGAAGATCCGGTATTTCTGGAAATCTTCCGCGCGGTGGTAGGCGCGGTAAATGGTCGCCATGTAGTGCGGGTAGTTGAAGAAAAGGGCCAGGCCATAGAAGGCAACCGACCACGCCAGAGCGCTCGAGTTGGTGGCGAAGTAAGTAAAAAGGAGCAGCGGCACCGACCATGCGCCGCAGCCCACAATCAGATCAAGCCAGGGATTGTAGATCCAGAGCGGCTGGGTCGCGGGCGGCGCCGGTGTGCCTGTTGATTTCGCCATTGGATGTTGTGGGGAGGCCTGCGCGGATTATAAGTGGGCGAGAAGGAGAGTCGGCGTACCCAGAAGGGTTCGGCTGAAAGTAACCTCCCCCTTCCCGCAGCAGTGAGACGCAGCAAGCTGCGTCTCTACGGGCTGGGTCTTTGTACAATACATCTGTGAAGACCTGGGACGTCATCATCGTGGGCGGAGGGATCATCGGACTCTCGCTTTCGATTGCCCTGCACAAACGTGGTGCCAAAGTACTGGTGATCGAGCGCGGAGAACCCGGACGGGAAGCTTCCCACGCGGCCGCCGGCATGCTGGCGGATTGCACGCTGGAGACTCCCGCCGCATTGCAACCGCTGGCTACCGCGAGCGCCCGGATGTATCCCGAGTATGTCCACGAATTGCAGGATGAATCGGGCATTGACGCCGATCTGCGTGACCAGGGCACGCTCGTCTTTCCGCCTCCCGAGCACATTCACGAACGCCCCGGCTTCACCACCGAGAGTCTGCTTCCCGTACCACTGATCGCACTTGAACCGGCGCTGGCGGAGCCGAAACGCGCCGCGATTTACTTGAAGGAGCGCAGCGTCGATCCGCGGGCGCTGGTGGCCGCGGCGCTGAAGGCAGCGAAACACCGGGAGATCGGTATTTCTACTGGCACTGCGGTTCGTGAGGTGCTTCTGCTGGATGGACGCGTCAGCGGGGTCAGCACTGACAAGACCACCTACAGCGCTCCGGTGGTGGTGAACTGTGCGGGTGCGTGGGCAGGACATTTTCCGCCACTCAACTTTCCCACCCGTCCGGTGAAAGGCCAGATGCTTTCGGTGGTGGGCGCATCTCACAATCTGCTGCGTCATGTGATTCGCTCGCCCGAGGTGTACCTGGTCCCGCGCGGCGATGGACGCATCCTGATCGGCGCCACGGTGGAAGAGGCGGGATATGACAAACGCACCGACGCGAATACCATCCAGCGCATGCACCAGGCGGCGATCCGGATGGTCCCCGCTTTGAGCGGGGCCCGCGTGCTTGAGGCGTGGGCCGGGCTGCGGCCCGGAACGCCGGACGATCTGCCGATCCTCGGGCCCACAGCAACACCCGGATATTTCGTAGCCGCCGGACACTTTCGCGACGGCATCCTGCTGGCCCCAGTCACCGCACACGTCATGGCGCAGGTGGTCACGGGAGTGAAACCCGAGTACGATATTTCGGCGTTTTCGTTCCAACGGTTCCACAACTGATGGCCACTGCTGCCCAAATCCGCGAGCACTATGATTCTCTTGCCTTCGTCTACCGCACCTTCTGGGGCGATCACATCCATCATGGACTTTTCCTCAACGGCGACGATTCTCCGGAAGCTGCTCAACTGAAACTGCTGGACCACTGCGTGGAATTCCTTGATCTTCGCGGCGGCGAAGACGTCCTGGACGTTGGCTGCGGGCATGGCGGCACCAGCGTGTACCTGGCCAGCCACTACGGTTGTACGGTGCGCGGGCTCACGCTGAGCGACAAGCAGGCGCGGCTGGCGCAGGGAAACGCTCGTGAGGCCGAGGTTTCCAACCGGGTATCGTTCATCGTCCAGAACGCCGATTTCCATCACTTCCCTGCCGAAGCGTTCGACGTAGTGTGGACGATGGAGTCGTCCGAGCATTTCGCCGATAAGTCGCGTTACTTCGCAAATGTAATGCGCGCGCTGCGTCCCGGCGGCCGTCTGCTGCTGGCAGCCTGGACTGGGTGCATGGATCGGCCGCGAGTGCGCGCCGTGGCGCAAGCCTTCCTCTGTCCGGAACTGTGGACGGCGGAGCAGTACCAGTCTGCGATCGAATCGGCTGGGATGCACGTGAAACACTGTGAAGACCTGACGGCAAGAGTAGTGCGTACCTGGGAGATCTGCCAGGAGCGTGCGCGCGCCGCAGGGCCGATGGTCAAATTGCTGCCGCGCGCGACACGGGAGTTCGTGGAAGGGATCGACATCATTTTGGACGCGTATCGGTCAAGCGACCTTAAGTATACCGTAGTGGCCGGGGAGAAGTAGCTGGGAAGGCTATATGCATGCCATTGTCCTTCTTTGGCAGCGGGTGCCGTTGCTCCTGCGAGCCATCGTCACTGGGTTGTTTGTGGCTGCAATCGGAGCAGGGCCGTGGCCAGTGCTGGTTTTCTGCAACATAAAGCTGTTTCCTTCGCTGCCCTGGGCAGTGTTGGCCATGGCAATTTATCTTTGGCTGTTCTGGCGATACTTGCAGGGAGAATGGTGGCCTCCATCGACGGCCCACTGGCGACGGCAGAGCTTGCGGGCAGCGAGCCTATCGCCCCAAGTGTGGCGCTGGTCCCTGTGGGCGGGCGGTCTGAGCCTTGCGAGCCTGGTCGCTCTCGTGTTGTTCGCTCGGCACCTGGTCAGTTTTCCGCACGAGAGGTCTGCACATGTTGCGGCTTATCCGTTTTTCTCTATGTTGTGTCTGGCAATCATGAGTGCAGTTGTGGCCGGTGTTGTTGAAGAGAGCGCATTCCGCGGCTATATGCAGGTGCCGCTGGAGAAGTACTACGGCCCGCTGATTGCGATTGTGGTGGCCACGACGATATTTGGTTGTGTGCACTTCAGCCACGGCTTCTCGCTGGCGCGATTTCTATCTGCCGCCGGATTTGGCGCGGTCTATGCCATCCTGGCGTGGCGAACTGGATCCATCCGGCCGGGTGTGTTGCTGCACGTCAGTCTGGACGCATTCGAGTTTTGTGTTCGATCGCGAGTACATCTGCCGATGCCACAAGCGTTGCCGATCGCACTGTCCGATCCGTCGTTGTGGGTGAACCTGGTCGAAGCCGTGGTCCTCGCCGCGGCGGGAATCGCTGCGTTCGCGAAACTCCGGGCTGTCGTCGAGGCCTCTCCCAAGCTCAATCTGTCGTGAAAAAGCTGCTCGCCAAACGCAATTGTTCCCGTCTGTCGCTCTCTTCTGGAACTTTTGTGCACTGGTATTCGTTTCATGCACTGGGCCGCACACGGAGGAACTCTTGAAACTGGTCATCGACCGAGTGAGCAAGCGCTATCGCGCTAATGTGCTGGCGTTGCACGGATTCAGCCTTGAACTCGGTCCCGGGGTGCTGGGCTTGCTCGGGCCCAACGGCGCGGGCAAGACGACGCTGATGAGCATCCTGGCCACGATCACGCGTGCCAGCGAAGGCAGCGTGACTTGGAACGGCACTGACCTGGCGGCGAATCCCGACGCTCTGCGGGCGGTGCTTGGATATCTGCCGCAGGATTTTGGCGTGTATCCCAATCTGAACGCGGTGGAATTCCTGGAATATCTGGCGGCCGTCAAAGGGCTGGACGCGGCCACGGCGCGACGACGGATTGATGAACTGCTCAACCTGGTTAACCTGGCCGATGTCCGCAAACGCCCGCTGGGCAGCTATTCCGGCGGAATGAAGCAACGGGTCGGCATAGCACAGGCGTTGCTCAACGACCCGCAGTTGCTCATTGTGGATGAACCCACCGCTGGCCTTGATCCCGAGGAACGCGTCCGCTTCCGCAACTTGCTGTCCGAGCTTTCCGGCGAGCGGATCGTGATCCTCTCCACCCATATCGTTTCGGACGTGGAAGCTACCGCCACTGACATTGCCTTGATTTCGAAAGGCACGCTGGTGGCGCACGCCTCGCCTGAAGAACTGCTGCGGCAAGTGGAAGGCAAAGTCTGGGAGTGGGTGGTTCCCAGCACCGAACTGAACGCAGCGAAACAGCGCTACCTGGTGAGCGGCACCATTCGGCGGAGTGATGGCGTCCACGTGCGGGTTCTTGCTCCCCAACCGCCGAATGGCGCGCAGCCGGTCGCGCCCACGCTTGAAGACGCTTACCTCTATTCCCTCTCCACCCATCGCGCCGGGGCGGCGGCATGAACCACGCGCGCGTGCTCTATCACCTAGTGCGCGCCGACTTTCTGGAGCGTGCGCGCCGCTACAGCTTCCTGCTTACGCTGGGATTTGCCGTGTACCTGGCCTATTGCGCGGGTACGGGAAGAATTGTTCTTCGCCTCGACGATTACCGTGGCGTCCTCAACTCTGCCTGGCTGGGCAGCATGATGACGCTGGTCGGCACCGCGTTTCTCTCCCTGGTCGGCTTCTACATTGTGAAGAACGCCATCTTGCGCGATGAGCAAACTCGCGTGGGCCAGATTCTCGCCAGCACACCGATGGGCCGCAGCTTTTACACGGTGGCAAAGGGCCTGAGTAATTTCGTGGTGCTCGCCTCCATGATGGGAGTGCTGGTCGGCGCTGCCATCCTGCTGCAGTTCACTCGCGCCGAAGATCCGCACATTCAGCTCGCCACCCTGTTGGCCCTTCATTTGGGTTGGCCTGCCAGCCATGGCTTTCACGGCTGCGCTCCCGGTGTTATTCGAGACTCTGCCCTTGTTACGCGGAGGGGTAGGCAATGTCATCTACTTCTTCGTTTGGGGAATCGTTTTCGGCATCAGCATTGATCATCAGATGGATGACGTAACCGGGTTTTCCGTGCTCGCCCGCAACATGCAGGCGGTGCTGAAGGGGATTGATCCCACCTACAAGAACGGCATATCACTGACCCTCAGCACCAACGGCCCGCCGGCCAACGAGGTCTTCTTGTGGTCTGGGGTTGACTGGACACCGCAGGTCATTCTGCATCGCCTCCTGTGGGTAGGCGCGGCCCCCGGTCTCGCCCTTCTGGCGGCCCTGTTCTTTCATCGCTTTGATCCCGCACGTGAGATCTGGAACTGGGCGCGCAAGAGCAAGGCCGCGATGCACGGTGGCGTCGAGGAACTGCCGGCCACGCTCACCCCGTCCAGCCACGTTTCGCCCGGCCACCTAACTCCAATAACCCGGTCGGACGCGAACACGCGATTTGGACACCTGGTCGGCTCCGAATTGCGCCTCATGCTCAAGGGCCAACGCTGGTGGTGGTACCTAGGGGCAGCGGGGCTGTTGGTCGCGCAACTGGCATCTCCCACAGCCGATGCGCGTGCCGGAGTCTTGCTGGCCGCCTGGTTGTGGCCGATCCTGATCTGGTCACCGATGGGATCGCGGGAATCGCGCTACGCCACGCAGTCTTTGATCTTCTCTTCCCCGCGTGCTCTCTACAGTCAACTTCCCGCACTGTGGACGGCCGGCGTCCTAGTCGCTCTTCTGACCGGCGGCGGAAGCGGCATCCGGCTACTTTTGGCTGGTGATTGGCGAGGCGTCTTGGCTTGGGCTGCCGCAGCGCTCTTCATCCCAAGCCTGGCCGTCGCCCTAGGCGTTTGGAGCGGGAGCAGCAAGTTTTTCGAAGCGCTTTACACGGTTTGGTGGTATATGGGACCGCTGCACCACACGCCCGGTTTGGACTTCATGGGGATTACCCCCGACTCCAGCCGCCCGGTCTGGTACTTGCTGGCGGCACTGGCACTGCTGGCTGCATCCTATTGGGGACGTCGCGTGCGCCTGGCCTATGCCTGAAGCGCCCCTGTGCTGTCGAGTTGCGCCTGCGTTCGTCTAACCACTGGCGGTTTCCCGGAAGCCCGGCTCACCGAGATGCGCCGGCGGTTCAGGTATACTTAAACGTTTCATCAGTCATCTCAACACTAAGCGAAGCGCGTTCGCTCGCGAGAAAAGGACACACCTTATGGCCTCCCCTGCAGTGAGTTATGCCCGCGATAATCAGCAGCGGTTTCTGAACGAACTGAAAGATCTTCTCCGCATTCCTAGTATCAGCACTCTGGAAGAACACAAGGCCGACATTCAGAAGGCGGCCGAGTTCGTGGCCAGCGAAATGCGCCGCATCGGCATGGACAACGTCGAAATCATCGCCACCAAAGGCCACCCACTCATCTACGCCGACTGGCTGCATGCTTCCGGCAAGCCGACTGTGCTGTGCTACGCGCACTATGACGTGCAGCCGCCCGATCCGCTGGATGAGTGGATTTCGCCGCCGTTTGAGCCGACCGAGCGCAACAACAATATTTATGCCCGCGGCGCGGTCGACGACAAAGGCCAGCTGTGGATGGAACTCAAGGCCATCGAGGCCTTGATGAAAGGCCACAACGGCAAACTGCCGATCAATGTGAAGTTCATTATCGAAGGCGAGGAAGAAGTTGGCGGAGAATCCATCGCCGAGTACGTGCGCAAGCAGAAAGCCAAGCTGAAAGCCGACTTCGCGCTGGTCTGCGACACCGAGCTGTTCGCGCCCGATCTACCGACGCTGTGCGTTGGCCTGCGCGGCCTGGTCTACACCGAGATTGAAGCCTACGGCGCCAAGACCGACCTGCACTCCGGCATGTACGGCGGCGCGGCGCCCAATCCGTTCTTCGCCCTGATCGAGATGATCAGCAAGCTGAAGGACTCCAAGGGCAAGGTCCTAATTCCCGGCTTCTACAAAGACGTGAAAGCCCCCAGCAAGGACGAACTCAAAGCTTGGAAGCGCCTGCCCTTCAACGAAGAGCACTATCGCAAGACGGAGGTGGGCTCGAAGGTACTGACCGGCGAGCCGGGATTCTCCGTCCTCTATCGCACTTGGGCGCGTCCGACGCTGGAAGTACATGGAATGCCCGGCGGATTCACCGCACCCGGCGCCAAGACGGTGATCCCGGCCAAAGCCGCCGCCAAGGTTTCCATGCGCATGGTCCCCAACCAGGATCCGGACGACATCCTCAAGAAGTACAACAACTACTTGAAGAAGATCACTCCCAAGGGCATCAACATCAAGGTCAAGGTATGGAGCAAAGGCCCGGCGTGCGTGGTGGGCACGGATAACAAGTACGTCAAAGCGTCCACCGAAGCCATGCACGAAATCTTCAAGAAAGACACGGTGTTCATCCGCTCCGGCGGCTCCATTCCAATCGTCACCGACTTCCAGGACGTGCTGAAGATTCCCAGCGTGATGATGGGCTTCGGCCTTCCTGACGACAACCTGCACGCTCCCAACGAGAAGTTCCACATCCCGAACTTCTACCGCGGGATCGAGTCGATTTGCTTGTTCTTCGAAAAGCTGGGAAAGTAAGTAGAACCGTGTGGGGACGGGCGACTCGCCCGTCCCGCCGGGTGCTGCCTTCGGCCATACCGTGAGCGTGCTGCTGAACCAGGGCACTTCCGCCTCGGCGAAGCGATAAGAGGGGTAGGTTGGCCCTTGCCTTTGGACGGGAGTGTGAACCTCACTACCGAGGTTCGACGGCAGGCCGCGTTCGCGCCCACAATCTGATTGCCTCAGCCGGTCTGCTGGGCTACAGTAGAGTCGCTCTCGCGATTCTCCCTTCCTTCTTCTCTCCTCATCCATTTCACCTGCACTTGCTGCATTGTGTGTGCAAAATAACGGGGTTACAGAGATGGGGACACCATATATAGTGTTTTCTTGCTTGACCCGTGTGCGATTTCGCCGTTACAGTAGCTCTGATTTGTGCCTGCCTGTCCAGCCTGGGAAGGCGTTTTTCGGAGCCCCACTGCGGAGGCATCTGATTAGTAAACAGTCTTGGGGGTGGTGGCGCTGCACGTGAGAGCCCCGGCCCGGCTGAACTGCGCCGGGCTTCGGGATGACGCCTTTGCAATGAGACTGACGATTCGGATGAGGCGACTTGATTAGGTACCTGGTGGCCGGCGGGACGCCGGCGCTACGGCAATAAGGAGTACACGTTGCTCAAACTGAAAAAGCTCCACGTTCTCGGCTTCAAATCGTTTTGCGATCGCACCGAACTCAAGTTCCATGGGGACGGCATTGCGGCCATCATCGGTCCCAACGGCTGTGGTAAATCGAACATCGCGGACGCCATCTCCTGGGTGCTGGGCGAGCAGTCGGCCAAGACCCTGCGCGGCTCGCGCATGGAGGACGTCATCTTCGCCGGAACGCGCGACCGCAAGCCGACGGGCATGGCCGAAGTGTCGCTTACGCTGATTGATCCCGAAGTGTACGACGGTGCGGATGCCAACCAGCCCACCGAGATCGAAATCCAAGACGACATGCTCGAGAGTGCCGGGGACTGGGACGAGACCGAAGTGCGCACACGGGCCGCGGAAGAAACTGAGCGTCTGACCGAAGAGGCGCAACCGGGCAGAGCGGAAGAGGTGGAGGTCCCGCGGGACCAGTTGAGCACTCTGTCTCTGGTCCACCCTGAGGATGAGCCGCTTTTCGCGGTGTTCGTGAAACCCAGCGCTTCCCCTGTACCTATTTCGTCCGCCGCCGGCGGTAGCACTGGTCCCCAGGTCGTGCTCAAGATTCGTCGCCGCAAGTTCCAGCAGCAGTTCCACGCCGGAGAGATCGTGGTGACTCGCCGGCTTTTCCGTTCCGGAGACAGCGAGTACCTGCTGAACGGCAAGCTGTGCCGTCTGCGCGACATCCAGGAATTGTTCATGGGTACGGGCCTGGGGCCGGAAACCTACGCGCTGATCGAGCAGGGACGCATTGGGCAAATCCTCAGCAGCCGGCCTACGGATCGTCGGGCGATCATCGAAGAGGCTGCCGGCATCACCAAGTTCAAAACCAAGAAGCGGCTGGCGGAGGCGCGTCTGGAAGACGCTAAGCAGAACCTTGCGCGCGTGAATGACATCTTTGAGGAAGTCACGCGGCAGATGAACTCTCTTAAGCGGCAGGCGTCGAAGGCCGAGCGTTACGCCAGGCTGCGCGAGGAGATGCGGGCCAAGCTGCGCCTGGTGCTGGCCAGCAAGTTTGCCCAGTTGGATCAGGAGAGCACCGAGATCGACGCACAAATCAACACTCTTGCCGAGGAGATGTCCCAACAGACCGAGACCGTCCAGCAACTCGAAGGCGAAAACGCTGAGCGTACTCAACGTGGGTACGCCATCGAAAGCGAGATCCGGGAAAACCGCGAGCGACTCAATCAGATCAAGCTGGAAACCGACCGCGCGCACGCCCTGCGGCGTCACAATGAAGAACGCTGCGCGGAACTGGTAGTGCGATCGGCTTCTTCGGAGGCCGAACTGGCCCAGGCGCAGCATCGCCTGATCACGCTGGAAACGGAGCGCGCTTCCAACCGGCAAGTACTGGATTCGGCTGTGGCCGATGTGGCGGCCGCGCAGCAGGAATTGACGCAATCTCAACACGAAGCGACAGCCGCCGCCAATGCGCTGGCAGAGTTGGAACAGCAGCAGGAAGAATCCCGGGTCGCCATGATGGAAGCGGTGGCGGCAGCGGCCAACTTGCGTAACCAGCTCACGCAAGCGGAAGAGCGCCTGGCTGCGGTGCATCGCGAGGGCCAGCGCCTGTACGCGGAAAGGGCAATCGCAAACTCCCAGGTGGACGCTTTCGGTGGGCAGCGCGGGCAACTGGCGCTGGAATTTGAGACGGTATCGCAACGCGTCACCGGCTTGACCGAGGAGATTGTCCAGGCACGGCAGTTGCTCGAATCCAAGCGTCGCGAAGAAAGCGAAAGCAAGAACCACCTCGACAGCCTGCGCGCTGAATACGCGTCGGCTATCGGCAAGAAGGGTTCGCTCGAAGCGGTTATTGCGGAGCATGGATACTCAACGGAATCGGTCCGTCGCCTGTTCCAGTCGGGGGTGATGCAGGGCGGGCTGGCTCCGGCCGGCGTGCTCGCCGACTTCCTCGAAGTGGAGCCACGCTTCGAAGGCGTGGTGGAAGATTTCCTGCGCGACGAGTTGAATTACATTGTGGTGAAGTCCTGGGATGCCGCAGATGAAGGCCTGCGCCTGCTACGCACCGATGTCGATGGCCGCGCCACGTTCCTGGTACATCCCGAGGACTCGCAGGCCAAGTTCTCTTTTGTGGTGGATGAATCCGCCCGCCCCGCTCCGCCCAGCCAATCCATCCTCCCGCTTAAGAACAGCATTCGGGTATTGAACGGTTTCGGCAGATCGCTGGAGGTGATACTGCCGAAGCTGCGCGATGGTTATATCGTGCCCGATCCGGGCTTTGCGCGTGCACTTGCGCTGGAAAATCCGGATGCGTTTTTCCTCTCGCAATCGGGCGAGTGCTTCCACAACGTGACCGTAACCGGTGGCAAGCAGCGCGCCGAGGGCCCGCTTTCCATGAAGCGCGAGTTGCGTGACGTCTCACGCCTGCTGACCGAACTCGAAGCGGCCCTGCGCCATGAGGAAATGCGAGCGCTGACCCTGGGACGTGAAATCAAGGAACTCAGTTCCCTGCTCGACCGCTTTGAGGATGAAAAGCGCGAGGCCGAAAAGCAGGCCATGACCTCCGGCCATCTGCTGCAACAGCTCGATTCCGAGATGGCGCGAGTTTCCGAGCGGCTGCATGCGTGCCAGAGTGAACTGCAACGCCTGACCGCCGAACGCGCGGAACAGGAACAAGTGGTCCGTGCGCGGCAAACCGAACTCGCAATTCTGCAGCAACAGCGTGAAGGCCTGGAGCAATTGGCCGCCACTGCGCACCAGCAGCTAGCCAGCCTGCGCGAACGCCGTGACCTCGCGGCGCAGAACGCCTCGCACCACTTGGCACGCGCAGCCACCCTGGAAGAACGGCATCGGGCGGCGGCGGCGGTTCTGGAGCGCATTGAATCCCTGGTTGGCGAGATGCGCGAGCGCGTGAACTCTCTGCATGCGCAGATAGACTCCTCGGCCATTGAGAAGCACCAGCGTGAGACCGACAACCAGCAGATTGCGATTCAACTCCTGGACCTTGAGGCCGAACGCAATGCCCCGGAGGCACGCGACGGCTTGCTGCAATTTGAATCGGAGCAGGTGCGCGCACGGCTGGCAGAGATTGACGAAAGCCTGCGCCATGCACGCCAGTTACTCGACCAGGCACGCGACCGTCGTGGCGAGCTTTCGGCAGCAGCGGCGAAGTTGCAGTCCGACGCACAGTACATGGCCGAAACCTGCCTGAATGAACTGGGAGTGCAGCGGCACGAATTGATGGCGGACAGCACCGTCCCGATCGCTGCCGCCGAGCAGCTGGCGCTTGAGGACCAGACCTACCGGGAGATGCGCACCCGCCTCGAAGCCATGGGACCGGTCAACATGATGGCCCTCGAGGAATACAAGGAAACTGCCGAGCGGCACACATTTCTTGATATTCAGCGCAAAGATCTGCTGGAGTCGATCGAGAACACCCAGGCTACGATCAAAGAGATTGACGTGTTCTCGCGGCAAAAATTCGAAGAGGCTTTCGCCAAGATCAATGAAAACTTCCAAACCACCTTCAAGAAATTGTTCGGCGGAGGGCATGGCTTCATGCGCCTGACCGACGAGGAGAACAGCGCCGAGAGCGGCATCGACGTCGTGGCGTCACCTCCAGGCAAGAAGCTGCAGAGCGTGCTGCTGCTCTCCGGCGGCGAGAAAGCCCTGACCGCGCTGGCATTGCTGGTCGGCATCTTCCAGTATCAGCCCAGTCCGTTCTGCATCCTCGACGAGGTGGACGCACCGCTCGACGAAGCCAACATCGGCCGCTTCACCGAACTGGTGAAGGAAATGAGCGTGCAGACGCAGTTCGTGCTCATCACTCACAGCAAGAAGACCATGAGCATCGCGCCCGTGCTCTACGGGGTCACCATGCAGGAGCCGGGCGTGTCGAAGCTGGTGTCGGTGAGGTTCGGGGCTACCGCGTAACGGTCACCAACCAGAGAGACGCACAGCCCGCTGCACCTCCATCCAACCGTCCGGGATTCTCTTCGCCCGTTTATCCTCGACCTTCCTCAGTTTTTCCACAACTGGACCCCGCCAAAACCCTTGCCAGACAAGCCTTTTCACCTTCTGCCTCACCTGTCAACTCTTTTATGCTGAACCGTTTTGGGTCGCCACGCACAAGTGTGACGCATGTGGTTGACAAATATTTCAGGAAGGCTAGAATACCCGACGTTTCCTGCCTGTAAAATTTCATCATGAGCCCCCAACTACTCGATCCCGTGCTCTTGCAGACTGACTTCCCGGAATTGGAACTGCACGCCAGCGGCAAGGTGCGCGATGTCTACCGCCTGGACAACGCCCATCTGCTGTTCGTGGCGACCGACCGCATCTCTGCATTCGATTATGTGCTGGCCTCGGGCATTCCGCACAAGGGACGCGTCCTTACCCAACTCTCGCTCTTCTGGTTTGATTTCCTCAAGGACATGGTTCCCAACCACCTCATTACCGCCGACGTGAAACGCTATCCGGCGACGGTGCAGAAGTACGCGGACCAGCTCGGCGGGCGATCCATGCTGGTGACGCGCGCCGACATGGTGGCGATCGAGTGCGTAGCCCGGGGCTACATTTCGGGCTCGGCATGGAAGGAATACAAGGCCACCGGCAAAGTATGCGGCATCGAGTTGCCCCAGGGCCTGCGCGAGTCCGACCAGTTGCCGGAGCCGATCTTCACCCCTGCCATCAAGGCGACCAGTGGTCACGATGAGAACATCGCCTTTGAGGAGCTGTGTAAACGCGCCGGCCCGGAGCTGAGCCGGGAACTGCGCGACATCACTTTGCGTCTTTACAAGAAGGCGTCAGACTACGCCCGCGAGAAGGGCATCATCATCGCCGATACCAAGTTTGAGTTCGGGCGCACACCGGCCGGCATCACCCTGGCCGACGAGGTGCTCACACCCGATTCCTCCCGCTTCTGGCCGGCCGAGACCTACCTGCCGGGCAAGGCGCAGGAATCATTCGACAAGCAGTACGTTCGCGATTACCTGGAGGAAATTTGCTGGAACAAACTGCCGCCCGCGCCGGCCCTCCCCCCGGAGGTTGCACGCAGGACCGGCGAAAAATACCTCGAGGCGTACCACCGCCTGACGGGACGCGAACTGGATGTGTAGCGGCAACACCGCTTGCGGGAGGTTCCCATGAGCGGTGCGGACTGGGTCATTCTCGCGGTCATCGTTGTGTCCGTGGTGCATGCGGCCAGCGAGGGCTTTTTTCACCAGGCCTTCGGCATCGCGGGCCTGGTGCTGGGTTACATTCTGGCCGCCTGGCAGTATCACCGGCTGTCGGAGTGGTTTGCGCCTCATTTGAAGTCGCCCTGGTTGGGCGATATTGCGGCGTTCCTGATCATTTTTGTGGCGGTCATGATCCTTGCCGGCATCGCCGGAAGGATTGTCCGCTGGGCGGTAAAAGAAGCAGGACTCAGTTTTCTTGACCGGGTTTTGGGTGGTGCGCTGGGACTGGTGCGGGGGGCTTTGGTCGTGGCTGTGGTCCTGATGGGGATGGCCGCATTTACGCCCACTTCCAAGGCGCTGGATGACTCGGAGTTGGCCCCGTACTTCCTGGTAGTGGGACGGGCCGCGATCTGGGTTGCGCCCGCGGAGTTGCGTGCGCGCTTCTACCAGGGATTGGACGTGCTCCATCGCCAGCCACGGCCGGCCGAGAGCGCGCCTCCGGCACCCAGCAAGTAGTGGCGACCTACGGTTTTCATAACACTGGCAGCTTTTCAACGAAGAAAGAGAGATGCCGTGAAAGATCAGCTCGAAGCTCTCATCATGCAGATGTACAAGAGCAACATCCTCTACTCCGAGGCGGTGCGCGAGTTCAAGAAGCGGTTCATCCTGACCGTGCTGCAGGAGAACAAAGGCAACCAGTGCCGCGCCGCGCGCGAACTGGGCATGCACCGCAATACCCTGAGCCGCACCATCGACGAATTGAAGATTGACGTCCGCCAACTGCGCGATGGAATCAAGCGCCCGCCCCGCAGCGCCCGCCCGATGGCTTACGAGAAGAAGGCCGTGCGCTAGGCGGCGAGGCTTATCAGCAAAACTGCCAAAGCCGACCGTTTTGTCTGTCCGCCCATCGCTGATCCGGCAAAAGGGTGGCCCTCCGCCGCCCCGTATCAGGCAGGGCGCAGGGACTCATAACATCCCCCGCAAATGTGAGAGCCAAGGGCTGATTGGATAGGAGTGAAGGCTTGGGTGCAAAACCTGCTGGCGGGTTGCCGTCCATGAGAAGCCCGCGCTTTCGGCTCAACCAATTCTGGATTTCAGTGGCGGGCTTTCCAACGAAATTCGATGCGCGCCACGATCTCCCGCGGACGCCCGATGTGTGTCCCGGAAAATATGCTGCGGAAATTGTACAGATAGAATTTGTCGGTCAGGTTGTTGACACCCACTTGCAGCGAGATCGGGTGAGTGGTCTCGCGAAACAGGGCCACGCCCGCCACTGCGTTGAGGAGGGTCCTGGGCTTAAGGCGCAGACGAACGGGATCAAGTTGGGACCGGATCCTGGGGTCAAATGAGGAGAACTCGGCCGGGTCGAAGTCGGCGGGGATACCGCTGTCGTAGCGGCCCCCGAAGGTGGCCCACGCACCGGACTTGTGGGTGTAAGTCAATCCGAATTGAGCTTCGTTGCGTTCGTCCTGGTCAGCGGCGAACTTCCCTGCGCCAAATTCGCCCAAATCTCCGGCCTCTGCTTGCAGGAATAGTCCTCCCGCAATAGGGCCGGTCACGGTGGCTCGCGCATTGGCATAGCTGACGTACACCCGTAAGCTATTCAGCGGCGCTACGTCCAGCCGCACTTCGGTCCCACGGATGTCAGCCGCGGTAAGCTGCACGGGAAAAATCACGCTGGTTGCGAACAGTTGTTCGTCATCCACCGAGTGCCTGATGTTCTTCACATATCGCACAACGCCGAGTTGCACATACTTGCCAAACTGCTGCTCAAAGCCGAACTGATAGTGGTTCTGCCGCTCGCCCACCAGAGCATGTTGGTTTTCCGGGTCGGTCGACAGGGCCCCGACGGCTGGCGAAGTAGCCAGCAAGAGATTCTCCAGTGGAGGAACCTGGTACAGACGGTTGTAGGAAGCGTGCAGGGTGGTATTGGTGCGGCTGATGCGATAAGCAAGACCGATCCGAGGGCTTATCGCATTGTCGTGCACCAACAAATCAGAATGATCCAACCGCACACCAACGTCCACCGTCAGGTGCTCTCCGAGGCGGGCACGCCCCTGGACCCAGGCTGCAAGCAGCGACCCGGCGCGGGCCGCGTTGAACAGGAACGGGTTGGCCAAGGTGAATTGCGAAACCGGGGACTCAGGGTCGACATCTACAGGGTCGGTCACCGCCAAGGCGAATTGCTCGTTAAGGGGAAGGCGGCGGGCTTCAATCCCCGTCTTCAATGAGAGCCATTTCCATTCCCGGGCCAGGTTGGCGCGTATTCCCTCATTGCGCAGCCTGCGGTTTTGCTCCAGGAAGAAGGGCTTGCCGGTGAATCCCGGATCCAGCAGCCGGGCCGTCGAGGAACGGCGGAACAGTGTGACGTCTCCCGTGGTGTAGCTATTGAAGGTATGGGTCCAGTTGAGGGCCTCGTAATCGTCGCGTAACTCCTCCCGCTGGCGCTGGCCCTCGTCTTCTTGCTCCGCGAGGTTGGAGACTTGAAAATCTGTGCCGTTCGTCGACAAGGTCAGGCGGACCGCATCTTTGGTGGAAGGCGCCCAGTCGAAGCGGGAAAAAAAATGGGAAAGACCGCCCGCGTTATGGAAGTTGGCAATCTCCGGCGGATCGAGGAAACGACGGCTGCGACTCGTGTCTGCACTTATGAATATTCCAAAGTCCTTGACGTGACCGCCGACCTCGACATCCACCGCGCCGCTGTCGAAAGACCCGCCAGACAGGGCGACGCTGCCAGTCCAGGGCGTGTCCAACCCCGACTTGGTATTCAAGTTGATGACGCCGGCTACTCGCTGACCATACTCGGCGGGAAAGTTGCCTGTGATGATTTGAGTGGAGCGCAGGTTCTCAGTGTCGGGTGCAGAGGCAAATGTGGCAGTCAGGTTGTCGGAGATGGGTACGCCGTCCAGTACATACTGGGGCTGCGCCTCCGAACCCCGCACGTGGATCCGCCCATTCTCCTCGGGAATGACGCCAGGCACGGACTCGACAACCGCAGCCAGAGCAGTTGCGGGCGGCGCGGGCGGCATCTTATCCAGTTCTTCATCGTCCAGCTCAAAGTGCGTGGCGGAGGATCCCACCTCGGGAATACCTTCCACGACGGTAATCTGCTGGGATGAAGAAACGCCTTTAAACTGGATGTTAACCAACATGGGCGAGGGATTGCGAAGTTCGCCGGCATAATCTGCGGGGGTGAACCCGGTTGCCTCAATCCGCAGCGTGAACTCCGCGACCGGCACATGGTCGAAGCGGTAGTGGCCTTCCTCGTCAGTGGATGCGGTTCGGTCGTATCCGCTTGCCGCGCTTACCAGCCTTAACGTTGCTTTGGGTAGTACGGCCCCGCTAGGATCCATCACTGTGCCCTGCACGACTCCGTTATCAGAAGTACGGCCCTGCGCGGTTGGCAGGAGCATCCCGGAAAGAAGGATGAGCATAGACACCCACGAAAACTTCATATTCCTCCTCCGGAAGGACAACTGATAAACCGCTACCGGACGGCGCTGATTCGACGGAAGTCGCTTCTTTAATTCAGCTAGCTCTGCCTGAATAGTAACGCGGCTTTCTCAACTCCTCAAAATAGAGGCGGGCGCCCAGCTCGGGCGTACCAAAGCCGCCGAAGGATCACGCCGAACATTCTTCGCCACTGGGACCTCTTGGAGAATCACCAGAGGGAAAAGCTCCCCGAGATCCAAGCCCACCGGGCTTCTCAGCGTAACCCATCCAGGGAGGCCAATACTTGAATAGGTGGGCGCCATAGTACTGAAGCTCGACGTTTACTACCAGAAGTCGTAGTGCTCCAACCCCGAGGAAAACGTCTTGCTTCCAGTTACCATGGCGGAACCCGGAAATGCCCGCTGCGAACCATGAAGCTTATGGTCTGCTATCCTCTTTTTCGCTGCACCTCACTGAGGAACCATGCACAAACCAGCGGGATCGGCGCAAGAGCAGCAGGTGTCCGTGTTGCGGACAGCCAAGAACCGGCTGGAGTATCTCACCCCAACGACTGGTCACTCATCCTCGACAAGAGCAAACGACAGAGCTTCAGGAAAGGGGAAAAACTGGTTGAACAGGGAAAGCAGGCCAGGGTGTTGTACCTGCTGGCCGCCGGCAAGGTCAACATCACCGTCTCTGGAACCCGCGTCGCCCAGATCGACCCGGGAGAGATTTGCGGTGACATGGCATTTCTCGAAAACAGCGTCGCCAGCGCAACTGCGAGCGCCGAAGAACAGGTCGAGACCTATGCGCTGGAGTGGTCGAGTCTGGAGGACCTATTTGAACTCTTTCCTCATCTGGCATCACGGTTCTACCGCTCGCTGGCGGTAAATCTGTCGCGGAGATTGCGCGCAACCGACGCCACTCTCCCCCGGCGTGAACCGTCTCCCGTATAGCTCCGAACGGCGGAAAGCTTGTCAAGCCCCCAAAGTGGAGATTCGCCGGCCGTACCCTCCAGAACCTGGCCCAAACAAAACGGCAGCCCTGATTCTTCAAATAGCCCCCAATCGAGCGGAACGGGGCACATTCCCGTCCCGACACAAGCCCAGACCATAAAGGCAGCCCCGATGGGCTGCCTTCATTCATTCCGCACTGATCTGCTGTTTAGGCGCGGGGACGCTTGCGGGCTGGTGGCTTCTTGGGCGGCGGCGGAGCAGCCTTGGTCAGCAGCGTGCCCTTCTCCATGCTCATGACAAAGGGATTGGCCTGGTAAGACACGGGCGTGCCTTCGAAATCAAGGATGCCACCCTCTTTGGGCATGAGCTTGGGCGGGATGGTGGTATTCATGGTGAGGACGATATCGGCGCGGTTCTTCTCGATATCGTCGGAGCTGGCGGCGATCTGCAGTTCGGTGGACGAAACCTTGATCACCGTGCCCTCCATCTGTAACGACAAGCCCTTGATCAGGTTCCAAACCTTGTCGGCGTCCTGCGGCGTGCCCGCGGACAACACCAGTTCCCACTCGGCGAAGCTCAGTGCCTTGATCTGCTCGGGAGTTTTGTCCTTGATCATGGCTGCGGCCTGCTCGGCCGGGGTGGGCGCCGGCTTAATGGTGAATCCTGCCGGCTGCGTCGGACTAGCCTTGACCTGGGCCAGCACGTCGCTCCAACCATCGTCGCCGGCGTGGTATTTCACGTATTGCGACTTGGCATATTTTTCGATGGACTGCTGATACTGCGGCGTGGGTGCTACCACGGAAGCGCGCGCGGCATACCAGATGCCATTGATGTAGTCCGGTGGTGTGGACTGGAGATAGGCGAGCGCCAGCGGGTAGACGAGACTGAAATCGGTGGGGTTGGCATCGACGGCAACGCGAAGGTCTTTGGTGGCGGTCGGGTAATCCTTGTCCTGCAGCGCGGCGATTCCGACGGCGGAATTGAAGATGGCCGACATCTGCTCCTTGAGCTTCTGGAAGTCGGGATCCGACATTCCTTCGGGCTTGGCGAAGATCTGCAGGGCCTGCAGACCCTTTTCGCCATATTGCTTGGCGTCGGCCAAATTCGGGCCGGGGTTCTGGCCCGCCTGCGCCAAGGTGCGCTTCGTGTAGGCGAGCAGCGCCAGCGCGCGCACGTTGTTGGGATTCGCCTGCTGGAGACGCTGGGCAGCATCCATCATCTTGGTCTGGTTGCCGCTCTGCTGGTAGGAGCCCATCAGCAACTCCAACGCGTCCTCCTTCATGACGCTGTTGGGATACTGCGCCAGGAACGCTTCCAGGCCGCTGATCTTGGCGGCGGCGTCCTGCTGCTGCACGGCGCCGACGTAGGCGTTGTACTCCGCCGGATCCTTGATCTCTTTCTTCTGCTGTTGCGGTTGTGATGCCGCGGGTTGCGCCGGCGGCGGCACGGTCTGCCCAACCGCCCCCCACACACACGCAAGTACAATCGCCACGAGACTCTTCTTCATTCGAATGGCTCCTTGAGACGTTCGGGAAATCAGCGTCGCGACATCGACCCGGGCATACCCGAGCCCAGCTCCCCGGGGTGCTTTCAGAACATGGGTCGCAAGCCCATGCGACGGGCTCGGAAAACCCGCGCCTCCCTGTCACAACAAGGCAGCCAAGGCGATGTTCCGGTGAGCCGGATTATAAGTATGTCGCTCGCCTAAGGCAAGTTTGCCTTGCCGGCCCGATAAAATCTACGCTGATAAGATGCGGAAACGGGTGAAACTGGATGGTTTCCCAAACTGGAACTGTAGCGCAAAGGGTGCTGTGATATGGCGGAAGCAAAGGGCAACTTGTTGTCGGGACAAGCAGCAGTAGTTACGGGCGCGGGACGCGGCATCGGGGCCGCGATCGCGCGCAAGCTGGCAGAGTTAGGAGCGGTGGTCGTGCTGTGCGGCCGCACGCGAAAACTTCTAGCGTCCACGGCCGAGGCCATTTCTCGGGCTGGGGGAGCGTCGGAGGTGGCCGAGTGCGACGTGATGGATCTTGCTTCCGTTGAAGGGCTCGCGGGCCGAGTGGAACGGAGTTTCGGCCGCCTCGACATTCTGGTGAACAATGCCGGGGTTGGCGGCTTTGGCGGGCCGCTGCACCAGATGCCGCCAGATTCGTGGGACAAAGTCCTGAATACGAATCTGCGGGGTGTGTACTACTGCATTCGCAGCTTTGCTCCCCTGATGATGCGCGCGCGCGGCGGACACATCGTCAATATTTCTTCGCTCGCGGGAAAGAACCCTTTGCCGAATGGCGCCGCCTATGCTGCTTCCAAGTGGGGTCTGAACGGGTTGAGCTACTCGGTGGCGGAGGAACTGCGTGGCTATAGCATCCGGGTCTCGGTGGTCTGCCCGGGATCAGTCGCCACAGCATTGAGTCCGCACACCGGAAAGGACCCAGGCAAGATGCTGCAACCGGAGGATGTGGCGCACGTGGTCGCGATGCTGGTGACGCAGGCGCCCAAGTCGTTCGCCAGTGAAGTTCTGCTACGACCCACGCAGAAACCGTAAGCTCCGGTTCCGAATTGCCCTATGCCGTGATCAGGGACTCCAGTGCCACCCGGTTGGGGATCACGAGCGTTGACCCGTTGACCTGGATCAGGTGCTGTTTCTTGAATCCGGCGAAGATCCGGGTAACGGTTTCGCGCGAAGTGCCGATCATCTGGCCGATCTCTTCGTGAGTCAGTGCCAGCTTCATCTGGCCAGGGTGCTTGGATTCAGGATTCTGGTCAAGCCATCCTACCAGCAGACGAGCGAGCTTTTCGCTGGCGGAGTCGGAGAGCATAAGATTGCGAATCTCGCGGCAGGTAGAACTGTAGTTCTGGCTCAGTTGCTGGGTGACCCACAGGGCAAACTCGCCGTGAAGACGCATGAGCCGCAGCACATCGCTCTGGCGCATGAAGGCGATCTCGGACGGCTCCTGGATCTCGGCGGTGGCTTCATACTCGCGTCCGGACACGGCGGCCGCGACTCCCAACACCTCACCGGCCTGGGCAATTCGCAGAATCAGGGTCCGGCCGTCGCTGGCGCAGACCGAAAGCTTGACCCGGCCGCGAAGCACGACAAAGATTCCTCGCGTAGTCTGCGCTTCCGCGAACAAGACCGCTCCCGAGGGATAGCTGTTGGTGATTGCCACTGCTTCCAATTCACGCGCTACAGCCGGAGGCAGATCACGAAACACATTCTCCTCTGCCCACAGACTCGATCTGTTCTTCGTGGGTTGCGTGGTCATATCTGCACTCCTCAAACAGGAGAGGGCACGAGACTGACCATTCTCGTACGGCCCCGGGGAAACTTGGTCGGCTTTCTTCTAACTGCTGCCAAACACGGGAGTTCGTGGGGTCGAGCGAGTCGCGGCGTGGGCTCGGCGGATTTGCTGTCAGGGGCGGCCAGTGCGTCATTTCGCACACTGCTGTGTGATCTCAATCACCGATGTCTATGTCGCAGACCGTTGGGAGGGAGCAGCATCCCGGGCGGAAAATGTGCGCCGGCTACTTCTTGAACAGATTCTCGAAGGCGCGCCGGGCATCGTCGGGGCGGACGGGAACCGGCGTGGAAGTCTCTTTTTCCACCATCACCCGCATGGAGTAAAAGCTGCATTCGTTGAGCGCGTCCTTACGCGGAACCCGCTCGGGGATGGGCTGCATGCACTCAAAGCGACTGGAGGGATCGAAGTAAGTACACTGCTTGCAGGAGTGGAGATCAAATCCGCACTTGGGGCATGGGCCGACAGGCTCGGTGAGCGACTGCAGCACGGCGCCGCACTGAGAGCAGCGGGAGATGGCGCGCGTGCCGGGCATCTGGATGGGGCGCGGACCAAAAGTGTTGTCTCGCTTGGCCGGCTTCTCGGTCGATTGTTTCTGCTGGCGCTCTTCGCCGCGGTCCTGGTATCCAGGTTGGCGATATTTGGGTGACACAGGGCCTCCTGTTTCCGTTGACATTGTCTCGCTTGCGCGGCCTGCCTACAAGAGCCTATAACCGCCAGCCACCCACGAGGCCGGAAGGGCGGTCAAAAACTGGTAGTGGGTCAGTCTGTCAGACTGACCCACTACCCAAAAACTCCGCGAATTGTATTTCGCCAGAGCGGGTGCTACCATCCGATTAGTCAGCAATAATCGCTGGAGGTGGATGTTATGTCCGACAGAGAGGGCAACAGTTTTCTGTGGTTTCTTGCGGGCTTGGGCATTGGCGCGCTCGCGGGCGTTTTGTATGCGCCGCGTTCCGGCAACGAGACCCGGGAAGCCATACGCTCGAGAGCGGAGGAAGGCCGCGAGTTCGTGCGTGAGCGCGCACGCCAGGCTCGGGACCAAGCTTCCGATTGGGTGGATCGGGGCAAGGACGTCCTGAATCAGCAGAAGGAACAGTTCCGCTCCGCCTATGAAGCCGGCCGGCAGGCCTATCAGGAAGCGACTACGACAGAAGGCGGCGGCGCGAAAAATCTGTGATGCAGTGATTCTCCGCAGGACCAGACCAATACTACTGTGAAGCGGAGTAACGCTTATGGAGAACCTCCTTACCATCTCGATCGCCGTGACCATGGCCGCAGTGGTAATTCAGGCGTTTATTCTCATCGCCATGTACCTGGCCCTGCGGAAAACCAGCGAACGCATGGAGGCACTGGCCACTGAGGTCAAGACCAAGGTGTTACCCACCGCGGAGATCGCGCACTCCATGCTGATCGAGTTACGGCCCAAGATCGAGATTGCGATCAACAACGTCAGTGAATCGACCACGCTGGTTCGCAGCCAAATGGAGCGACTGGACGCCACGGTCAGTGATGTCATCGACCGTGCCCGGTTGCAGGTGATTCGCGCCGACGAGTTGCTCAGCCGCACCATTGATCGCGTAGAAGAGACCACGGACATGGTCCACAAGACGGTAATCTCGCCGGTGCGGCAGCTTTCGGGAGTGCTGCAGGGCGTGACTGCGGCACTGGAGTTTCTGATGGGCGCAAGGCGCCGTCAGCGCAGCGGGGTCAGCGTTCCGCAGGACGAAATGTTCATCTAGCCCGAAGGGAATTCAGAAACGGAAGGCAGCGCGAGGGCGCTGCCTTTTTGCGTCCGGCCCAAGCGGGGACCGGAGCGACCGCTTCGTTCCGCTGTTTTGCTGGGCACAACCCAATTCCCTGTCGGATGTCTGCCTGCTCATCGCCTATAATTTCGTTTCTTTCCGAAGGAGAAATGAGCTTGAACCCAAACAAAGACCTTGTCCCCGATTGTCAAGCGCCGCGACGCAGGCGTTTCCTGCAGACCAGCCTGCTCACTGGCTTGAGTGCCGCCGTGCTGCCGGCTTTGGCGGGTGCTCGCGAGTGGTCACCACCTTTGCTGCCGGCGCCGGAGGTCTCGCCATTCGAACTGGACGAAGTCAGCGTCGCCGAGCTTCAGCAAGGGATGGAGTCCGGCAAGTTCACGGCGCGTTCGCTGGCCGAGAAGTACCTGGCGCGGATCGAGGGCATCGACAGGCAGGGGCCGGCGGTGAACAGCGTGATCGAAGTGAATCCGGACGCGCTGGCTATCGCGGAGGCCCTCGACCAAGAACGCAAGGAGAAAGGGGCGCGCGGTCCCATGCACGGTGTTCCCGTGCTGATCAAAGACAACATCGACACCGCGGACCGCATGATGACGGCGGCAGGGTCGCTGGCCCTGCTGCGGTCACGTCCGGCAAGGGACTCTTTCGTGGCGCAGCAGTTGCGCGCGGCCGGGGCGGTTATCCTGGGAAAAACCAATCTCAGCGAGTGGGCGAACATTCGATCGAGCCATTCGACCAGCGGCTGGAGCGGCCGTGGAGGATTAACCAAGAATCCATACGCGCTCGATCGCAATCCCTGCGGATCGAGTTCGGGGTCAGGCGCGGCGGCCGCGTCTAATTTCTGCGCCGTGGCGGTGGGCACGGAGACGGATGGCTCGGTGGTCTGCCCAGCCTCAGCCAATGGACTGGTAGGCATCAAGCCGACGCTCGGTTTGATCAGCCGGTCCGGGATCATTCCGATCGCGCACAGTCAGGACACCGCCGGTCCCATGGCGCGGACAGTGCGGGATGCCGCGATTCTGCTGGCTACGCTGGCGGGGATGGATGCGCGCGACAGCGCGAGCGCAGACAGTAGCGGAAAGGGGCAGAGCGACTACACGCGCTTTCTGGATCCGAACGGGCTGCGGGGAGTGCGGCTTGGGGTAGCGCGCAAGTATTTCGGGTTCAACGATGCGGTGGACGCATTGATGAACAATGTGCTCGACGCGATGAAACGGGCGGGGGCAGAACTTGTGGAGCCGGCCGACCTGCCCACGCACGGAAAATTCGACGACACCGAATTCACCGTGCTTCTGTACGAACTGAAGGCCGATCTCAACGCTTACCTGGCGAACCTGGGGCCGGGGGCGCCGGTGCATTCGCTGCAGGAGATTATCGAGTTCAACGACCACAACCGCGACAAAGAAATGCCGTACTTTGAGCAAGACATTTTCATCAAAGCCCAAGCCAAGGGCCCGCTGACCAGCAAGGAATACCTGGATGCGCTGGAGGCCAATCACCGGCTCTCGCGCAAGGAAGGCATCGATGCGGTGATGGACAAGTTCAACCTGGATGCGCTGGTGGCGCCTACGGCCGGTCCAGCGTGGCTCACCGACCTGGTGAACGGTGATCACGCGGCGGGCGGCAGTTCGAATGCGGCTGCCGTCGCCGGATACCCTGATATCACCGTGCCAGCGGGATTCGTATCGGGCCTGCCGGTGGGGATTTCGTTTTTCGGACGGGCATGGAGTGAGCCCACCTTGTTGAAGATCGCTTACGGATTCGAGCAGACGACCAAGGTGCGCCAGGCGCCGCGGTTCTTGCCCAGCGTGAAAAACTGACAAATCTTAAACCGCAGAGTGCGGGGAGACAAACCGCAGAGGCCGCTGAGAACGGCCCTGCGTCGCACTGTTTAATTCTGCGGCGTCTGCGGCCTGTGCGTTCAATATCTTCGTGGGCCTATTCGTAGCGTAGCGCTTCAATCGGGTCGAGGTTGGCGGCGCGGACGGCGGGGAACATTCCACTGGCTACGCCGACAAGTGCGAGGATGGCGGTAGCAATCAAGAGAATCTTTGGGGCCACGATCAGGTGGATATCACCGGCTTCGGCATGCGTGGCCATGGCGCTGTAAAGAGTGAGCGTGCCCACCGAAAACGAAACAATATAGGACAGCAGGATTCCGAAGAAACCACCGACCGCCGTGATGACTAGTGCCTCAGCCAGAAACTGGAACAGTATGTGCCGCTTCTGGGCGCCCAGCGCTTTCTCGACCCCGATTTCCCGGGTGCGCTGGGTCACCGAGACCAGCATGATGTTCATCAACCCCACGCCCCCAATACCCAGCGTGATGGTCCCAATGAACGCGAGCAGGATTTTCAGTCCCAGGGTGATGATGTTGAACTGCGCAAGCTGTTTTTGGGCGTCGAAGACAAAGACGGCGCGCTGGTCGTCGGGCTTGAAGCCATGGGCCAGCGCCAGCGAGTCGCGGATCACCTTGGTGAGCCGCTCGTGGTCCATGCCCTCGAAATCGAGCCAGATGCCGCCAAGGTAGTGCGTGTCCTGCAGCACATCCATTGAACTATATGGAACATAAATCTGACGATTAATGTCGCTATCGCCCTCCTGCATGCGAGCCTGAACGACGCCAACCACCTGGAAGCTGATGCCGTCGACCCGAATGTAATCGCCGAGCACCGCCATCCCGGAGAAAAGTTTCTCCTTGGCCTCCGAGCCAATCACGGCGACGCGGCCGTGGCTGAGGTTGTCCTCGTCGTTCAGGAAGCGGCCCTCTCCCATGTCGAGGTTCCAGATCTGTTGCACCGAAGGATCGATGCCGGTCACCGGAAGCGAAAACGAGCGGGTTTCATGGGCCACTGTGCACTGCTTGTCGGACTCGCGCGAGATGTGGCGAATCAGTGGCACCACGTTGCGAAGCAGTTCGATATCGTCATCCGTGAACCGAACCTGCACTCCGGCTTTGTTGCCGCCGGCTTGCTGCGAGGTCCGTCCCGGAAACACGCCTACTGCCTTGGCCCCGAAACTCTGAAAGATGTTCTGAATGGCGCGCCCAAAGCCCTCGCCGTAAGCCAGCAGCAGAACCACGGTGGCGATGCCCCAAGCCATGCCGAGCATGGTCAGCACGGTCTTGCGCAGGTCATGGCGCATGGCTCCGTAGGCTTGTTGCAGGAGATCGCGATTCATACTTATTCCCTGCGGAGGGCCTCCACCGGTTGCAGCATGGCCGCTTTGCGTGCTGGATAGAGCCCCGCAATCACGCCGGCAAAGGCGAGACAGCCCATGGCCAGCGCCGCCGTAGCGGGCACTAACTTCGGGGTGTCGAAACCTGGAGGTTGGGGCAGTGTAGATAAAGCGGCCATCAACGCCGCCGCCCCGCCAATGCCGATGCCACCGCTGAGCAAGGTGAGAAATGCGCCTTCGCTGAAAAACTGGAACATGATGCTACGGTTGGTGGCTCCCAGCGCTTTCCTCAAGCCGATCTCCTGGGTACGGTCGGCGACCGCCACCAGCATGATGTTGATGATGCCGATCGCGCCCAGAGCCAGGGTGACCAAGCCAACGCTGCCCAGGAACAGGTTCATCGCGTCAAAGATCTTTCCCACCTGATCCACAGTATTGATCGTATCCCACTCGTCGAAGGAATCCAGATTGTGGTAGTCGAACCCGTGGTTGCGGGCAATGATCTTGTGCACCTCCAGGCGGGCTGTCTCGTGCAGCGCCCGGGTCTTGGGCTGGTAATTGACAAAGCTTATGGCATCCTGTACATCGCCCACGTTCATCGGCGGGAAGAACTGCTGCATGGTGTGAAACGGGATGAACACCCGCAGGTTCATAGTATTGTTTTCACCATGGCCTATACGCTGCAGTGTCCCGATCACCTGGAAGCGGATGCCATTCAACAGCAGGGTGCTGCCGATGGGCGGGCGGCCCGGAAACAGCAGGCGGCGGGCTTCATCGCCGAGTACGATGACCGCCCGCTTCTGCGTGTCGTCGAGTTGGTTGATCCAGCGCCCGTCCCCGATCGGCAGATAGCGGATCTGGTTAATGTCGGCAGGCACCCCCATCAATTGCCCGCTGCTGGTAAAGAAATCGCTTACGGCGCGAATGTCGCCGCGCGAGATCACAGGCGCACACAGCTTCACGTCGCGCGCTTCCGCCTGGATGTCCAGATAATCCTTGTAGGTCAGGTAATACTGCCGCAATGCGGTGAAGCTGCCTTCGACTGCGGGGGCGCGGCCCGACCAGATGAACATCACGTTCTCCCCGATCGAGTCGAACTGCTTCTTGTTGCCCGAGCGAAATCCTTCGCCCAAGCCCACCAGCAGGAGCAACGAGCCGACACCCCAGGCAATCCCGAACATGGTCAGGAAAGAACGCAGTTTATGGGCCCAAAGCGTGCGCAAGGTTTGGGCAAAGATGTCAAACAGTAGCCGCATGGCTGGCTCCATGATACGTGATAGGGCGCTGAGGGCGCGCTTTCCCATTTCCTGCAGGGCGGACAGGTGCTTTCGTCTCGGCGCGGTTGGTGCCATCCGCGGGTGTCCGACCACGATTCAATAGGGCACTCCTCCGAGATTTTGTGCCTCTTCTTTTTCTCTTTCCAGATGCGGGATGGTTCACTGGCGTGCTGGAAAATAGCCGCCATCAGCCGCTCCGAGGCGGGCACACAATCAGCGTGGTCGAATGCTGTGTGGGTGAGTTGGGCACGAATGGGCAGCAGATTCAGACTCTCCGCAAGTTTCGGTTGCTGTAAACTGGGGTCGTCCCACCTGTTACGAGAAGTGGCCCCGTAGCTCAGATGGATAGAGCAGCGGTTTCCTAA